>JBHEKP010000038.1:0-24338 GCA_041859375.1 Candidatus Hydrogenedentales bacterium | reverse complement strand
TTGTCTATCCGGCAGATGGACATGCAGTCATTTTAGACCGCAGTAATACTCAAATTTGGACGGTCCCATTGAATCAAGGGGCCACTACGCAAGGGAAACGGGCATGGCCAGTCGTATTCTTTCCTCCATTGCGCGAATCACTTCTCCCACAGGCGGAACAGTGCGCGGTCGGATCCTTCCGGCCGCATTGCTGTTTTTGGCCCTGACGGCGGGGCTTATGGGCTCCGCATCGGCCAGTCTGGAGGACATCTACCAGAGCGACGGCGTGCTGCGCGATCTGGTGGTGCTCAACGGGGAGACCATCGAAATCAACACGGGCAGCACCCCGCCGACACTGCTGGTGGACGCATCCCCCATCGGCTACCTGTACCGGGGCCGCGTGGTGGACGGGGTGGCCGTGTTTGACTTCGCCGACGTGTTTATCGCCGAAGGCGTGGCCACCACGGTGACGGGCAGCCGTCCCCTGTCCATCTCGGCCTCCGGCGACATGACCGTGGGCACCAGTTTTGACGTGTCCGCGGGCAGGGGCGGCGGCGGCCAGGGCGGCACCGGCGGTCCCGGTGCGCAGGGCGGCGCGGGCGGCATTGGCGGCCAGGGCGGCGGCGGCGGCACCGGCGGCGCGGGCGGCAAGGGCGGCGACGCCCTTCCATCGTCCCAGCCCGGCGCGGACGGCGGCCTTGGTCTTGCGGGTTCGGCGGGCCTGCCCGGCCAGGGGGGCCAGCCCGGCCAGTCCGCCACGGCCACCGGACAGCAGGGCGGCGCGGGCTACGGCAACACAAGCGGCGCGGGCGGTTCCGGCGGCACCGGCGGCGTCAACAGCGGCGCCACCGGCCAGGGCGGCACGGGTTCCACCGCGGTGGGCAACGGCGGCGCGGCAAAGACGCGCGCGGCGCTGCTGGACGGGCGCGCGGGAACCACCGCGACCCTCACCATTCCGATTGTGAACTACACCATCACCTACGGCCTCCCCGGTTCCGGCGGCAACGACGGCAACAACGGTTCAGCCCCCGGAACGACCAATGCAACTTCAGGCCAGCAGGGCGGAAGCGGCGGAAGCGGCGGAAGCCCCAATTTCAACGTTGACGCGAATTCCCTTGTTCTGGCGGCCGGTCCCGGCGGCGGCGGCGGCGGCGGCGGCGCGGGCGGCGGCGGCGGCGGCGGCGGCGGCGGCGCGGGCGGCGGTTCCGGAGCCAACGGCGGCGGCGGCGGCGGCAGCACCAACTTTGCCGGATTCACCATTGCGGGCATTCCGATTCCCGACACGCAGGTCGGCGGCGGCGGCGGCGGCGGCGGCGGCGGCGGCGTGAGCGGCACCGGCGGCTCCGGCGGCGGCGCGGGCGGCGGCGGCGGCAGCAACGGCTCCGTGGGCGGCTCCGGCCTGGCCGGCTCCGCCAGCCCCGGTTCCGGGGGCGGCGCGGGCGGCGCGGGTGAGAGCGCCCTCATCGGCCTCTTCGGCAACGGCGGCGACCCGGGCACGGGCGGCGTGGGAGCCCCCGGCGGCAACGGCGGCCAGGGCGGCGCGGGCGGTTCCGGAGGCCTTGGCGGCACCGGCGCGCCCGGCGGCGGCTGTATTGTTCTTTCCGCGCGCGGTCTGCTGCGCATGACCCAGGGAACGCAGATTAACATTTCGGCCGGCAGCCCCGGCGCGGGCGGCAACGGCGCCAACGGCGCCTCGGGCACCCCCGGCGGCGCGGGCGCTTCGGGCGCAGCCGGCGGCGCGGGCGGCGAGGCGGGCGATCCCCTGCTCGCCGGCATCATTCCCGACTGGCTCGGCTGGGCCGTGGACCTTATCAAGGGCGGCAAGGGCGGCAACGGCGGCGACGGCGGCGACGGCGGCGCGGGCGGTGCCAGCGCGGGCGGCGGCCGGGGCGGCAGCGGCGGCGGCGGCGGTTACGGCGCGCCGGGCATGGTGAAACTGCACGGCTCCGTGGTGCTTGTGGACCAGGCCGGCGCCAACACGGCGAAGATTGTCGCGGGCAACGCGGGCGGCGCAACCCCCGGCCAGAACGGCAAATTCACCGTGGTTTCCAACCTGAACGCGGCGGCGCGCGCCGCAAACCTGCCCCAGTTCACCAATCCGAACACGGTGCAGGGCGCGGCCACCAACGACGGCGTGCTGAAGGCCTACAACTCCTACGTGCTTGCCCCCACCCCGCTCATCCCCACCATGCAGGGCGGCCCCGCCGCAAACGGCTGGTGCAAGGCGGACTACTGGAACAAGGCCGAAGTTGAGGCCCTCTCCGTTTCGGGCACCGTTGGGAACCTCGCCTACTGGATCTTCCCCAGTGTGTTTGAGGGCTTTGACCAGTTGGTCATCAAAAACAACGGTTCCGCCTCCGAGCAGGAGGTCACCGTGAAGGTGGGCGCGAACAACAAGCGCCTCATCCGCGGCGCGGGCGGCGTGAACGGCGAGCTCCAGCCCGGCCAGTCCTGGGCCACCACGGTGCCGTCGGGCACCCCCGTGGTCGTCAGCCAGGAGGGTGAGGGCGCCGGCGCGGACGGCAGCATCTATGAGAGTGACGGCAGCCTGGGCGACCTCACGGTCTCCTCGGGCGCCATCACGGTGGACACCGGCGTCACCGGCGGCGCGCCGGGCACCATGACCGTGGGCGGCAACACCTACACGGCCCGCACGGACCTCCGCTACGAGACCGGCCAGGAAGTGGCCGTGTTCCCCTTTGAAAACGTGAGCGTCAGCGGCGCCACCATCAATGTCACCGGCGAGCGCCCCCTGTCCATCGCGGCGCGGGGTGACATGGACTGGGGCATTGCCGTCAACGTGCCCGCAGGCAGGCTTGGCGGCGGTGACGGCGGCGCGGGCGGCGGCGGCGGCGCGGGCGGCTCCGGCGGCACGGGCGGCAACGGCGGCTCCGGCGGCTCCGGCGGCGCGGGCGGCCGCGGCGGCGGCGCGGACACCATCCGCGGTGCCCAGGGCAACGGCGAGCACGGCGGCGCCAGCCAGCCGGGAACGGCGGGCGGCCCCGGTTCGGCCGGCCAGCCCGGCGCTTCGGGCACGGACGGCGGCCTGGGCCAGCGCGGCTTCGGCCTTAACGGCCTCTACGGCATCGGCGGCTCCGGCGGCGCGCAGCCCTCGGGCGGCGCGGCGGGTTCCGGAGGCGCGCGCGGCGAGTCCTATGCGGGCGGCCTCGGCAAGGATGCCCGCTTTGGCATCACCGCCACGCCGGATTCCGGAGGCGCGGGCGGCTCCAATCCCGGCGGCAACGCGCCTGCGGGCGCATCCGTCGGCGCGCCCGGCGCGGGCGGTGCGGGCAACAACGGCGCCCAGGGCGGCAATGCGGCTTACGCCGATCTTCCCGCAATGGCGAATTCGCTGCTGCTGGTGGCCGGCAACGCGGGCGGCGGCGGCGGCGGCGGCGCGGGCGGCGCGGGCGGCGGCGGCGGCGGTGGCGGCGGCGGCGGCTCCGGCGGCTCCGGCGGCGGCGGCTCCGGTGGCGCGGGTTATGACGGATTTCTTGGCGTTGGCGCCTCCCGCAGTTCCGGCGGCGGCGGCGGCGGCGTGACTGAGGGCGGTGCGGGCGCCCAGGTGTCCGGCACCACCTGGCCTGCCTCGCCGGCGGGCGGTGCGGCCGGCAGCACCGGCGGCGGCGGCGGCATTGGCGGCACGGGCGCGCCCGGCGGCTCCGGCGGCGTGGGCGGCAAGGGCGCGGACGGCGGCGGTGCGGTGGTTCTCGCGGCGCGTGGCCTGCTGCGCTTCACCTCCCCGGCGGAGTTGAATGTCTCCGCGGGCACCCCCGCGGGCGGGCTCACCGGCTCCGGCGCGGGCACCACACCCCAGGGCCCGGCCACGGGCTCCGCGGGCATCGCGGGCGCGGACGGCGGCCAGAACGGCGGCGTGACGGGCCTGCTGAACAAGGGCGGCAAGGGCGGCAACGGCGGCCAGGGCGGCGGCGGCGCGGCCGGCGCGGCGGGCGGCGGCGGCGGCAAGGGCGGCGGCGGCGGCCTCGGCGTGCCCGGCATGGTCAAGCTGCACGGCTCCGTGGTGCTGGCCTCTTCGGCGTCGGTGCGCGGCGACAACGCGCCCGGCGGCGACCCCAACAGCAACGGCGGCGCGACGGTCATTTCCAACATGAGCGAGGCGGCCAGGCTGGCCAACAGCCCGGCGGCGGCGACGCCCGCCCTCGTGCTCGGCAGCACCGTCCACGACGCGCTCCTCAAGATGAACAACCCCTTCATCGGCGGCAAAACGCCGGTGATCCCGAACCTCGAGGGCGGCCCCGGCAGCCGCGGCTGGCTCAAGGCGGGCTACTGGAACGACGGCGCGGAGACGCCCGCGTTCAACAGCGGCAACGGCCTTGAATTCCGCGTGCTCCGCGCCGCGGACGGCGCGTCGGTGTTTGACGGCTTTGATCAGGTGCTCATCCGCAACACGAACAGCGCGGGCAACATCGAGGGCGTTTCCCTCATTGTCGGCGTCAACGTGCCCGTGCCCATTGACGGCGAGGCCGGCGCGCCCGGCGTGCTCGGGCCCGGCCAGACCTGGTCCACCACGGTGCCCGCGGGCGCCTATGTGAATGTCCCCGGCGCCAGCGGCGACCCCGGCGACGGCCCCGTCGCCCAGTTCATCGCCACGCCGTCCACGGGCGCGAAAAACCTCGTGGTCCAGTTTGTCGACCAGTCCACCCCGGGCACGGGCGTCATCAACGCCTGGACCTGGAACTTCGGCGACGGCGAAAGCAGCACCGCCCAAAACCCGGTGCACACCTACACCAGCGCGGGAACATACACCGTGTCGCTGACCGTGCAGACGGACTACGGCATCAGCATTGAGACCAAGGCGGACCTCATCACGGTCACCGATCCCGTCGGTCCCACGGCCGCCTTCTCGGCGGGCCCGCTGACCATCCCCGCGGGCGGCACGGTCTATTTCGGTGACGCGTCGCTGCCCGGTTCGCTGCCGATATCCGGCTGGGCCTGGAACTTCGGCGACGGCGAAACCGGCACGGCGCAAAGCCCCAGCCACACCTACGCGACGCCGGGCACATACACCGTGGCGCTGACCGTGACCACTCCGGCGGGCTCGGACGACGAGGTCAAGACCGGTCTTGTGACGGTCACGGGCTTCACCCCGCCGGTGGTGGACTTCACCGCCTATCCGGCCTCCGTGGTCGCGGGCGGCGTGGTGCAGTTCGCCGATCTGACCCTCGCGGGCACCGGCTCGCTCGCCTCCTGGTCCTGGACCTTCGGCGACGGCGGCGCGAGCGTGGCGAAGAGCCCCTTCTACACCTACGCCACTCCGGGCGTCTATGACGTGGCCCTCACGGTCACCGCCTCGGACGGCCAGGAGGCCACCGTCACCAAGCCGGGCTTCATTACCGTGACCGCGCCCGGCGGCCCGACGGCGGACTTCACGGCGGCGCCGACCACCGGTCTCGCCCCCCTTGCCACGCAGTTCATCGACCTGTCCCTGCCCGGCGGCGCGCCCGTCACGGAATGGCTCTGGAGCTTCGGCGACGGCCAGACCAGCACGCTCCCCGCGCCGGCGCATGTCTACGCGGCGGCGGGAGCCTATCCCGTCAGCCTCACGGTCACCACCGCCATCGGCGCCGACACCGCCACAAAGAACAGCTTCATTGTGGTGACCGCGCCCGGCGGGCCGACGGCCAACTTCACCGCCTATCCGGTCTCCGGCAAGGCGCCCCACACGGTCCAGTTCGCCAGCACCTCCGTGGCGGGCGACTCCCCGGTCACGCAGTGGCTGTGGAACTTCGGCGACGGCCAGACCAGCACCCTGCAGGCGCCCCAGCACACCTACAACGCGCTGGGCAATTACACCGTCACCCTCACCGTGACGGCGGCCAACGGCGGCGTGAACCAGCTCACAAGGGCCGGATACGTCACCGTGGCCACGCCCGGCGTGCTCGCGGCGGCCTTCACCGCGGACGTGACCGAGGGCTCCACCCCGCTCCTCGTGCGCTTCACCGACCAGTCCGTGCAGGGCGCGTCGCCCATCACCCAGTGGCAGTGGGACTTCGGCGACGGCGACACCAGCACCGAGCGCAACCCCGCGCACACCTATCTTGAGCAGGGCGAATACACCGTCACGCTCACGGTCACCAACGCCCAGGGCTCCAACGCGGTCACCAAGAACAATTACGTCAGGGTGATCGAGGGCATGCCCGCGGCGGGCGCGGCGGCCATGGCGCTTCTCGCCGGGCTGTTCGGCCTTGCGGGCGCGCGCGCGGCGCGGCGGCGCAAATAGCCCCCTAATTCACGCATGACGGCGGCCGCCGGAGCTTCGGTTCCGGCGGCCGCCCCCTTTTTCCGGGCCTCTTTTCCCCCGGCGGACCGCAAAATTGCGGCAGGAATACTCTTGACAACATTCCGGGGCTGTGCTACACTTCACCCTAGTCAAGTTGTTGCCTTCGGGTGGTTTATTTCTTTTGGAGGGCTGTGCCTTGAAGAGCAAGCGTGTCGTGGCAGCCGCACTGGCAATGCTGGTGCTTGCGTCCATCGTGCTGGCCGTGGTGCCGGTGCATGCGCAAACCTACAATCCCGACGTGGATCTCCCCAAGCCGACCGGGCTCGAAAAGTCGCTGACCAAACTCGGCCGCGGCCTCTCGAACGTCCTCTTTGGCTGGGCGGAAATCCCCATGACCTTCGACAAGAACCTCAAGAAGGGCAAGCCCCTCGGGTATCTCGTCGGGGTGACCCCGGTGCTCGGCACCGCGCGCGCCGCGATGCGCACCGGCACGGGCGTCTTTGAGTCGGTGTCCTTCCCCTTCAGCGACAAGAGCATCAACTACGACGCCGTCCTGGAACCGGAATACATCTTCTAGGCAACGCCGTTCCCGTCTTTTCCCCGCGTTCTTCGGCTCTGGCCGGAGAATGCGGGTTTTCTTTTGCGCCGGGGGGCTTGGGGAGGGGGAAGTGAAGGGGGCCGTGGCGGGCTATTTCGCCTTGGGCGGGCCGGGGAAGAAACCGCCGGGGGCGAATCCGTCCTCGCTGCCGGGCGCGGCCCCGTAATAGCGGTTGGGCGCGTTGTAAAACTGGATGATCCGCAGCAGTTCCGACAGGGAAACGGACCAGTCACGGGGGGTGTAGTCCGAATCATGGCCGCCGCAGGACTGGTCCCCCGCACCCGGCGCAAAACCGTCCTCCGTGCCCGCCGCACAGGAGAAGGATCCCAGATTGTAAAACTGGACCACCCGCAACACCTCGGAAAGGTTGATGCGCCAGTCGGCGTCATAGTCCGCGCTGTGCCTTCTGAAGGAGGCTCCGGACACCGTCACCGTCCCCGCCGCCGTGTCCACCAGCGTCTTCTCCGCCTCCGGGGTCGCCGCATCCACGGAGGACAGCCCCACCGATGCCGACGCGCCGGCGGTTGCCGCACCGTCCACGGCAAAAAGAAGGTAAAACGTCTGGCCCTCCGCAAGGGGCAGCGCGCCGCCGTAGAGAACCACCTTCAGGACGCCGTCCTTCTGGTGGTGGTCAACGGTCTTTCCCGCCGCGAGCAGCTCCGGCCCGAGGGTAATCCCCACAAACTTGAGCCACGCCGCGCCCGATTCAACAACGGCCACCAGCGAGGCCGCCTGCTCCGCCGCCCCGTTCACCCCGTACACCACCGGCACGGCCGCCTGCGTGCCCGGAAGCGCCGCGCCCGCGCCCACCGTCAACAGGGACGGCACGGCCTTCTCAGGCGCGTCCGCCGGGGGGGCGTCCGCACCGAAGGCCGACGCCATGGCGGAAACACCGCAGCATGCGGCAAGAACCAACCTCTTTGCTGCCAACCGTCCGTTCATCCGGCGCATCCCATTTTTGCCGGGGAAAATACCCGGCGGTCAAAACCATCAAAAGTATACCATCCCGCGCGGACACGGCGGCAAACACCATGAAAGACCGCGCCCCCGTTCAATCACCCGCCCCGTCCACCAGCGCCACGGGAAATGAGATCACGCTGGTGCGGGCGAGGCCGTTCCCGCGCCGGTCGCCCATGCACAGGCCGAGAAGCACCCGGTCCTCCGCGAAGGTGATGGCGGTGTAGCAGTACCAGCCGTCGGGATCGGCGGCGAGGTTGATCCGGTTAATCCAGGTTTTCCCCTCGTCCCTGGAGACGGCGGCGGTGATCGGGGTGCGGACCTTTTTCAGTTCCGGGGCGATACCCGTGTGATCATTCCACACAAGCAGCAGGTTTCCCGTGGCGGGGATGCGCGCGATGGAGGCGGGGGACAGGGGTGACGGCAGGTCCTCGGCGGCTTCGGCGGGGCTCCAGGTATTCCCGCCGTCGGCGGACCAGGACCGGTACTGGCAGCCCGCGTCCGTGCGGATGAGCATCATGAGCCGCCCGTCCTTCAGCTCCACCACGCCCGGCTCCTGAAAGCCGGAGGCCATGCCCTCGGGCGGCTTCAGCTCGGTCGCGCTCCGCCGCCAGGTTTTTCCGGCGTCGTCGGAGAGGAAGCACAGGGCGGTGCTGCGGCCGATAAACCGGCCGCCCTTGAGCGCGTGGCACGCCGCCGGAATGACGAGCCGCCCGCCGGTGAGCCGCACGACCCGGTTGTTGTTCACCACGTAATAGCCGGGCGTGGCTTCGGTGCAGCAGAGGGGCGGCCCCCAGGTTTCGGCCTCGTCGGTGGACAGGCGCAGGATGGGCTGGCAGTCGTCGTCGCCATTTTTGCGCAGGTAGAAGAGCGCCAGCGGACCCTCTCCGAGACGCAGCAGCGAGACGGACATGACGTTCTGGCCGCCCTCGTTTTCGAGCACGGTTTTGTCCGCCGTGCTCCAAGTGCGCCCCTTGTCGCGCGACTCGCGGGACACAAGCAGTGCGTTGTCGTCGTCCCCGCCGCCTCCGGTGAACCTGGTGTAGACGAAGAGCAGCCGCCCGTCCCTCAGCCACACGAAGTCGCCCTCGGAGTTGCGCGGGTTGCCCGGCCCCGGGGGCAGGTCGAGCACCCGCTCCACGCCGGAGGCCAAATCCGCCGTCACCGGCGGGGGCTGGTTTTCCGCGGCTCCGGCGCATCCGGCCAGCATGAGCAGCGACAGCAGAAGGAGTTTTTTCATGGTTGTTTTCCCCCATGGGCGCGCCAGAGCGCCTCGAATTGCGGCAGGGACACCGCCGTGTATTCCGGTCCAAGACGGTGCAGGGTCTCCACGATTTCCGAGGGTCCGTAGGCCCAGCTCAGCGCCATGGCCTGCATGAACGCGGGCCGTGTTTTCGGAGTCTGCTCCCGGATTTCCCCGGCCAGCTTGTCAATGCGCGCCTCCCGGTCCAGCGACGCGTAGTCCAGCGGCCACCGGGTGAGCACATGGCTGATCACCGGCCCGTTTCCGGACAGGGTGTAGGTGCCGTTGTCCGCCGTGACGCCGTCATCCCGCCCCATGCCGGGCATGAGCAGGCGCAGGCCGGGAATCCCCTCCGTGAAACGCCGCGAGACGGGGTCCATCACGGCGCGGTCATAGGCTTTCCATGCGTCGGTGTAGACCCCGAGTTCGGAGAAGCCCAGCCGTTCCATCAGGGTTGCGGTGAGGCTGACATAACCGCGCCAGCCCGCCCCGGGCTCCGCCGTGCGGGACATGAAGCGGCGGTACGGGTGGACATAGCCCGCGCCGGAGATGGCGGCGAAGAGGCGGTCATTGGCGGTGGCCGTCTCCAGGTAGTACGCCGCCACGGGCGGCATCAGTTCCGCCGCGCCCAGGCCAAAGCCCCAGCCGATGGGCACCGTGCCGCGCGCGGGATCGGTCCAGACTTCCGTCTGCCGCGTCTCCAGGTAGGAGGGGGCGTCGCCGGACTCGACCACGTTGAAGCCGATGTAAATCCTGTCCGGATCAAGGGGCGGCGGCGGCGCGGAGCTCCGCTCCCGGTGCGCTTTTGCAAGCGGGGCGAAGTCAACGGGCACCCCGGACAGGAGGCTCAGGTTGGACGCCCAGTCCGACACCACGGTGATTTTGCCGTACTCCCCCGCGATGCCGACACCGTCGTACTCGTTGATGCCGGGATCCGGCCCGCTGTACCAGAAACCCAGCACGGGGATGTTGGGCGGCGACGCGGCAAGCACCCGCTCCATCAGCGCCCTGCAGCGCGGGTCCGCCCCCTTGCCCCCCGGATTCGGCACCCAGAAGGTGAAGACGCGGCGGGCGGTCAGAAAGTCGCGCAGGCCGCTCATCCTTGCATCGGGGTAAAGGCAGGCAAGCGCCGTGTGATCAAGCCGGGGCCACAGGGTTTCAAAGGCCCACTCATACACCTCCCCGTCCGACCCCCACCGCCCCCGCAGATCCTCCACGGGCTTGCCCGGCGCGATTTTCTCCGCCAGCCCCGGCGCGGCGGCAATGCTGTTGTTCAGCGAGGCCAGCATGGCCGCGGCGTTGATCGTTGCGGGCAGGGCGGGGTCGTACACGACCACGCCGTCAAAGTCGCCCTGGTGCGCCGCGAAAAAGGCGTCGGCCGTGACTTTTTCCACGGACTTGACGCTCCCCCGCTCCAAAATCCGGTCCAGCCAGAACTGGTCGGTGGGCATGAGCAGCAGCCAGGCATGCGCCTCCGGCCCCCGGTTGAGCAGGCCCTGGAGCGTGGCGGCGGCAAGTTTCATTTCCGGCGCGCCCTGCAGGAAGTCGGCCGCCTCCACGCGGGCGGCGGGCGGCGGGCCCGGCGCGAAGAGGCGGGGCGTTTCAGCCCGCGGATGCCCCGCGAGTGCCAGCAGTGCCGCAAGCGCGGGGAGGACCCTTTTTCCCATGCCGGACGTTGCCTTCACTCCGTTGCGCGCGCCCAAAAGAACAGCGGCCCCCGCACGGGCGCGCGGAGGCCGCGGACAATCAGCCGTTTTCGGGGCCGGACACGTCAGTCCGTCCCCTGACCCATCTTCGCGTACTTGCCGATCAGGGCGGGAACCTGGTCGGCGGTCATGTCGCCGTAGACCTTGTCCTCGATCATGACCACGGGCGCAAGGCCGCAGGTGCCGAGGCAGCGTGTGGCCTCCAGCGAGAACAGCCCGTCCTTGGTGGTCTCGCCGAAGTGGATGCCCAGCTCCTCCTGCAGCTTGTCGGCCACGCGCTCGGCGCCCTTGACGTAGCAGGCGGTGCCGAGGCACACGCTGAGCATGAACTTGCCGCGCGGCTCCAGGCGGAAGAAGTGGTAGAACGTCGCCACGCCCGTGACCTTGGACGCGGGCACCTGCAGCAGCTGCGCCACCGCGTCCATCTGCTCGCGGCCCAGGTACCCGTAGACGCCCTGCACCTTGTGCAGCACCCGGATCAGGTGGCTGCTCCGGTGGGCGTCCTTCACGCACTCGTCGATGAATTCAACGATTTCGGGGGTGAGCGCCGCAACGGCCTTCGCGCGCACCTCGTCCCGGTTGTCGGTGTTGACACAGGCAGTCTTGCTCATCAGCGTATTCCTCTCGGCAGTCTGGGGGCGTAGTGCGTGTGCAGCAGGTGGTGCGCCTTCTCACCGCCCGGCTCGCCCAGGTAGTTTTCGTACAGGGCCGTGATGGCCGGATTGTGGTTGGAGCTGCGCAGCGCCTTGTGCTCGTCAATCTGATAGAGCGCGCCGGCGCGCTTCGCCAGCAGCTTCGGGTCGAGAATCGTGTAGCCCGCGGGCGGGTAGGGCTGGCCGCCGCCGCCGATGCAGCCGCCGGGGCAGGCCATGACCTCGATGATGTGGAACTGCTCCTCGCCGCTGACCACCTTGTCCAGCAGCTCCTTGGCGTTGTGCAGGCCGTTGGAGATGCCCACCCGCAGGGTCAGCTCGTCGTTCACCTTCAGCTCCCGGATGCGCAGCCCCTCGACGGCGCGCACCTCGGTGAACTCCATCTGCGCCGGGGGCGCGCCGTTGACCACCTCGACCGCCATGCGCAGGGCGGCCTCAAGCACGCCGCCCGTGGTGCCGAAAATGTCCGCCGCGCCGGTGGACTCGCCCATGGGCGAGTCAAACTGGCCGTCCTCAAGGGCGGCAAGGTTGATGCCGTAGCTCTTGATCATGTAGATGAGCTCGCGCGTCGTGATCACCGCGTCCGTCTCGGGGCTGCCGTCGGGCATCGCCAGCTCGGGCCTGCGCGACTCGAACTTCTTCGCCGTGCAGGGCATCACGGACACCACGAAGATGTCCTTCGGATCGATGCCGTTCGTCTCCGCGTAGTAGGTCTTGATCAGCGACGACATCATGGACATGGGGGAGCGGCAGGTGGACGCGTGGCAGATGAGCTCGGGGTAGAAGCGCTCCATGAAGTTGACCCAGCCGGGGCTGCAGCTCGTCAGCAGCGGCAGGCGCTCGCCCTTCTTGAAGCGGTTCAGGAACTCCGTGGCCTCCTCGATGATCGTCAGGTCCGCCGTGAAGTTCGTGTCGAAAACCTTGTTGAAGCCGAGCAGGCGCAGCGCCGACACCAGCTTGCCCGTCGCGGGGGTGCCCGGCTCCATGCCGAAGCCCTCGCCGACGGTGGCGCGGATGGCCGGGGCCGTGTGCACGACCACGTGCTTCGACGGGTCGGCCAGCGCCTTCCACACCGCCTCGGTGTAGCTCTTCTCAGTGAAGGCCGCCGTCGGGCACGCGTTCACGCACTGGCCGCACTGGATGCAGACCGAATCGTCCATGTTGGCGCCGTGCGCCGGGGCCACCGCCGTGAGGAACCCCCGCGACTGCTGGCTCAGGTTCTCCACCCCCTGCACCTCGGCGCACACCCGCACGCACCGGCCGCACAGGATGCACTTCTCCGCGTCGCGCACCACCGAAACGCTGGAATCCTCGATGGGGAAGCGCTTGCGCTCGCCGTCGAAGAGCCGCTCGCGCACGCCCAGCGTGTAGGCCAGGTTCTGCAGCTCGCAGTTGCCGTCGCGCTCGCAGGTGAGGCAGGCGCGGGGGTGGTTGTCCAGCAGCAGTTCGAGGATGTCCCGGCGCGCCTGCCGGATCACCGGGCTGTTGGTCTGCACCTCCATCCCCTCGCTGACCTGCACGCTGCACGACGCCATGTGGAAGGGGACGCCCTTCACCTCGACGATGCACACGCGGCAGGAGCCCTGCATGCTGAGCTTCGGGTGGTAGCACAGCCGCGGTATCTTGATCCCAAGCTCCCGTTCGGCGGCCTCCATAATGGTGGTGCCCTTCGGGACCGACACCTTCACGCCGTCGATGGTGAGGTTTATCATCTGTTGCTCGCTCATGGAGTCACCTTTTTTTCCACCGGCCCGCGCCGGTTTGCCGCCGTTTGGTTTCCCGTCGTCCCGCGGCCGCGGTCACAGCCGCGCCACCGCGTCGAACCGGCACACCTCGAAGCAGCGGCCGCACTTGATGCATTCGTCCTGGCCAATGACATGGGGCTTCTTGCGCTCGCCCGTGATGCAGTCCGCCGGGCAGTTGCGGGCGCACATCGTGCAGCCCACGCACTTCTCGGCGTCCACCTCGTAGCGCAGCAGCGACTTGCACTTGCGCGACGGGCACTTCTTGTCGTTCACATGCGCGTCGTACTCGTCGCGGAAGTGGCGCAGCGTGCTCAGCACCGGGTTCGGCGCGGCGCGGCCGAGGCCGCAAAGCGACGTGTTCTTCACCAGGTGGGCGAGGCGCTCCAGCTTGTCGATGTCCTCCGGAACACCCTTGCCCTCCGTGATGCGCTCGAGGATTTCGAGCATGCGCTTCGTGCCCTCGCGGCACGGCGTGCACTTCCCGCAGGACTCGTCCTGGCAGAAGGTGATGAAGAACTTGGCCACGTCCACCATGCAGTCGTCCTCGTCCAGGACGATCATGCCGCCGCTGCCCATGATGGAGCCCATCTTGCCCAGCGTGTCAAAGTCAATCGGCGTGTCAAGGTACTCGGCGGGGAGGATGCCGCCGGCGGGGCCGCCGGTCTGCACGCCCTTGAGCTTTTTGCCCTTGGGGACGCCGCCGCCGATGTTGAAGACCACCTCGCGGATCGTCGCGCCCATCTGCACCTCGACAAGGCCCGTGTGGCGCACCTTGCCCGCCAGCGCGAACACCTTCGTGCCGCCGCTCTTTTCCGTGCCCACGCGCCGGAACCAGTCCGCGCCGAACACCAGCAGCGCCGGGATGTTGGCGAAGGTCTCCACGTTGTTGATCACCGTGGGCTTGCCCCACAGGCCGCTCTGCGCCGGGAAGGGCGGGCGGATGCGCGGCTGGCCGCGCTCGCCCTCGATGGAGTGGATCAGCGCCGTTTCCTCGCCGCAGACGAAGGCGCCCGCGCCGAGGCGGATTTCCAGGTCAAGGCTGTAGCCGGATCCGAGGATGTTCTCGCCGAGCAGGCCGTTCTCGCGGCAGATCTTCAGCGCGTGCTCGATGCGGCGGATCGCCAGCGGGTACTCCGCGCGGACATAGAAGAAGCCCCGCGTCGCGCCCACGGCGTAGCCGCCGATGACCATGCCCTCGATCACGCTGAAGGGATCGGACTCGAGCATGCTCCGGTCCATGAACGCGCCGGGGTCGCCCTCGTCCGCGTTGCAGATGATGTAGCACTCGTCCTTCACGTTCTGGCGCGTCAGCTTCCACTTCACGCCCGTGGGGAAGCCGCCGCCGCCGCGCCCGCGCAGGTTCGAGTGGGTGATCTGGTCGATCAGCCAGTCGGGATCGCCCTTCGCCAGCACGTCGGAAAGCGCCTTGAAGCCGCTGTACTTCACATACTCGTCGAGGCTCTCGGGGTTGATCACGCCCGCGTTGCGCAGCGCGATGCGCTTCTGGCGGTTGAAGAAGACCACGTCGCCGTAAAGATCGTAGAAACCCTTGTTGATCGAAATCTGGTCGCTCACCAGCTCCTTCACAATCGTCCCGCCCGCAAGGTGCTCCTTGACGATGCGGGAAACATCGGCAAGCGTCTTCACGTTGTACGTCACCGCGTCGGGGCGCACGAACACGCTGGTCGTGTTCTCCTCGCGGGGCATGGAGCAGAAGCCGAGGCAGCCCGCCGAAATCAGGCGCACCCTCTTCTCGTCGAGCCCGGCGGCGTCAAGCTCGCCGCGGAACGCGTCCACCGTGCTGCCGTTCACGCAGCGCCCGCAGTGCTGCGCGTCGCACACCAGCACCTCGTAGTCCGGGGTGCTGTCCGGATGGTCCAGCACCTGCTCGCCCATGGTCTCGCCGCCCAGCACGTGGCGCGCGAAAATCTCATGGGCCATGTCCCGGTCCACCTTCTGGTATTTGACCGGCATCTTGCCCGGCACAAACACGCCGACGATGGGTTCGCGCGAGCAGCGGCCCGTGCAGCCCGTCTGGTGCAGGACGATGTCCTTGCGCCCGCTCGTGCGGATGCTTTTCTCAAACTCCTGCCACACTTCCTGCGCGCCGGCGGCGTTCTCACAGGTGGCGGATCCCACCTGGATGCGGATTTGGTTATCCGGCAGGCTTTCCGCAAGGCGCGCCTTGGCCGCCTTTACCAGTTCCTCGTACCGTTCCAATGCTTTGTTTTCCATGGACACCCCGATTCCCGGCAGTTTTGTTTGGCGCCGTCCAAGTCCGGCGCGGTTGTGATGTTCTGGGTTTCCATGCCGGAAGACCCGAATACGCGCAGACGCAATCCGGACACTATCCGGCAAAAATGATGGCGTATTTTATTCCCCCGAAGCCGCGCGCATTCAATGAATTCTTTTGGTAAGCACGCAAAACAAGCCCCCAAAACGCCCCTTTTTCAGCACGAATAACACGCAAAGCAATAAATATACGAGTCAAGTCGCGGCAAATCAGTAAAAATTTCTTCAAAAATAGGTGGTTCCACCAATAAAATATCGTCCGGCAGGGGACTTTACACGGGTATATTTCGGGAAGGGCAGGGAGGTAACCCTTAGACGATGCACAACCACAGCCTGTGGTATGCCGCACAAAAAAAAGCGCCGCCCCGGGGTGGCCGGGGCGGCGGCGAAAAAACAGGCCGTTATTTCTCCACGGGGCTCAGGCGGATGTTGCGGTACATGACGCCCGTGTGGTCGCCCTGCAGATAAATCGGGCCGGGTTTGAACTCGTCCGCCCACAGCGCGCCGCCGGTGCATCCAGCCAGGGGCTGGTTGTCGATGACGGTGACACCGTTGAGCACAACGGTCACATGGCGGTCCACCAGGGTGATTTCATAGATCTGCCATTCACCCGCGGGCTTCTCCGCGCTCGCGGAGGGGGCGATGCGGCTGTAAATGCCGCCCATGTTGTGCGAGTCCAGGGGCTTGCCGAAATTGTCCTGCACCTGCACCTCGTAAATGCCGCGCAGGTAAATGCCGCTGTTGCCGTCCTTGGGCACGTTCACCTCAAGACACAGCTTGAAGTCCTCAAACTCCCGCTCCGTGCGCAGGTTCCCGTAATTGAGGTGCGGCCTGCCCTCCTCCTGCTTTGGGTCGTTGCAGAGCACTCCGTCCTTCGCAAACCAGCCGTTCTTCGACGGGCCGGTGAGCTTCCAGCCTTCCAGATCCTTCCCGTTGAAGAGGGTGATTTCCTTGCCGAACCTCACCTTGGAAAGGTCCGGCGCGGGCGGAAGCGCGGGGATGCGTTTGCCGGTGAATTCCTTGCGGTCCACACCGGACCCGTCCCGTTTCGGGTTCATGCGCGCGCCCTTGAGGGTGTCGCCCTCCACGGTGATGCGCAGCATGTCGGTGAAGGTCTGGGTCCTGACCACAACGCCAGCCGCGTCCTTACGCTCCACCGTCGCGGTCTGCGTGGCGATGAGGCCGTTCTTGTTCAGATAGACACTGGCGAGGGGGTTGACGCTGCCGCCGCCCCAGAGCAGGCTGCCGTCGAGCCAGCCGCCCTGGTCGGTGATCTCCAGCCAGCCCGCGCCGCCGCCGGGAAGGTCCAGCGCCCAGCGCCCCAGGTAGGAGGCCGCGCCCGGCTGCGCAAGGGCCGGCAGCGCCGACAACAACAGCAACGCAAAAGCAATCCGTTTCATCACAGTTCTCCTGGGGACGCGCCCCCGGTTCAGCAGATAAAGGAGCAGACATACTCCATGATGACGCCGTCTTTCACGGCGATGTCGAACGATGACTTGCCGGGCACCTCGAAATAGGTCCCCGTGCCGTACTCCGTCCAGTCCGCCGCGCCCGCCACCTTCACCCTGCACGCGCCCGCCACCACATCCATGCGCTCGGGGAGGCCGGTGCCGAAATTATATGTGCCGGGATAAATCAGGCCCAGCGTCTTCTTCGCGCCGTTGGCGCAAAGGATGGTGTGGCTCACAACCTTGCCGTCAAAGTACACGTTGGCCTTGCAGATGGCGGTCACGTTTTCAAACGACTCGGGGCACTGCGACATTGCTCTTCTCCATGTTTGGGGTGATAGTGAAAACTGGGAGCGCATATTATGGACTTCCCCCCGTCCGCCGCGCAATCCCCGTCCCCCGTCCCCCGTCCATTGCCCTCACCCAAAAAAACAACCGCCCCCTCCCGGCTGCCCGGAAGGGGGCGGAAAAAGAACCCGTGGTCCGCCGCCTACTTGCTGGCGATCATCTCGAAGCTGACCTTCACCTCGCCGAGAATGGGGATGCCCTCGTACTCGGCATAACCCACACCCCACTGGTTGCGGTCAATGAACTGCTCGCACTTGGCGGTGATGCTGTTGCCGCTCTGGGTGATGGTCATGGGCAGTTCCACGCCGATGGTCTTGTCGCGCATGGTCCACGCCACGGTGGCCACATACTGTTCGCCGCGCTTCTCAATCTTGCGGCTCTCAATCTTGGCCGTCGGGAATGCGGCGGAGTCAAAGAAGGCGGCGCTCTTCAGCACGCCCGTGAGAATCGCGTTTTCCGTCGAGATGGAGGCGGTCTTCACGTTCACCGTGAAGGACATCTGGGACAGGTCCCCGCCGGGAACAGTGACGGTGCCGTCAAACTCGCCGAAGAAGCCGTTCATCCCCACCTTCTCCCCGGCCAGCGTCTTGTAGCCGGTGAAGTTCAGGATGGAGTCGTCCATGCTGATCTTGTAGGTCGTCGCATCGCCTGCGGGGGCGGCGGGGGCCGCCGGGGCCGGGGCCGGGGCGGCCGCCGGAGCCGCAGGCGCGGCGGGCTCGTCGGAGGGCAGATCAATCACCTGCTGCTGGGACATGGTCTTCACGCCAACCTCGGCCCATTCATCCACCGGAGCGGCGGGCGCCGCAGGGGCGGCGGCCGGAGCGGCGGCCGGAGCCGCAGGCGCGGGTGCGGGCGCCGGAGCCGGAGCCGGGGCGGGTTTCACGTCATCCAGGTTGACCACGGTGGCGTGGCCGGTGTTTTGGAAGTCAATGTCGGCCTGCGCGCTCTTTTTGCCGTAGCTGAAACCGAACACGCCGCCGCCGGCAAGGCCGATGGCCAAGCCCACACCGAACACCACCAGAAGCTTTATCGCTTTCATGCGTCACATTCTCCCTGTGTTTTGGCTTTCGCCGTTTGGAGTTGTTGTCAGCTCACCGGGGCCGCGGGGGCTGCCGGAGCGGCGGGCGCCGGGGCCGGGGCCGGAGCCGGGGCGGCGGCGGGGGCCGCCGCGGCGTCAGCGGGAGGGGCCACCTTGGCCGGGCAGGGGACGGCCTGCTCGCCGGGCTTCACCGGCGGGAGCGGCTGGCCGCACTCGCTGCACGGGGTGACGGGCTTCTTGGGAAGCGGCTTGCCGCAGCACGGGCACTTGGGCGCCTCGCACTTCTTGGTGCTCCAGGACGGGTCGTACTCGTAGAAGGAGGGCACCTCGAAGTCGAAGGTGTACCATGCCGGATCGATGTCCACCGGGCCGCCGGAGTCGCGGGACTGCATGGCCGCGATGGCGGTGAGCGCCGTGGTGTAGCCCACCATCTGGTTGTTGCGCGGAATGCCGCCGTTCTGGATGCAGTTGGCGAAGGCCTCGAACTGGTAGGCGTCGGGGATCTTCAGGTCGTCGCAGGAGCCGAAAAGCTCCACGCCGGCGTCCACCGCGCCCATGCCGAAGGCCGCCATGCTGCCGCCGCTGCTGGTCTGCTTGGCCTGCTCCTCTGCGGTCATGTTCGCCTTGGCCTTTTCCTTCTCCTTGGCCGCCGCCTCCTCGAGCACCCACGGCTCGGGGTAGAACTTGCTCACGATTTCCGTGAGCTCCAGGGTGCCCCGGTCGCCCTGGATCAGCTCGGCGCAGCCGCGCTTCGAGTTGCCCAGGATGCTGGTGTAGACAAAGCGCACCGTGTAGTTGCGGTTGGCGCTGCTCTCGTCCATGAGGGTGGTGCGCGGCTTCATCGCGTGGAAGCCGGGCATGCTGCGCTTGATGTTGTACTCGAAGACCACCACGATGTTGTCCTGCGCCGTGCGGCCGTCGCGCCAGTAGTCCAGGCCTGAAACGGAGTACACGCGGGAGGGCACCGCCTTGAGGAACCAGTTGGCGATGTCGGTCTGGTGGGTCATCAGCTCGGTGTAAAGACCGCCGGAAATCTCGTCATAGAGGCGCCAGTTCAGGTGCTTCTCGAAGTCGGGGATGTACTTCTTCTCCTCCTCGTTGAGCACGTAGTCCTTGGGGACGGGACGGCGCCACTGCTGGTTGCGGTGCCACTGGGCGGTGATGTGGGTGATGCGGCCGATCTGCTCGGTGTCGTGGGCCATCCACATGCCCAGGTTGTACTTGGGGTTGTAGCGGCGCTGGTGGCCCACCTGCACCCACTTGTTCAGGTCGTGGCACTTCTGGATGAGCGCGCGGCCCTCCTCCACGGAGCGGACCAGCGTCTTCTCGCAGAACACGAACTTGCCCGCGTCCAGCGCGTCCATGGCGATCTGCGCGTGGGTGGTGAGGGGCGTGGCGATGACCACGGCGTCCACGTCCGGGTTGGCCAGCACCTCCTTGTAGTCATAGTGCACCGACGGCGCGGGCTGGGCGCTCGCGGCGGCCTTCTGCTCGTCCGTCAGCGCGGCGTTCTCCGCCAGGTACACCTTCGCGTTCGAAAGGCGGATGAGCGGCACCGCCGCCTTCTGGTTCGGCGAGTACACGTCCGAAAGGGCGATAATCTGGAAGGCGTCGTTCTTGGTGAGGCCCTCGCGGATGTGGAAGGTGCCCTGGCCGCCCACGCCGATGCAGCCCACGCGGATCTTGCTGTTCTGCGCGTAGGTGAAGGGCGAATAGCCCGAGGCGATGGCAAAGCCCGCCGCGGTCACGCCCGCCGTCTTCATGAAATCACGCCGGTTGATGTCGCTCATAAAACCTCGTCCTCTACGGTTGCGGAAAATTGATGTACACCACGTCCGGTTTCCCGGTTCTGTCCTTGTCCGTTGCCAGCACCGCCCGCACTTCCGGGCGGGCGCGGCAGTATTCCCGCGCGCCCTCCACGCCCATCACGTAAAAGGCGGTGCTCAGCATGTCGCTTTCCGTGCCGGTCGGCGCGATGGCGGTCGCGCTCACTATCCCCGTGTCCACGGGCATGCCCGTGCGCGGATCAAAAATGTGGCTGTACCGTTTGCCGTTGTGTTCGACAAAACGCTCGCTGCTTGACGAGGTGGAAAGGGACTCTCCCCGGATGACCACGGTCGCAATCGGCGGAGCACCATCCTTAACATTATACGGCGAACGGATATCCACAGTCCAACCGTCCTTTCCGGGCGGCGTGCCCAGCACCACAATCGTGCTGGTGCCGCCGTCCAGGCGGGCCGTTTCGACCCCCCGGTCCCGGAGCAGGTTCGCCATCCGGTCCAGGGCCAGCCCCTTGCCGATCCCCCCGAAATCCACCCGCATTCCGGGTTTTTCGTAAGTGACCTGCCGGGTTTCCGGTTCCAGCCGGACGTGCTTTAGACCTATTTTCCCCAGCGCCAGTTTCACCGCCTCCTCCGTGGGCGCCTCCCCCTTTTTCCCATAAAACCCCCACATCTCCAGCAGCGGCCCCACCGACACGTCAAAAACGCCCCCGGTCTGGTCGTAATACCTGCGGCAGGTCTGCATCAGGGCGAAAAGATCATGGTCCACCACCACCGGCCCCGGATAGGCCCGGCGGTTCATCATGTCCGCGGGACTGCCCGTAATCCAGGTGCTGATGCGCTGTTCCAGCGCGTCCACCAAGACAAAGGCGTCCTCAGCCGCCACCCGCAGCGCGTCCGTGTCCAGCGATTTGCCGCCAAACAGGAACAAATCGAAGTCCGCCCCCATCGCCGAATGGGCGAGGTGCAGGGAGGGCTGCGCATCCTGCCGCTCTTCCGCCTGCACGGAGGAAAGGCCCAGCGCGCCCAAGACGCCCAACATATAGATCGTCCGACGCAGCCAACCACCATTAGTTGATGTTTTCGGCCGGTTCATACTATAATTACCTCCATGGACGGCACAAGACCGCCCCGGCAAACCCGTTTTTCCGGGCCACCACCATACAGACCAGGCGGCGGCGGTTCCAGTTTTTTCAGGGGCGCAACGCAAACGGGTTCCATTGATGACAACGGTTGGGGCGGTTGAAATTTTTGACGCCCCCCCGCAAAAGGAGTCCGGTATGCGGCAATTCGCAACCAGGCATTGGACGGCATCATGATTACACTGACCCGGGCCCAGCTGGCCGGCATGATTGACCACACCCTGCTCCGCCCCCAGGCGACGGAGACGGACATCCGCGAACTGTGCGCGGAGGCGGTGGAATGCCGTTTCCGCACGGTCTCGGTGAACCCCGCCTGGGTGACCTTCTGCGTGAAGGCGCTGCAGGGCAGCCGGGTGGGCGTGGACGCCTGCGTCGGATTTCCGCTGGGGGCAAACACGGCCCGGATGAAGGTGGAGGAGGCCCGGGAGGCGGCGCAGAACGGCGCGTCCGAGCTGGACATGGTGATCAACATCGGCGCGCTGAAGTCCGGATACCCCTCCTTCGTGGAGCGGGAAATCGCCGCCGTGGTCAACGCGGTGCGCGGCATCCCCGTCAAGGTCATCCTGGAGACCAGCTACCTGAACCGCGACGAAAAGATTCTGGTTTGCGAGATGGCCATGCAGGCGGGCGCGGCCTTCGTGAAGACGGCCACCGGCTACGGCGCGGGCGGCGCTACCACGGAGGACGTGGCGCTCATGAAAAGCGTGGTGGAGGGACGGCTCGGCGTGAAGGCCGCGGGCGGCATCCGCACCTACGGCGACGCCCAGGCCATGGTGGAGGCGGGCGCAACCGTGCTCGGCACCAGCGCCGGGCTGCAAATCCTCGCCGACGCGCCGGAATCCGCCTGAGCCCCGCCCCTCCCGCTCAGCCCGCCGCCGGGACACCACCCCCCTCCTTCTGCACCCGCGCCGGGCAGGGCTCGAAGGGCTTGTCTTTTTCCGGAGGCGGCAGGGGCTGGCCGCACTCACCGCACCGTTCAATCTTTTTCTTCGGCAGCGGCTTGCCGCAGCAGCCGCATTTGGGCGTGTCGCATTTCTTGTCCTTCCAGGCGGCGTCGTACTCGTAAAAGGAGGGCACCTCGAAGTCAAAGGTGTACCACGCCGGATCGATGGCCACCGTGCCGCCTGAATCCCGCGACCGGAGCGCCGCAATGGCGGTGAGCGCCGTGGTGTAGCCCACCATCTGGTTGTTGCGCGGGACGCCGCCGTTCCGGATGCAGTCGGCGAAGGCCTCGAACTGGTAGGCGTCGGGGATCTTCAGGTCGTCGCAGGACCCGAAGAGTTCGATGCCGTTTTCCACGGCGTCCATGCCGAAGGCATTCATGCTGCCGCCGCTGCTGGTTTCCTCCGCGAGCTCTTCCGCCGTTTTCTCCCTCTTCTCCTCCCCCGGTTTCCCCTGCTCCCACGGCTCCCTCATCTTCTCCTTCGCCTCGGCAATCTTCTGCTCGATCACCCACGGCTCCGGATAATATTTGCACACCGTTTCGCTGACTTCCAGCGCGCCCCGGTCGCCCTGCACAAGCTCCGTGCAGCCGCGCTTTGAGTTGCCCAGGATGCTGGAGTAGGCAAAGCGCACCGTGTAGGGGCGGTTGGCGCTGGTCTCGTCCATGAGGGTGGTGCGGGGCTTCATGGCGCGGAAGCCGGGCATGCTGCGCTTGAGGTCGTACTCGAAGAGCACCACCATGTTGTCGTCGGCGGTGCGGCCGTCGCGCCAGTAGTCCAGCCCGGATGAGGCGTGCACGCGGGCGGGCACCGCCTTGAGGAACCAGTTGGCCGTGTCGGTCTGGTGGGTCATCAGCTCGGTGTAGAGGCCGCCGGAAATCTCGTCGTAAAGCCGCCAGTTCATGTGTTTTTCAAGATCCGTGATGTGCTTTTTCTCCTCGTCGTTCAGTTGGTAGGGGCTGCCGTCCCGGTTCACGGGAAGGGGGCGGCGCCACTGCTGGTTGCGGTGCCACTGGGCGGTGATGTGGGTGATGCGGCCCACGTCCTCCCGCTCGTGCGCCAGCCACATGGCCAGGTTGTACTTCGGGTTGTAGCGGCGCTGGTGGCCCACCTGCACCCAGCGGTTCAGGTCGTGGCACTTCTGGATGAGCGCGCGGCCCTCCTCCACGGTGCGGACCAGCGTCTTTTCGCAGAACACATACTTGCCCGCGTCCAGCGCGTCCAGGGCGATCTGCGCGTGGGTGGTGAGGGGCGTTGAAATGACCACGGCGTCCACATCAGCCTTCTCAAGCACCTCCCGGTAATCGTAATGCACCGACGGCGCGGGCTGGGCGCTCGCGGCGGCCTTCTGCTCGTCCGTGGGTTTGGTACCCTCCGCAAGGTACACCTTGGTGTTGGAGAGCTGGGCCAGCTTCCGCGCCACCTTCTGGTTGGGCGAGTAGACGTCCGAGATGGCGGTTATTTGGAACACGTCGTTCTTGGTGAGGCCCTCCCGGATGTGGAAGGAGCCCTGGCCGCCCACGCCGATGCAGCCCACGCAGATTTTGTTGTTCTGCCCGTAGGTGAGGGGCGAATAGCCCGAGGCGATGGCAAAGCCCGCCGCGGTGACGCCCGCCGTCTTCATGAAGTCACGCCGGTTGAATCCTCCGTTCATAAGCGCGGTCCTCCTCTGTTGGCAAGGGTTGGTGATCCACTCAGGGCATGCCGGCGCGTTGCGGGGCGCGGCCTGCGCCCCCGCGCGGGCGGGCCCGCTGGAATTCTTCCCTGTCCGGCGTCTCCCTCAACGCCGGGCCCCGTCCGGACGGTCTCCCATGCCGCCCGCTCTCCGCCGTGCTCATCTTCACGGGCCGCCTCCCTGGGTTTGGCCCCGATTGAACACCCCTTTGACCCGCCTCAGCCGCGCTCCGGTTTCGCATGGCGCGCTGACACGAACGGGCGGGATTATGAGGGCGGTTTGTATTCCTCCCCCCGCCAGGAATCATCGTAGTCGTGGAAGGAGGGCACCTCAAAGTCAAAAGTGTGCCAGGCTGGATCAATGTCCACCGGGCCGCCGGATTCGCGGGACATCCTTACCGCGATGGCGGTGAGCGCCGCCGTGTAACCCACCATCTGGTTGCTGCGTGGAACACCCCCGTTCTGAATGCAGTCGGCAAAAGCCCCGAACTGGTAGGTGTCGGGGGTCTTTAGTTCGTTGCACGCGATTAAAACATCAAGCCCCGTCTTGG
>JBHEKP010000364.1:0-10009 GCA_041859375.1 Candidatus Hydrogenedentales bacterium | reverse complement strand
CGACGCCGGGGTGGTGTCGGTGAGGCGTTTCCCGCCGGGCAGCAGCAGCACGGTCTGCGCCACAAGCTGGTAGCGCACCTCGCGCTGGCGGTACTTCTGCTCGGGCGGGCCGTCGTCGCCCAGCCGGTCAAAGGGCACCGGGCTGGTCACGCCCGGGTTCAGGAAGCGCATGGACTCCTCCAGGTTGTCCACCTCGGCGTCGGCAAAAGCGGTGCCCGCGGCCATGGCCAGCAGCGTGTCGGGCAGCACCATGATTTTCAGCCCCGCCTCCGGCGCGTCGAGCACGCCGCCCGCATAGGGGAACACGCGGCCCGAGGCCACCTGCGCGCCGTCCTCATAGAAGGTCCATTCCACCGCCGCGCTTCCGCCGGCGTACTGGGACAGCAGCTTGCGGGCCGACTCGGGGATGCGCGCGCGGAGCGAGAATTCCGCCGCCACGCGCAGCCCCGCCGTGCTCTGCGCCACCGAGGGCAGGGGCACGCGGGTGATGGTGCCGAAGGAGCGCTCATTGCCGCTGCGGGTGGCGTTGTTCAGCACCCAGTTCGCCGTGTGCATCAGGCGCACCTTCGCGTCCGTGTCCACGGAAATGTTCGTGCGGCTCTGGCCGTTGGTCCACCAGGAGTACATCACGCCGTCCGCGTCCAGCTCGGCCAGCGTCACCGAGGCGTCGTCCGCGCTCAGCGCGGGCTGGATGTTGCCCGCCTCGTCGCCGCCCACAAAGGTGATGAGCATGGTCTTGTCCGGCGTGTCGTCGGCGCGGATGGCTTCCAGTTCGACGCGGTTGATGACGCCCACGTCCACCACCGGCTGGTCGGTCCAGCCGCTCCAGTTGGTCACGGCGTTCCACTGCGTTGTCTTCAACTGGGTTCCGTCCACGGCGCGCCACAGCTTGTACCTGGCGATGGGTATGCAGTCGGCCGTTTCGCCGGGGCTCAGGGTGGCGCCGCCGCCGCGCCGCAGCGCCCACTCAAAGCGCGGGCTCGTGGTGTTCGTGTCGCGCGGGCCCGACGCGATGAGCGCCTGCACCCGGTAGAGCCACCAGATGTACAGCGTGTTCGACACGGAGATGGTGTTGCCCGCCCGGTCGTTGAAGACGAATTTCACCGGCTGCTTCCACGGGTCGCCCGGGGCGACGTTCTGCACGCTCCAGGCCGCGTCCATGGTGCTGCCGTTGGGGCTCAGGGACACGGTCACCGCGCCCGCCGCGGACAGCCCCGACGCGTCGGCCCAGCGGGCCGGAAGGGTGTTGTCCACCAGCGCGGCCGCGCCGGTGAAGGACTGCGCCGTGCTGCCGAATCCGGAAACGGCCGCGTTGGTGCAGTAGTTGCCGTCGGTGTCGCGCGGCGCGGGATCGGAGAAGCGCGCGCCCACCTGGAAGTTAAGCAGGTCCGTGGGCGACGCCAGGTCATAGGGCGTGGAGGCGCTGAACCCCGTGTTGAGGAAGGCGTGCACGTCGTTCGTCAGCAGCGTGCCCAGCGAAGCGGGGATGGCGTGCACATAGGGTGGCCAGCCGGTCGGTCCGTCGCCCGCCGTGAGCGTGTCGTTGCCGCTCACCGAAGGCGCCATCGCCGTGGCGTCGTTCTTCACCGCGGCGGGGCTTTCGCTGATGTAGAGCTGCGGCGGCGTCGTGTCCACCAGGAAGGAGCAGAGCTGCTTCTTGAAGGACTCCGCCTCCGCCACAAGCCACACGGTCATCTGGCCGTCGGTGCAGATGGGGAACCCGTCCTTGGACGGGTTGATGGTGTTGTCAAAGCGGGCCGTGGCGGTGATGGTGTCGGTCGTGCCGTTCAGCATCTCGGTGGTCACGGGGATTTCGATGTGGTAGCGGGCCGTGTCCACGTCGCCGGGGATGCCCGCGTAGGGCTCCTGGGGCACCAGCCGCAGGAACGCGGGCTGCCCGGTCAGGTCCAGGTTCTGCGTGTTGACGGTGATGGTCACCACGCCGCCCCTGCCCGCCAGCACGGGCGTGACGGAGCAGTCCGCGGTGGGCTCGCCGCCGATGAGGGACGTGTCGAGGACGCACACGTCGTCCACGGCGAATTTCGCGCCGCCGGTCCGCGCGATGATGCCCGCCTCAAACTTGACGGTCACCGTGTCCAGGGCCATGTCGGACACGGTCACCAGGTAGCCCTTGTCCGTGGCCAGCGCGGGGTCGTTCGCCTTCACGCTGCCCGCATGGGTGGTGGAGGTGCCCCGCACCTCCCAGCGCAGCTCGTCCTGGTCGTCCACCGGGCCGATGGCCCGCACAAAAAACTGGAGGTCGCCCGAAATGTCGGGCAGGACAACGCCGCCCTGCTCCAGCGTGACATAGGTCTTCGGCTGGGCCGGCAGCGGCTTGAACACCGCCGCGGGCGGCGCGGCGCAAAAGGCCATGGAGGACACGATTTCCTCGGACGGCTCCCAGGGCATGCGCGACTGCCAGTCGGTGGAGCCGTTGGTGAAGTTGCCGTTCTTCACCACGTTCCAGTTGCACGGCGCCCACGCCGGGTCGAGCGCCTCAAGCTGGTCGCACATGTAGCTCAGGCAGATGTCGTCCACGATGAAGTGGGTGCCGAGATCGGGGGACACCGCCGGGGCGATGGCGGCGCGGAGGCGCAGGCTGCCCGAATTGGACGGGAGCGGCGCGCGGGGCAGGGAAAACCCGCCGCAGACGGAACTGAGGTCGGAGGGCGTGGCGCTCCACAGCGACGTGCCGTCGTAGATCAGATCAATCTTGTCGGCGGCGTCGCCGTTCTCCTGGGTCTTCGCGCTCCATTTCAACTGCGGCCAGCACTTGCCGCCGAACACCCCAATCTGGTCGTTGAAAAACGAGGTCTGGGTGGTGGTGGTGTTCACCAGGGGCATGATGCTGCCCGCCGGGAGGCCCATCTGGTCGGCGGTCATCTGGTCCACCGTCACGGGGAATTCCGGCGCGGACACCAGCTTGGTGGTGCGCGGCTTCTCGGCCCCGGCCAGGAGCATGATGGTCGGGGTGGCCAGATCGGTGAGGGTGTTGGACACAAACTCGAAGGTGGCGGGGTTGCCGCCGAATTCCGAAATGTCGAATTCCACCCGGGTCCAGGCGGTGAAACTGTTGTAGTTCGCGTTGTTGACGATGGGGAAGGTTTTCGCGGGCGCGCCGCCCGTCACGTTCAGCACCAGCGTGTCCATGGTGGCGCCGTAGGCCGGCACCTTCACCCACGCGTAGAACCAGACGGGAACCGTCTTGAAGGGGAAGATCGCCGCCGAGCCCAGGCAGGCCTCCGGCCCGCTCCGGAAATATTCGGACAGGTCGAAGGAGTAGCCGGGCGTGGCGACGGACTCCAGCGACCAGCCCGCGCTGCCGCCCTCAAAGTCGGCGTTGGTCACCAGGTTCGCCGTGGCGGCGTAGGGGTAGGCCGGGTTGATCGTCTCAAACCACTGGGCCATCTGGGTGAGCAGCACGTTGTCTATGCTGAAATTCGCGTGGGGGGGCACGTTCCCGCCGGGATACACCACCTCGAAGGCAAGGTTGTCGCCCGCGTTCACCGCCAATCCAGGCGCGACAACCTGCGGGGTGCACACGTTCGGCGTGACACTTCCCGCCATGGTGGTCATCACGGAGGTGCCGCCGAGGTACACCCGTATGGAGTCGGCGGGGTTGGGGTTCGCCGTCTTCACCTCATACTGGAGCCAGGGGAAGCCGATGCCGCCCAGGCGCAGCACCTGCCCGTAGGGGGGCAGGTTCGGGTCGAGCAGGGCGGGAATGCCCGGCGGCAGCACCGTGGGGGCCACGTCCGCCAGCCCGATGGACGGGGATCCCGGCGGCACGGTGAGGGGGTTGATAACCGACACGGGGCTGCCCTCAAAGGCCTTGACAAGCATGATGGTGGGGTCGGGCAGGTCCGCGTTGAACCGGCCCACCAGCTCGATGGGCGTGCCGGGGCCCGCGCCGCCCACCTGGAAGTTCAGCACCGCAAACTGGGAGGCGCAGGTGGCCGAAATCGAGTCGACCCATCCGCCGGGATAGACGGCGCCGCCGACCTCGATTTCCACAGGCCCGACACCGCCGACGAAGACGTTCAGCGAGTCGCCGGGGTTGTGCTTGGGAATGTACACCCACACTTGGAGCCAGAAAACCCCCGGCAGCACCGCCGTGGGGGTGTATTTCAGGCGCTGCTCGTAGGTTCCCGTGATCGTGGACCCCACCGGCTGGAACAGCCGCACGGGGTAGACCATGTCGGCCAGGGGCACCGCGTCGGTCCAGGAGAGTGTTTCCTTCAGCGCGGCCGGGGGCGGGTTGAAACTGCCGCCGGTGTAAAGCAGCTCGCTGGTGCCCGGAGGCGAGGTGAGGCCGGGGCTGGGGGGCGGCACGGAAAAGACGGCATGGTACGAGCCCGAGCGCGGCGATTCGCCCGTGGTGATGATCCCGGCGGGGAATTCGGACCAGCTCCCGTCGGAACCGGCCTCAAACCCGCCGTTCCGCACGGGGTTGCCCGGACTGGCAATGCACACGCCGCTCTGGGCGGAGGCAAGACACGCGGGCAGCGCGAGGGCCGCCGCGGCAACCCACACCATTCCCCTGAACCCAAACCCTCTCGTCATTCTCGAAACCTCCTTGCCCGCGCCCCGGTTTCCCCCGGGATCAGGGCGCGCTGCCCTGGTTGGACTGATCTGAACGGGCGCGGCGCTCGTATATCATGCGCCCGCGCGACTCCGCAGTGACCGCAAATTCGGAGGCGTTGATCCGGCTCCGGTAGTCGGCGACCCCGTCGCCGTCCGTGTCCGCCACGCTTCCCGCCTGCACCGACACCTGGATCTCGAAGCCGTCGGAACGGGTGGTCACCAGGTTGGAAAGACGGCCGAGCCGCGCCTCGATCTCGTCAAACCGGGTTTCCGGATTGGAGGCGTTGCTCAGCGGATACGATTCAACTCTCCTGTTAAGTGTACCATTAGGAAGGGGATTTGTGCGGAGCTCGCCGTTCCCGGCCGCGCCCGCGGCCAGTTCCGAGAGGGATTCATAATACCGGCCGTCCCAGTGCTCGGTCCGGTTGGCCAGCAGCATGGACGCCACCGACAGGGAGGCCACGCCCTCGTGCAGGCCCGTCCAGGCCGTGCCGTTCGGGTCGTCCACCAGCGGGGTGATGGACACCGAGGCGGACGGCGCGGGCGGCAGGGGGTTCCCGCCGGTCAGCAGCAGCGGCGCGGGCCACACCGCCTGGCCGCCGGAATCCAGCAGGTTCGGGTCGCCCGGGCCGGTGGTGGTGTATTCAGGCAGTCCGCCGGGCGAGTCCGCGGGCAGCAGGCTGCCCAGGGACTTGTAGACGCCCGCCGTGCCCGTGGGCACGTTCGTGTAGGCCGCCGCGTTCACCAGGCCGGGCGCGCCCATGAGCGTGGTGAAGACGGCGTAATTCTGGCCCTCCACCACCTGCCGGGGCTCGGCGGTGTTCACGTTGATTTTGCCCGCGGTGCGCCGCGCCGGGGCGAGGATCACCGAGGTGACGCAGGCCGCCTGGCCCGGATCGCCCAGGTTGCGCACGCGCAGCGCAAGGAAATTGTTCGTCACGCGCACCAGCCGGGGCCGCCACGGCGTGGCGGGGCTGGCGCTGTAGAGGATCCGGCCCGTGCCGTTGTCCTGGTACGCGCCCGCCATCTGCTCCGGCGCGCCCGCGCCCGTCGCGGGCCGGTTCCAGTCGAGCGGATGGGGCAGCGCGCCCTCCGCCTCGCGGGCCGCGGCCTCGCGCTGGCCCGAAGGCAGCGCGTTGACCGCCGCGCGCGGCGGCGCCACGCGGCCCGCCACGTTCGGATCGGTGATGAATTCCAGGGCCAGCACCGACTCAAAGCGGGCGTCGCCCTCGTCGTGGGGCCTTTCGGGGTCCAGCCTGCCCATGAGGTTCAGGCGCGGATCGGCCGCGCCGCCCGAATTCACGGCCAGCAGCGCCTCGGAGGGCAGGGGCATCGCCCCGCCCATGCCCGCGGGCACGGCGGAGCCGCGCGCGTCCACCAGGTTGAGCATGCCCTGCGACGCCAGCATGCCCTGCGCCATGCCCGGCGTGAAGGTGGCCACATAGGCGATGTAGGTGCCGTTTTCGAGCCCGTCCGACGCGTCCCAGGTGAAGAGCGCCTCGGCGCGGTTGGTCTCGTCGGCCATGGTGCCGTTGTGCTGGCTCACATACATCACCGCGCGCTCCTCCAGGGGCCAGCGCGACGCCAGCAGCGCCGGGGGCTGCCCGGCGAAAAGGTCCCGCCCGGCGCCCAGCACCGGCTGGCGCAGGAACTCCTCGCGGAACAGGTGGGGCACGCCCTGGGCCGTCATGGAAAGGGGCGGATCCCACACCAGCCGCGCCGACGGCGTCGTCTCCACCCGGCCGAAGGGCAGCCACGGCGACGGGGTGATGTCCCAGCCGTCGTCCAGGCTCGCCGGATCGGGCGCGGTGAAAAGCACCGGCGACCACAGGTGCGGGGCCGTGTCCGTGACGGAACCGCTCGCGTGCCATTCCGCGTAATAATCCGTGAAATTCTCGCTCGGCGGCGGCGGCAGCGACGCGGGCGTGGGCCAGAGCTGGCGGAACTGGGCCTGGCCGACGGTGAGCACCACCGGCTGCGTCTCCACCGTCTCCGAAACGGCGTCAAAGTCCGCCGCCTCCGCGAGCGCCCGGCCGGAAAGCCAGTCCGTGCCCGCCCCCGCCAGCACCGGCGACACGAGGGAAAGATCCTGACGCCACCAGCGCGGGGGCGTGGCGGTGTTCGGCGCCGGGCGGGTGCGCGGCGCGGGCGTGTAGCGCGTGTTGATCGCCGCCGACGCGATGCGCGGAATGTACACCGGGCTGGTGATCGGGTCGGGGCTCAGGTCGTAGGCCTTGTTCAGGGCCAGATCAAAGGTGAACAGGGGCAGCCGCAGCAGGTTGCCGACGCCCGTGTAGGGCCGGTTGCGCACCTCGGCGCGGCGCAGCGCGTAGGCCGGGTTCTCCGCCGCGCTGTCCTCGCCGGAGATGGTCTCCGCGCCCGGCGCAAAGGCGAGGCCCGCCGTGTTCCACACCGGCGCGACATGCGTCTCCACCGGCTCGGGGAACTGGCGCGGCGGGCGGCTGCCGTCCGGCGGGGTCATCAGCGCCCACTGGTCCGCGAGGTTGCCCTCGGGCGTCACGGAAAGTCTCCCCTCAAGCACGTCCCGCGCCACCAGGTCCTCCGGGTTCTCCCAGATGCGCGCCTGCGTGTTCATGCGCAGCGGGCTGCCCGCCATGGCATGGCCGAAAAGGCGCGCCTGCTGGTCCGGCGCGGCGTACACATTGCCCGACGTGGACGCGGGGATCTTCGGATGCGGCGTGGCGCTGTCCATGTTCAGCCACGGCGTGTCCGCCCGGAACTCGGCGGACTCGAAGAGGGACAGCGCGTCCGACCAGTCGTCATAGGCCCCGTCCGTCGCCTCCCAGCGGTTCGACGTGCCGAAGCGGTCGCCCTCGTACAGCGGGTGCTTGCGCTCCAGCGAGCGGTAGAAGTCCAGACCCATCTGGTCCGGCAACCAGAAGGACGCGCGGAAACGGTCCAGGCTCACCGTGGCCACCGCGGAAAGGCTGTACGGGACGGACACCGGGAAATAGTCGGCGATTTCATAGGGGCACGGCACGATGTCGTCCACCGTGCGGTTGGTCACGTCCAGTTCGCGGTACGTCGCCTGGTCCGCCACCTTGTCCGGCGCGGCCGGCCCGGCGTACAGCGTCACCTTCACGCAGTCGCCCGGGTTCCAGCGCCGCTCCACAAAGGCGATCCAGTCCGGCGTGTCCGTCAGCGACATCCCCGGCTGGGATGAGAAGGATGAATATACCGTGGCATCCCTTCCCTCAATGGTGTTTGTTGTCACAGCCCACTGAGGAACCTGTCCAATATTAATAGGATACGGATAGGCTGGGTGGGATACATTTATTGTGTTCTCAACACCGTAGCTGTTTGCAATCAGCAAATAAGAATAGGGCGGGTTGGGGTAATTGTTTATGTAGATTACAGGATAACCCATTTGCGGCAAAAATCTGTATTGATTCCCCGTATATGGGGGCACGGGAGGTGCAAATATTTCTTCTGATGTCTGAAGCCTTGATGTCCATGCGCGATATGAAACAGGATAGGGATCGCCCAACACATCATAGGTCTCGGCTTGCAGCTTGTTGATATAGACAAAAGGCATAATCCCTTCTTCGTAACTACCGGGACCGTACGTTCTTCTCATGGGAGAAGCCGGTAAAAATGGGACTATACTTGCATCCCCATAACGAATTTTGGATACAATCACACTCCCTTCGAGATTTCCCTCGTCAACACCTTCACTGACAAGGGGATTCCCCTCCTGCAACAAGAGGTAATCCTCACCACGCTCGTCCACGCGCCCGTCAAGATTGTTGTCCACCATGTCCTTGTCGAGAGTGCCGGGGATATAACGCAATCTAAAATTTGGATCTCCGCTGTTGGCAACATATCCCCCGTCACCGTCATTGTCTATCCCGTCATGCTCCGGATAGTTCGGCAACACGCCGCCCTGCAACACCAGTCGGGCTAGTCTGTCCAAAGCCGGTCCGATAGTTGTGGGATCAATCTCGGCTGCCAGACCACCACCAGCCGACCGCCAACCATATCGAATTTCCTGCAGGGTGAAGGGCGTGCCCTGGGTGCTATAGGGGTTGTCCAGTTCGGTGGCGGGGGCCTCCCACCAGAGCACCTCGTTGATCATGGGCACGATGCGCGACCACGGCGGCACAATGCCGAGGGGATTGCTGTGGGTGCGCACCTCGTCCGCCACATGGTCCGTGGCGGTGTCGCGCTGGCGGTCCGCATAGGCGTAGCGCGCCGAGGTCACGCCGTCGCCGTTGTTGTCTATGTAGTCCGAATCAAGATAATTCGGCGTCGGCGCGGTGGGCACTTCGGGGAAGGGTGCCGCCAAGGGCGTGTTCCGCCGGAACACGCTGCCCGTCTCGTCGGCCAGCGGATAGCCGTAGAGCGGATCGAGGGCGGCGTTCAACTCCGAAGACCGGTCCGCAATGGGCGGCACCGTCACGTTCTCCACCGGCGCCGGGGCCGATGCCGTGCCCGCCGCCATACCGATGCCGTTAAGGCTGGTAAGTGGCGGGGGTATTGGTGCGGGAGGGGCCTGCTGAGGCGGAGGTGGCGGTGTGATGCTTGCTAACAGCGCTTGTGCGACAAAACTGCCTCCATTACTCGGAGAAAGTAATGGATCTGATACTTGATCAACAGTCTTCTTAAAGTTCTGATCCGACAAATTCGAAACCGGGTTATCAGACCGATACCAACGGTCGGTGAAGCCCAGCAGCAGGTGGCCCTTGGGCGCGATTTTTGTGCCATTCGGAACACGCCAGCGGCTCTTGAAGGGATCGCGCATGAGCGAGTCCTCCGAGAGGCCCGGCGGGTCGGGGATGCCCACGTCCAGCGTCCAGCCGCTCAAATCAATGATGTCGTCCGTCGTGTTCGCCAGCTCTACATACTCGTGGTCCGGCTCCTGGGAGAAGTCGAAGAAGTTGACGGCAAGGCGGTAATCACGGTTGTTGACGTTCGGCTTCACACGGAAGGCCACGCAGACCGTGTCATAGGGGCTGCCACCGGAATTTGTCGTTTCATCATAAGTGGCTTCCGGCACAATCACCGTAAAGGTGCGCGTTGCCACGCCGGAATCAGCGCCGCTGTAAAGGAGGCCGTCCCGCCAATAGTTTTTGGAGGTGTTTGCGGTGGTGGTGTATTTTTCCGGGGGATTTGAGGGCAGGAAAACCCATCCGGGGGCCTGTCCCGGTGAACGGGAGATATACGCATCACTGCCCAGCGACGCCCAATAGGTGGTGAAGAAACGGTCGTTCAAATCGGATGCGATACTCCGAAGTGCATTCGTTTCATTGAGACCGTTAGGCAATCCGGCAATCAATGCGTCATAGACGGAGGCCATGTCCTGGGAAATGGTGGTGGTCAGCGTGTCCATAATCGTCGGATCAGTACCAAAGTCATTGGGATCCACCGCCGCATTGGCGGGATTGCGCATGTATTTAATGGTGTA
>JBHEKP010000152.1:0-15002 GCA_041859375.1 Candidatus Hydrogenedentales bacterium | reverse complement strand
GTAGGCCGCCTCGTCCTTGTCAATCTGGGCGGTGGGGCAGATGATCCACTGTATCTTTCCGCCCCGCTCCTCCCGGTAGCGTTTCAGCGTGGCAAGGATTTGGGGGACGGTGTGCACCACGAGGGTGTTCACGCCGTGCTTCTCCGCCAGCGCCATCGTCTCCATGATCTTCTCGTCCGTGTTGTAGTGGGCGCACAGGTTATAGACGTACTTCAGGTCGCGGCTGTGGGTGAAATGGGTGAGCAGGTTGCCGCCGAGGAGAATGCGGCTCACGGACATCCCGCATATTTTCCCCTGGGGCAGGGTGTCGCCGCCCGCCGCGGGCTCCTGGATGGCGTTGATGGCGTCCAGATCCCCGGTGGCGGCGTGTTCCTGCGCCCGCGCCACGGCCGCGCCGAGCAGGGTGGTTCCCAACAGGGACTGTTTCACAAATTCGCGCCTGCTTGACATGCTGCTCATCAGGATGCTCCTTGGTTCGTTGTCCGGCGGTGTGACGCCGCCACCGGAACCAGTCTAGCACAAACCCCGAGCGGCAAGCCTGTCGTGGAAAGGGGACGGAAATTTAACCACGGACCACACCGAACACACGGAAAAGAGGAGAAGATGGCCGCAAAAGGCACAAAATTCACAAAAAGAACGGAAGAGAGGGGGAACAAGAAGAACGCATGGAAGGGGGAAGCCATCCCCCGCCTCTAATCCAACTTTACTGGCCGGATTGTTGGGGCACGTTGTGTACGGTGTGGCAGCGGGGGCATTTCACCTGCGGGTGGGTGAAGTCGGGTGGGACTTTCAGTTTGAGGCCGCAACCGCATTGTATGAAGGCGAACTGGTTCATGCGCCGGAGCAGATCCCCCGCGTCGCGGGCGCGGGCGGTGCGTATGCCCGCAGGGTCCGGGATGTTTGGCTGAAACTCTTTTCCCAGCATTCCCGTGGCGGCCGCAATGGTGGCGGCGGTGGCGATTGCCTCGGCGCGCTTGTCCGCCCCGCGCAGGGGGGCGGCCTGTCCGCCCCGGGCCGAGGCGGGAATCCCCCCGGCGGGGCCGCCGAGGGAGCGCCAGGCCTGCCCGTATTGTTCATAGGAGACGCCGCCCGCGATGGAGCGCAGGATTTTGATGCGCTCGTCCACGGGCGGATGGGTGCTGGTCCATGAGGAAAAAGCGCGGGCGCTGTCGGCCAGCGGGTTGACGATGTACATGGGCGCGGTGGCGCGGGTGGCGGCGTCGGGCAGTTGCGGGTTGGCGGCGATGACTTCCAGCGCGGAGGCCAGCCCCTCGGGGTAGCGGGTGAGCACGGAGGCCCCCGCGTCGGCGAGGTATTCGCGTCGCCGCGAGCAGGCGAAGTAGAGGAGCTGCGCCAGAATGGGCGCAAGGATGATGAGCGCGAGGGCAACAACCATCATGATTGCCTGGGCACCACCGCCGCCGCCGTCGCGGCGCGAGGAGCGGTACCGCCGGGCGCGGCCGTGGAACATGACGCGGGAGACGGAGTCGGCGAACAGGATGATGGTGCCGAGCATGACGCCCGCCATGGTCATGAACATCACGTCGCGGTGCACGATGTGGCTGACCTCGTGGGCAATCACCCCCTGCAACTGGTCGCGGTCCAGCCGCCCCAGCAGCCCCGCGGTCACCGCCACGCAGGCGTGTTCCGGATTGCGGCCCGCCGCGAAGGCGTTCAGCCCCATGTCCTCGATGACATAGACGCGGGGGGGCTTTGGCAGGCGCGCCGCGATGGTCATTTCCTCGACCACGTTGAACAACCGCGGGTGATCCTGTTTTTGGATTTCCCGCGCGCCGCTGGCGGCCATGAGCAGGCGGTCGCCGGAGAACCACGCCGCCAGCGCCTGGACACCCCAGACGACCAGGGCCGCCAAAGCGCCAACACCCCCGGCAAAGGGGTCGCCGGAGTAATAGAAACCCGCCGCCCATCCGATGGACAGCATCAGCGCGAGCATCACGAAAAGCAGCACCACGGAGCGGCGCTGGTTGGCCCGGATGAGTTCAAACATGGGGGCTGCCCGGTGTCATGGCGCGGTTTCCTTGGGGTCTCAGGCGAAGCCGACCTTGGGGACCTCGCGCTCGGCGGCGTTCTCAATCTCGAAAAATTCCTCCCGCTTGAAACCGAACATGCCCGCCACGATGTTGCCGGGGAACATCTCCGCCTGGTTGTTGTACTGCATCACCGAGTCGTTGTAGGCCTGCCGGGCAAAGCCTATCTTGTTTTCGGTGGAGGTCAGCTCCTCCTGGAGGGCCAGAAAGTTCTGGTTCGCCTTCAGATCGGGGTACTGCTCCACCACGACGAAGAAGTTGCTCAGCGCCTGGCTGAGGTTGCCCTCGGCCTTGCCGCGGTCGGCCACGCCGGAGGCGTTCTGGGCGAGGTTGCGCGCGCGGGTGACGTTTTCCAGCGTCTCCCGCTCGTGGGTCATGTAGCCCTTCACCGTCTCGACCAGGTTGGGTATCAGATCGTGGCGGCGTTTGAGCTGCACGTCAATCTGGGACCAGGCGTTCTTCACCGCGTTGCGGAGGCGGATAAGCGCGTTGTACACGCCCATCGCCCACAGCGCAAAAAGCACGCCCAGCACTACGACGACAACCAGCGCAATGGTCATTGGAGCACTCCCCGTCGCGCGTTCATGGTTGATTCAGGACGCCGTCTCCGCGCGTTACGGCGGCGTCCATCCCGAACACTTCCCCAATCCAGGCCAGCACCGGATTGTCCGGCGCGCCCTGGGCAAGCAGCTCCCTGAGTTCCCCCTCGTCAAACCAGTACCCGTGGCCGCGGGCGCATTCGTCCACGGTCAGGCGGCGCGGCTCCGCGCCCCGGAGGGACTTTTTCATGCGCCGCAGGCAAATCGGGCAGCGCCGGGGCTTTTCCCCGGTGACGGGCTCCCCGGCGGCGGCCGGCGGAATTTCGCCCATGCCGTCCAGCAACAGCTCCAGTTCCCCCCGGTCCAGCCAGACACCATGGCAGGCGGCGCAGTAGTCCAACTCCACCATGCGGTATTCCAGCACGATCATGGGTTCTTTGCACGCCGGGCAGTTCATGGGAAAAGTATACCGCGCCGCCGCGCGCCGTGGAAATTATTACCCGGACTGTTTGCCTACCTGCCGGTGAAAGGCTCCATGGCCTTCCATGCATCCGACAACTGCTCCGGCGTGGCGGAACCGCCCGCCAGCAGCTCCAGCACCGACTCGTCCGCCTTCTGGAAGCAGGCGTAGGTGAAGGAACCCTGCTCGCGGGGCGCGCTTTTCAGGGGCGGGGTGTGGTAGGCGAGAATGCGTTCCGACCCGGTCTCCCAGCACATGACCGGAATCAGGGCCTCGCTTTCCGAACCGGGATGCACCCGCAGCGCCTCCCGCCTGTAGTCTTTTCCGTGCCGGGCCGTCAGGGTGCCAAAGAAGGTTTCCCGCTCCCCGCCGGTCTTTTTGGGCGTTCCCCGCCAGGTGACCACATACTCGTAGAGTTTTCCGTCCTTGAAGCCGAAGTCGGCCATGCACTCCAGTCCCAGGAAGGGGTCCTCCTTGAACAGCACCAGCAGGCCCCCGGGCTGCTCCGGGGTGACCTCCTCCTCCATCTTTGCCGGGTCGCTGTATTCCGCCTCCGGATGAATCTTGAGGAAGTCCGCGAAGGCCATGCCGGGGGCGATCGGGCCGAGGAGCTTTTCCAGGCCGGAGACGGGCAGGTTGGGCGTTTTGGGTTCCGCCGCGGCCGCGAGGGGCAGCAGGGCGGCGAGGATGGCCAGGGTCAGGGGGCGCATGGGATGATCCTTTGAGTTCAGGCGGGTGTTTTGGGGGGGTACAGGCCCAGCCAGGAAAGCAGCCGGTACCGGAGGATGAGCCGAATCATCCGCAGTCCCAGGAAAAAGGCGGTGACCTTGCTTCCCGTCACGGAGGACTCGCCCACCCGCCTCTTGTAATTCACCGGGATTTCGACAAAGGGGTACTTGTGCAGGATGACCAGCAGCATCAACTGCGGCCCGAAATGGGAGCCGCCGATGGTGAAATGAGGCCGCAACGCCTCATACACCCCCCGGTGGAGCAGTTTCATGGTGCAGCCCACGTCGCTCAGGAAGGTGGTGTTGAACAGGAATTCCATGAGCTTGCCGACGGCGTAGTTGCCCCATTTCAGGAAGATGCCCATGTTGGCGCCCTCCCACACGAATTCTCGGGCGGTGCGCGTGCCGAAGACCACCGGCACGTCGTCGCTGAAGGCGAGCAGCTTCACCACGTCATGGCCGGAAAAGGTGCCGTCCGGCTCCGCGATGATGAGCAGTTCCCCTTCCGCCTCGGCCAGGCCGCGCCAAATCGCGTGGCCGTAGCCCTGCGTGTCCTCATGGACGATGCGCGCGCCCGTGCCCGCCACCTCCTCGTCAGTGCCGGGCGCGGCGTTGTTGTTCACCACCACAATCTCGTCCACAAACCCGTTGGCGAAGAAATCGAGCACCGCCTGGCGGATGGAGTCCTTTTCATTGTAGGTGGGGAAGATGACCGATACTTTTTTGCCGTTCCACATGGCCCAGCATGATGGGGCCGCCGCCGGGTTCTTGTCAAGCGGGTTGCGCTGTTTGGAACCCGGGCGGCGGACTGGTATGCTGTCACCGGCAAAAGGAGAAGCACCATGATCGCGCTGCTGGTTTCGGGAATGATGGTTTTCGGCGCGGACGCGCCCGCGATGACCGCCGGGGGGGTGGAGGGGGTCGTGTCAGGGTTTAAATTCACCGAAGGCCCCCTTTGGACGGGGGCGGGGGGGCTGATATTCAGCGACATCCCCGCGGACACCATTTACCGCGCGGACAAGTCCGTGTTCCGCCAACCGAGCGGTGAATCGAACGGACTCACTCTGGACGCTGAGGGCCGCCTGCTCGCCTGCGAGCACAAGAACCGGCGGGTCAGCCGCACCGAAAAGGACGGGACCGTCACGGTGGTGGCGGAGAGGTTCGACGGAAAACGGCTGAACAGCCCGAATGACCTGGCGGTGCGCTCCGACGGCACGGTGTTTTTCACCGACCCTCCCTACGGGCTGCCGGGCGGGTTGGAGGGCCCCGACGCCGAGCTGGACTGCGCGGGGGTGTACGCGGTGAAACCGGGGGGGGAGGCGCGCCAACTGGCCAGGGATTTCAAAAAGCCCAACGGCATCGCCTTTTCGCCCGATGAAAAAACGCTTTACATCGCCGACACCGAGGGCGGCCATGTGCGCCGCTTTTCCGTCGCCCCCGACGGGGCGCTTGCGGGAGGCGGGGTGCTGTATGAGCTGCCCGGCCCCGACGGGCTCAAGGTGGACAGGGCCGGAAACCTGTGGTGCACGGCGGGCGACGGCGTGCATGTCGTGAATCCGGAGGGGAAACGCCTGCAACTGGTGGAAATCCCGGAGCGGCCGTCAAACTGCGCCTTTGGCGGCGGGGACGGTAAAACGCTGTTTGTGACCGCCGTCACGGGTGTTTACAAGGTGGGCGCCACCACGGCCGGGATTCTTCCCGGCCCCGCAAAATAAGCGGCGGCGGTGTTTTCCGGCGTTTTTTGCATATTCCCCCGAATAAATCTAGAATATGCGGATTGTGCGGTGCCGCGCAGCGTCCCGGCTGGTTGGAGACCCGCCCCTGAAAACCAAACCAAGGGGGGCTTCCGTTCCGGGGGCGGCCCGCTGGAAATGCCGTTTCCCGGCGCGGACAACCAATCGTAACAACACACGATTAACGGAGGACATGCGATGAAGATTGATTTTGGCGGAGTCATGGAAGAGGTCATCACACGGAAAGAATTTCCGATGTCGCAGGCCAAGAAGGTTCTCAAGGGCGAGACCATCGCGATCATCGGCTACGGCGTGCAGGGTCCGGCCCAGGGGCTGAACATGCGCGACAACGGCTTCAACGTGATCATCGGCCAGGCGAAGGAATTCAAGAAGGACTGGGATCGCGCCGTGAAAGACGGCTGGAAGCCCGGCGTGAACCTTTTTGACATCGACGAGGCCTGCAAGCGCGGCACGGTCATCCAGTACCTTGTTTCCGACGCGGCGCAGAAGGCGCTGTGGCCGAAGATCAAGAAGCACCTGACCGAGGGCAAGGCGCTGTACTTCTCCCACGGCTTCTCCATCACCTACAAGAAGCAGACCAAGGTCATTCCCCCGAAGAACGTGGACGTGATCCTTGTCGCCCCGAAGGGCTCCGGCCTGAACGTGCGCCGCAACTTCCTGAACGGCGCGGGCATCAACTCCAGCTTCGGCGTGGACCAGGACTTCACGGGCCGCGCCCGCGAGCGCGCCATCGCGCTGGGCATCGCCATCGGCTCCGGCTACCTGTTCCCGACCACCTTCGAGCAGGAGGTGTACAGCGACCTCACCGGCGAGCGCGGCGTGCTCATGGGCGCGCTGGCGGGCATCATGGAGGCGCAGTACGACGTGCTGCGCGCCAACGGCCACAGCCCCAGCGAGGCCTTCAATGAAACCGTCGAGGAGCTGACCCAGAGCCTCATCCGCCTCGTGGACGAGAACGGCATGGACTGGATGTACCAGAACTGCTCGGCCACGGCGCAGCGCGGCGCGCTGGACTGGAAGCCCAAGTTCAAGAAGGCGACCCTGCCCGTGTTCAAGGAACTGTACCGGCGCGTGAAGAGCGGCGAGGAATGCAAGCGCGTGCTCAGCAGCACCGGCAAGAAGGACTACCGCGAGCGCCTCACGAAGGAGCTGGACGAGATCAAGAATTCCGAGATGTGGCTCGCCGGCGCCGCCAGCCGCGCCCTGCGGCCCAAGACCACCGGCGCCGCCAAGCCCGCCAAGTCGAGCGTCGGCACCGGCGGACGCCAGAGCAATTAAAGGCACCGGCAACGCCGCCGGGCGGCATGAACGCCGCCCGGCGGCTCTTGCCATGAACTGGCCGGATGTGCCATGCTTCCCCGTGTGACCGGTTGCTTTTGCGGACTTGTCAGGGGTTCAGGTGAGCGGAAAAGATGGTGTGCGGCATCAAAAATAACGCCTGTCGCCATGCCGTGAAAACGGCGGGCACGTCCTCCGGGGGGGACTTTGCCGGGAGCGACGGGGTGTTTTTTTGCGCGGCCGGGGGGCTGTCCAGTGTCTAACGGCGATCCTTTGACATTTCTTGGCCCCGAGGACGGGCTGAACTGCCGGCACGACTGGGAGTGCGCCTTTCTCGACGTCCACTATGTCAGCGATGTGGGCAAAAAACGCAAAAACAACGAGGATTCGTGCCTCCTTTGCGCGCCGGAGGATCCCCACCTGCTGGAGAAGCGGGGGGTGCTTTTCGCCGTGGCGGACGGCATGGGCGGCGCGAGTGCGGGCGAGCACGCCAGCCGTATGGCGCTGGAAAACCTCGGACGGCGCTATTATTCGGACAACACCAAGGGGCTTGTGCCCGCCGCGATGCGCATTGCCATCGAGGGCGCCAACGACATGGTGTTCAACGAGGCGGAGCGGGTGGCGGAGTATTCCGGCATGGGGACGACGGTGTCGGCGCTGGCCGTCATGGGCAACTGGGCCTACATGGCGCAGGTCGGCGACAGCCGCATTTACCTCCATCGGCCTGAATTCGGGCTGAAGCAGCTCACCGAGGACCATTCCCTGGTGGCCGAGCAGATCCGCAGCGGCCTCATCAACGAGGATGAGGCGCGCAACCACATGCTCAAGAACCTCATCACCCGCGCCGTGGGCATCAAGGAGACGGTGGAGGTGGATCTCTTCGCACTGGAGATCCTGCCCGGTGACACGCTTTTGCTGTGTTCCGACGGGCTCAGCAACATGGTCGGCGACTTTGATCTGGGCCTGCTCATGGCGGAGCCGGACCTGAAGGCGGCCACCGGAACCCTGGTGGAAAAAGCCCTTGAGGCGGGCGGCACGGACAACATCACCGTGGTGACCCTGCGCGTGACAGCCGCGCCGCAGCCGACCTACTACCAGCAGGGCGCGCAGCGGGTGGCGCTTGTTCCGGAGGGGTTCTTCGCCCGGCTGAAGCGGCGCTTTTTGTCCTGACATCCGTCCCGCCGCCCTTCAACGCATTTTCCCCCGCGCAAAGGATTAACTGTCGGATTGGCATGCCATGGGTAACTGGGAGTTGATTGGAATCGCCGTGGGGCTGTCCATGGACGCAATGGCCGTGTCCATCGGCACCAGCGCCATCCTGCGCGGGGTTACCCCGAGGCAGGTCTTCCGCCTTTCCTTTCATTTCGGCCTGTTTCAGGCGCTGATGCCCGTCATCGGCTGGGCGCTTGGGAGCCTGGCCGCCGTTTACATCCGCTCTTTTGACCACTGGGTGGCTTTTGCCCTGCTGTCCGTGGTGGGCGGCAAGGCGGTGTGGGAGGCGCTGCGGGGCGGGGAGGACGGGGAAAGCCGGGGCGGGGACCCCACGCGCGGCATGAGCCTGGTGGTGCTTTCCCTGGCCACCAGCATGGACGCGATGGCGGTGGGGCTCAGTTTCGCCATGCTGGGCATCAATGTGTTTTATCCCGCGCTGGTGATTGGCGTAATCGCGGGCTGCCTCACCCTGTTCGGCATGGTGTTCGGCGGCTGGCTCGGCGCCCGGTTTGGCCGGGTCATGGAGGTGCTGGGCGGGCTGGTGCTCATCGGCATCGGCCTGAAAATCCTGGTGGACCACGTCATTCTCAACGCCGCGTGAACACGGGGCTTGCGCGACGGGCCGGGGTGGGGTATTGTGTTGGGGGAGCCGCAAGGGCCGGCCGCCTTGAAAAATGGGTTTTAACAAGCCTGCCCCGCAGGCGGAGACCACCGCCATGAACGATGCCGACAAGCTTTTTTCCGTGATTGTGGATTTGCTGTACGGCCAGGAAGTCGCCGTGGAAGACTTGGAGTGGGACGAGCTGGACGAGACTGCGCAGGAGCTGCTCAAGCAGCAGTTGAATCCGGGCATCCCGCCGGAGGAGCTCGAAATCACCCTGGCGACGGTGGACGAGGATTCCTACCTGCTCGCGCTTTACGGGGATGCGGATGCCGACTTCAGTTTCTCATGCCTGCTGGTGAACGGGGTGCCCGTCTACAAGCACGAAAATTGACCCCCCGAAACTATCCGGAGCCGCCGCGGGTCTTATGTGGCGCGGCGGGCAACTTGTTTCCCCGCCGGATGAGTACTATACTTATGCCGTGTGTGAACACGAACGCCTTTTGCGGCCGCCGGGGTTGTTTTCCCAGGGCGGCCGGTGCGGTGGTGTGAAAATCAGGGGCTTTGCGGCCCCGCAACAGGAGTGTAAGGTTATGTGGGCGCCTGGAATGGGTGAATTGCTGATTATCTTCGCCATCGTGCTGGTTGTTTTCGGCGGCGGCAAACTGGCGGGCGTGGGCAAATCGCTGGGTTCGGCGATTTCTGAGTTTAAAAACGCATTGAACCCCGAAACCAAGAAAGTCGAGGACGAATCCAAGGCTTCCGCCGCCGAGAAGAAGGAAGGCGAGTAGCCTTTTTCCGCGGAACCGTTTGTTTCATCCGCCCGGGACAGAAAATTACCGCCTGTTCCGGGCGGATGTGTGTTTATTCCCAAAGGTTGCGCTGTGGTATGCTCATCAGGCCGTTGTGCGCCGCAGCGGGCGGACAAACACACCATGCCAAAGGAGGATTTATGACCAGACGCGAGCGGGTGATGCGCGCCCTTTCCTTCCAGCCCACCGACAGGATCCCCAAGGATTTGGGGGGCATGCCCTCCACCTGCATCAGCTGTTTCAATTATCCCGATCTGGTCCGCGCCCTCGGGCTGCCGCCCAGGCGGACCCGCGTCCATGACACGGGCCAGATGCTCGCACTGCCCGACACCGATGTGCTCGACGCGCTTGACTGCGATGTTGTGACCATCCTCGGTTCGGCGACCAACGCCTTCGCTCAGCCGGGAAAATGGCATCCCTACGACTTTAACGGCAGGCTGGACGCCGAGGTGCTCGATCCCTCCATATTCCGGACCGAGCCCGACGGCACCATCACCCAGCCCGCCTGGGGCGGAAAGATGCCCCCGACCTCGCATGTGTTCGAGTCGGAGCACGCGGGCCAGCCGCTGCTGCTCACAGGCGACCTGCCCAAGCCGGATTTGGCCGAACTGCGCGCGAAGTTTGCCGCCGAACGCATGAGCGACCGGGAGGTGGGGGAGATGGCGGACCTGTTCAAGCGCGCCAGGGACGCCAGCGACCGCGCCATCATGTACATGGGCATCGGCGCGGGCATCGGCATCGCCAACTTCGGCGGGCTGGCCGTGTTTCCCATGCTCTGCCTCACGGAGCCGGAATTCGTGGCCGAACTGCATGATCTGGTGGTGGGCAACGCGCTGGAGCAGATCGAGCGGGTGCTGCCGAAGGTGGCGGATTCGGTGGATGTGTACATGTGCTGCGCCGACGACTGGGGCACGCAGAACGCCACCATCGCCGCGCCGCAGGTTTACCGCGACCTTTTCAAGCCGCATTACCGGCGCATGAACGACCTCATCCACCAGATTGCCCCGGAGGTGAAGACCTTCCTGCATTCGTGCGGCGCGATTTACGACATTCTGGACGACATTATTGACAGCGGATTCGACGTGCTGAACCCGGTGCAGTGGACCGCGGGCGGCCATTCATACCAGGAGTGGAAGGACAAGACCCGGGGGCGGCTCGCCCTCTGGGGCGGGGGCGTCAACTCGCAGGTGACCCTGCCGCTCGGCTCCGTGGCGGACGTGGAGCGCGAGGTGCGGGAAATCGTGGAATACCTGGGCCGGGACAGCGGATACGTGTTCAACGGCATCCACAACATTCTCGCCGAGGTGGACCCCGAAAAGGTGGTGGCCATGTACCGCGCGGCGGGGACGGTGCGGGTGTAGCCGCTGAGTATTCCGGAACCAGGCCATGCATTTCAGCCCCAAATTTGAGCGCATCCGCGGACGGGTTTCCGAGGCGCTCAGCCTTTCGCAGACCACGGGTCCGGTGGCCATCGCGGTGGCCATCGGCGCGGGCGCGGGGTTTGCCTCGGTGCTGCTGCGCTGGCTGGTGGAGCTGGTCACGGAACTTTTCCAGCACCGGCTGGGCGGCGGCATCGAGTCCGCCGGGGGCTCCGTTCATTCCTGGGTGGGAATGCTCTGGCCGGTGCCCGTGGTCGCGCTGGGCGGCCTCCTTGTGGGGCTCATGTCCCGCTACCTGCTCAGCGAGGCGAAGGGCCACGGCATTCCCGACGTGATGGAGGCGGTGGCCCGGCGCGGGGGCCGCATCCGGGGCCGGGTGGCCGTGGTGAAGCTGGTCGCCTCGGCGCTGACCATCGGCAGCGGCGGCTCCGCGGGGCGCGAGGGGCCAATCGTCCACATCGGCTCCGCCTTCGGCTCCTCCGTGGCGCAGTGGCTCCGCCTTTCCGACCGCATGGTGATCCTCGGGGTGGCCTGCGGCGCGGCGGGCGGCATTGCCGCCACCTTCAACGCCCCCATGGCGGGCGTGCTGTTTGCGCTGGAGGTGATTGTGCGCCGCTTCACGGCGCGCTATTTCGGCATGGTGGTGGTGAGCGCCGCCACGGCCACGGTGGTCATGCGCCTGCTGTCGAACACGGGGGATTACCCGAAATTTCCGCTGCTCGCCGATTACCGCATGGTAAGCCTCGCCGATTTGTCCCTGTTCATCCTGATGGGCGTCCTCTGCGCGGGGGCCGCGCTGCTCTTCGGGCGTGTCCTGCACGCGGTGGAGCGGGGCGCGGAGCGGCTGCGCGTGCCCGCCCCGCTGAAGCCCGCGCTGGGCGGCGCGGCCGTGGGGCTTGCCGCCGTGGCCACGCCGCAGGTGATGGGCTCCGGCTACGAGGCCATCGGCGCGGCGCTGAACAACAACCTGGGCGGATGGCTGCTGCTGGCCCTGTGCCTCTCCAAAATCACCGCCACCGCGCTGACCGTGGGCTCGGGCGGCTCGGGCGGCGTGTTCGTGCCGCTGCTGTTCACCGGCGCCATGCTCGGCGGGGCCTACGGCAGCCTGGCGCACTGGCTCGCGCCGCTTGCCACCTCCAGCCCCGGCGCCTACGCGCTGGTGGGCATGTCCGCCGTGTTCGCCGCCGCGGCGCACGCGCCCATCACGGGCATCATCATGCTCATCGAGATGACCGACAACTACCACATCGTGCTGCCCCTCATGAGCGCCACGGTGCTCGCCACCTTCATTTCCCAGCGCGTGTCGCGCGACTCCGTGTACACGGCCCGCCTCCGCGATCGTGGCATCGAAATCCAGGACACGCCCGAGGTGAACCTCATGGACTCGGTCACCGTGGCGGAGGCGATGGACGAGGTGGTGGACTGCGTCCCCGTGAACATGCCCGTGCCGCAGTTGATGGAAAAGCTCGGCCGCGACCACGAGCGGGGCTACCCCGTGGTGGACGTGGACGGCAACCTGGCGGGCATTGTCACCATGCGCGACGTGGAGGAGACGCTGCTCGCGCGGGATCCCGCGCAGCTTGTGGTGGGCGACATCTGCACGCGCAGCGTGGCCGTGTGCCGTCCGGACCAGACCCTGGGCGCGGCCGTGTCCCAGTTCGGCGCGCGCAATTTCGGGCGGCTGCCCGTCATTGATCCGGACAACCCCGCGCGCATTATCGGCGTGCTCAGGCGGGCCGACGTGGTGAACGCCTATCTGGACGCGTGGCGGCGCGGGGCGGAGATGACCTCGCGCAACGAGGAGCTGCGCGCCGCGGGCGAGGCGCACCGGATGGTGCTGGAGCAGTCCGTGGTTTCCTCCGGCGCGCCCCTGTCGGGCAGGCGGGTGCGCGAGGCGGGTTTTCCCGGCGCGGCCACCCTGGGCGCCATCCGGCGCGGCCCCGAAACGCTTGTGCCCCGGGGGGACTCCCTGATCCAGCCCGGCGATTTGCTGGTGCTGCTCACCACCACCGACCATGCCGCGGAGGTGCGGGACTGGCTGCGGGACAACGCCCGCTGAGGAGACGCCGCCATGGATCATGAAGAACTCCAATCCCACCTTCAAACGGCGCGCGGCGCGGCGGCGGAGGGCGCGGCGGTGCTGCGGCGGTTGTGGCGCGGCGCGCAGACCGCCCTGGCGGAGACCGCCCACGACGTGAAACTCCAGGCCGACCGCGACTCCGAGTCGGCCATCCTGGCCGTGCTCGCGCGCACCGGCCTGCCGCGCCTTGCGGAGGAGAGCGGCGAGAGCGGCGGTGCCGGGGGCGGCGGGCTCTGCTGGGTGGTGGACCCCCTCGACGGCACCATGAATTTCAGCCGGGGCATTCCCTTTTGCGCCGTGTCCGTGGCCCTGTGCCGGGATGGCGCGCCCCTTGTCGGCGTGGTGGACGATTTTGTCCACGGCGAGGTCTTTTACGGCGCGCCGGGGCTGGGCGCGTGGCTGAACGGCGCGCCGGTGCGCGTCTCCGGCGTCACCCGGATGGAGCGTGCCGTGCTGGGCACGGGCAACCCCATCGGCTTCGACTACGACGATGCGGGGGCCCTGGCCCACCATCACCTGAAGGGCCGCTTCCGCAAGGCCCGCCAGATGGGATCCGCCGCGCTGCTGCTGGCCTATGTCGCCTGCGGGCGCATGGACGCCTATCTGGAGGACGACATCCTGCTCTGGGACATCGCGGCGGGTGCCGCGCTTGTGGAGGCCGCCGGCGGCTTCGTGTCCATCCACCCCTCCCCAACCCATCCCTGGGCCCGCGCCATCAGGGCCGCCTCCGCCCCATCCGTCTGGGAGGCATAGCCACCAGTCCCCAAAGTATAAAAGTAGTAATAGTTGCTTGTATTGTTAGTTAACAGTAATACATAACGTTATTAATTATATTTTATTTGACAAAAACACACCTTTCTGATAACCTGAAAATGTCTAGGGTGGGGGATGTTACAGCGTGGCTCTTTCGGGCGGAAGGCCACCATGACCGTTAATGGAGCATGGCATGGTCGCGTGTCGCTGCGCGTGCGGAGAACCCAACCCCAAACAAGGAGAACTGTCATGAACAAGCCCCATTTCGCCCTGTGGATCCTCGTGCTGCTGTTCAGTGTCTTCTCTCTCGCTTCCTGCCCGGCTTCCGCCGATCCGACGGTGGCCTGGTTCCCCTACGCAAACTGCCATGATTGGACCTTTCCCACCCATCCGAATATGAATGGCATGGTTTGTTGTTGTCCGCCGTGGGGGGGGCCAGAAACAACGCATTATTTGAAACGTCCACTGAGCATGTATCCTGGGGTGTCAAATCCAATATGGAGCATGAACAATGTTTTCTACAAGCAAACCGAACCCCGCGAGTCTTGGTATGATGTTGCCGATTCTGAATATACTTGGGTCATGGCCCTTCATAATCCAGGCAGCTCGGCAATCACATTGAGAATTGAGGTGTTTCAGGGAACTCAAGGGGAGAAAGCCAATGAGAGCACAAATTGGTCAATTCCTCCGAATACCACCGTACCGCCCATATCTCTTATCAAGCAAACGGGCAACACTAATTTGGTTTGGGACAGTGTAAATGACAGGTTTGAGATTAGTGTTCCTGCGCAGGCAACACGTAATGTGGCATGCTATGGAACAGCAGACAGCCTGTATACCACCCCTGGTTCGAGTTATAGTTTCCATGCATCCATCAAAATCACCCAAGAGAATGGCGCTGATTTTTTAGCCACTATCAGGGGGCAGAATGTGGGCAGGTGGCGGACGTCTCCGGGAATGCAATACTCGAACTTTGGGAACTCCTGGCTTCCGCGGGCGGCGCAATTTAACTTCTCCTATAACGCGGTCTACCTCTCCGAGTACATTCCTTACGCCGGACAATCCCCCACAAATGTACTTACACTTCCTTGGTACCGTGAAACTTATAACCCAGATGACGGTGTTTCAGAATGGTCCACCCATGTCAGCCTGGTTAACGCGCGATCCAGTTCCGACTTGATATACATTGAGGTGTATGACAGGGATGATGTCCTTCTCGGCAGCGAACTGCTTTATCCGCCAGCCAACGGTCGCTTTACATTTTTACCGAGCCAATATATCAGTAACACGACATCACAGGCAGGTGTTGTGAAAATCTACGGAACTTACCCCGTGGCGGTTGCGATGCAGATGCGCTT
>JBHEKP010000234.1:0-10415 GCA_041859375.1 Candidatus Hydrogenedentales bacterium | reverse complement strand
AGCGTGCCGCCCGCCTCCACTTCGACCTGTTTCTTCTCCCCGGCCATGTGCCCGTTGCCGCGTGCGGACGCCCGGATTTCATACCGGCCCGCTGCTAGGCTGTCGATGCGGTATTTCCCGTCGTGGGCGATGTATACGGTTGGACCACCCCAATCGTCGGATAGGTCTTCCGTATGCGTGGGGATGTGTAGTAACGGGTACTGCCTGTCCGGTGTGTGCGGTGGCAAAGCGCAGCGGCGACACCGCTTTTTCCGGAAAAACTTGGCGGATACCCGGAGACTGGCTTTTTGTGTCAACAGGAAAGCGGCGTCGTTGCCGCCGCACTCCCAAAAAATGCGTGCCGGATCAACACATCACCAAGCCTGTATGCCTTTACGCCTGTTATCCGGTGATTCGGGAAGCACGGGCGCCTTGCGGCGTCCATGCCCAAAGGTGGACAATGGAACGGCATGCACACCCGGTCCGCGCCGGTCCGGGACGAAAAGGAATCCGGCATGAGCACCGAAACACCGGACACGTCACAACTTGCGCAGTGGTTGAACCGGCTGAGATGGCTGGTGCTGTCCGTGCCCATTTTCATCAAGATACTGGGCATCGGGCTGCTGGTGACGGTGCTTTTCGGCGCGGTGGCCTTTTATCAGATCCGCACGGGCATGCTGCGCACCCATTACCAGATACACGGGGAGACGGCATTTTCACTGGCCACCTCGCTTGCCGCCCGCCTGGACGCGCTGCTGCACAACGGGGACGAGACGGCGGTCAACATCGAGGTGACCCGGACGATGGGCGAGTTTCCCGACGTCCGGTACATCGTTGTGCAGGACGCGGCCGGGGCGATTTTGTCCCACGGGTTCACCTTTCCCAAGGAGGCGCCCGCCGACCTGCTGCAGAACAGCGGCGACCTCTGCGCCACGTGCCACGCTTCGCTGTCGCCGACGGAGATACCGGCGGATTTGCTTGAGATGCAGCCCCAGGCCAAACTGGCCGCCGGCCAGCTCCGCTCCTACACCCGCCACGGCGGCATGATCCTCGAGGTGCGCGTGCCCGTGGGCGACGGCAGGGACGGTTCCGTCCGCCTTGGCGTGGGGGACAAGATCATCGCGCGGGAGATGGCGTCCATTTCCCGGTCCCTCGCGCTCAGCCTTTCCCTGTGCGTGGTGGTGGGCCTTTCCCTTGCGGTGTTTCTTGCGTCGGTGCTGGTCCGGCCGGTGCGCGACCTGCTCCGCGCCACGGAACGGCTGCGCCAGGGGGATTTCACCACCCGCGCGCGGGTTCATTCCCGCGACGAGATCGGGCGGCTCGCGGAAACGTTCAACCAAATGACCGAGGGCCTGGAATCCTACCAGCAGGCGGTGGTGGAAAAGGAGGAGGCCCGGCAGATGCTCCTGCGCAAGATCGTGCAGGCGCAGGAGGCGGAGCGGGCCCATGTGGCGCGGGAGCTGCACGACCAGCTGGGCCAGATGCTGTCCAAAACGCTCATGACCATTGACGCCTCCTGCGGCAAATGCGCGGGCGCCAACGCGCACTGCCCCGAAATCCGGGGGGACATCCGCGCCATGATTGACGAGGTGCGCCAGCTCGCCTGGAACATCCGCCCCTCCATTCTCGACGACTACGGGCTCAACCGCGCGCTGGAAAAATTCGTCACCGAAACGGCCAAGCGCGCCGGGTTCCTGCTGGACTACCAGGGGGCCGTGCCCTCCGACATGGAGCATGTGGCCGCCCCCGAGGTGGAGGCGACCATGTACCGCATCGCCCAGGAGGCGGTCACCAACGTCATGCGCCATGCGGCCGCCACGGAGGCCAGCGTGGTGCTCATGCGCCGGGAAAACGAGCTGCTGCTCGTGGTGGAGGACAACGGCCGGGGCTTCGCCGCGGAGGCGCATGAGACCGGCAAAACCCTCGGGCTGATGGGCATGCGCGAGCGGGCCGCGCTGGTGGGGGGGGAACTGGACATCACCTCGGAGGTTGGAAAAGGCACCACCATCCGTGTGAGAATACCGATAATTTCCAGCACAACACGGGAAGTCAGGGACACAACACCATAGAGGGTTTCCCATGCGCATACGCGTGCTTATTGCCGACGACCATGCAATGTTCCGCAGCGGACTCCGCGCGCTGCTTGAGCGCGAGGACGATGTGATAGTGGTGGGCGAGACCGGAAACGGTCCGGAAACCCTTGAGGCGCTTGAAATTACCTCGCCGGACGTGCTGCTGCTGGACATCAACATGCCGGGCCTTTCGGGAAACCGGGTGGCCGAACTGGCCCTGCAAAAACGGCCGACCCTGCCCATTGTGGTCCTCACCATGCACGAGGACGAGTACTATCTTCAGGAACTGCTGAAAATCGGGGTGCGCGGGTATGTGCTGAAAAAATCCACCGGCACGGAGGCGCTCCAGGCCATCCGCGCGGCCTTTCGCGGGGACAGCTACATTGACCCCGCGCTGGCCAACCTGGTGATTCTCCCCTACGTGGGCCGGGCTTCGGCCAAAAAGCAAAGCCGCCTGGACGTGCTCACCCAGCGGGAGCAGGAGGTGCTCGAACTGCTGGTGCACGGCCACACCAACGCGGAGGTCGCGGAAAAATTGTGCATTTCCGACCGCACCGTGGAAACGCACCGCACCAACATCACCGGGAAACTGGGGCTGAAAAGCCGCGCCGAGCTGGTGCGCTTCGCCATTGACAACGGCCTCCTGAAGACGACCTGACGCCCCTACGGGGTTTTCCCGTAGATCGGGCGGGAAATTTACATTTTTGTCCTGATGTGGAAGGGTGCGCGCGCATCCTATAATTATACGACGTGGCTGTTGTCCCCGGACGCGGCCTGATGGTGGAATGAAAACGGACACATCCGCGCCATTGCGGAAAAAACAGTAAAAGGAGACCTTCCAAATGATGTCCAAGCACCTGCTTCTTTCGGGCGCGGCCCTGGTGGTTCTGCTGGCCGCGGCCACGGGCGCCTTCGCCCAGGACGCCACCCATGTCGGCGCCGGCACCTGCAAGGTCTGCCACAACAAGAAGGACGAGGGCGAGGCGTGGACCAAGTGGAAAGCGGAGCCGCACTCCAAGGCGATGGAGACGCTGTCCGGCGAGGAGGCCAAGGCTGTCGGCCAGAAGCTCGGCCTTGCCAAGCCGCCCGCCGAGTCCCCCGAATGCCTGAAGTGCCACGTGACCGCCTATGACGCCGCCGCGGGCAAAACCCCCGAAAAAATCCTGCCGGCCGACGGCGTGCAGTGCGAAGCCTGCCACGGCCCCGCCTCGGCGCACACCGCCGAAGCCAAGAAGTTCAAATCCGGCGACAAGGCCGCCCAGCCCGCCGCCAAGATCACCCGCCCCACCGAGGAAACGTGCAAACAGTGCCACAATGAGCAGAGCCCGACCTGGAAGGCCGACCGCTACAAGCTGGCCGACGGCACCACCTCCGGCTTTGACTACAAGCAGGCGTGGGAGAAGATTCAGCACAACAATCCCAAAAAGGCGAAATAACCGGGGCTCCCCCCATTGTTGCCATGTGTGGCATAGTTGGATTTTGAAAACCCAAAACCGGGAGACACGCCGCATATGACAAGGATAGTTGCCGCCTTTTTGCTTGGAATTGCGCTGGCTGGCTGTGGAAACGGCCAGGATGCGAAGGAAATCAGCGAGACGCGGACGGTGGAGGCCCCACCGTCCGCGCCCGATCCCCACGCCGGACTTGCCCACGGCAAGGACGGCGCGCCCATGGACATGGGCATGGGCGCGATGCCCCCGGGCCACCCCCCCACCAGCGGCTACGCATGGACGCTGCCCGCGGGCTGGTCGGACGCGGGCGCGACGCCGATGCGCGTGGGCAACTTCAAGGTGGACGCCGCCCCCGGGGTGGAATGCTACCTGACGGTGCTCACCGGCGCGGCGGGCGGCGCCGAGGCGAATGTGAACCGGTGGCGCCGCCAGATGGGGCAGTCCGACCTGGATGCCGCCGCGATTGCGGCCCTGCCCACCCTGGACATGCTCGGCAAACCCTCCCCCCTTGTGGAAATCGCGGGATCCTTCACGGGAATGAACGGCCAGCAGCAGTCCGGCTACATGCTTCTGGCCGTGGTGTGCGCCCTGCCCGAAGAGACGCTTTTTGTGAAGATGACCGGCCCCGAGGCGGCGGTGCTCGCCGAAAAGGACCGGTTCCTGGAGTTCTGCAAGTCCGTGAAGGAGGGAGGCGCGGCCGCCGATGCGACTGATCAAAAAGGCGAGTGATTTTCTCGCCTCCTACAAGCTTTCCTGCGCCCTTTTCCTCCTGCTTTTGCTGCTCACCTACCTGGGCACCATGAACCAGGTTGAAAACGGCCTTTACCAGAGCCAGCAAAAGTACTTCGAGTCGCTTTTTGTGGTTCACTGGGCCTTTGACGCCGTGCCCGTCCCGCTTCCCGGCGGTTACCTGGTGATGGCGCTCACCTTTGCGAACCTGCTGTGGGGCGTGGTGGTGCGCTTCCGCGCCCGGTGGTCGAAGGCCGGCATCACCCTGGCCCATGCCGGAATCCTCGTCATGCTCGCGGGCGCCTACGTTTCCTACGCGCACTCGATCAACGGCCACATGATCCTCTACGAAAACGAGCAGTCGGACGAGTTTGAAAGCTCGTATGAGTGGGAAATCGGCGTGGCCGGAAAGGTGTCGGACGGCAAGGCCACCGAGTACATCATCCGCCAGGGGGATTTTGAGGATTTGGCCGGGGACCGCCAGCGGGTGTTCAAATTCGCCGGGCTGCCCTTTGACCTGAAGATATGGGGCTACGCCCCCAACGCCGTGCTGGACGGCGGGGAGGCCGGCGGCGGCGTGCTGAAGGAACGCCCCCTTGAGCGGGAGCACGAGCAGAACATGGCCGGGGCGAATGTGGCCGTCATCGAAAAGACGGACGGCACGGAGCGCCGGTCGGTGGTGTGGGCGGGCGCGGCCAAGGCGACCGTTCTGGAGGCCGGCGGCGCGGAATGGAGCCTTTCCCTCAGGAAACGGCGCTTCGAGCTGCCCTTCGCGGTGCGCCTCGACAAGTTCACCCGCGAGCTGCACCCGCGCACAAACATGCCCCGCGAATTCACCAGCGACATCACCTCCATCGAGGGCGGCGTGTCCCGGCAGGTGAAGATCACCATGAACGAGCCCTTCCGCCATCTCGGCTACACCTTTTACCAGTCTTCCTGGGGCCCGCAGAACTCCATGCAGAACGGCCCCTTTTACTCGGTTTTTGCGGTGGTGAAAAATCCCGCCGACCAGGTCCCCCTGTATGCCTGCGTGATCACCACCATCGGGCTGGTGCTTCACTTCCTGCAAAAACTGCTCACCTACCTTAAAAAAGAAAGGGCGCGCACCCCATGACCGGCCGCACCGCCCATGCCGCGCTTGTTTTTTCGGCGATGCTTCTCCTGTGCTGCGCGGACGCCGCCGCGGCGGATTCCGCCCCGAAGTGGGACGAGTCCGTGGTGAAACAGTTTTCACTGCTTCCCGTGCAGGACGGGGGCCGCATCAAGCCGCTGGACACCTTCGCCTCCTTCAATCTCCTCAAATTCCGGGGGCGCAGGAGCTGTCCCGACCTTTCCGGTGGCCGCCTCACCCCGGTTGAATGGCTGCTGGACTGCGTGTTCCGGCCGGAAACGGCCCGCCAGTACCCCGTTTTCCGGGTGGACAACTCGGAGGTGATTGTCGCCGCCGGGCTGCTGCCGAAAAAGAAGCGGGACTATTACTCCTACAACGAACTGCTGCCGGGCCGGGAGAAGCTGATGGAGCTTGGCCGGCGGAACATGGGGCGCGACGACCGGGAGCGGACCGTGGTGGAGTCCGAACTGGCCACGCTCGCCATGAACCTGAGAAGCTTCGAGGAGCTCACGTCCTTCGCGGAATTCACCCAAAAGCGCTTCAACGTCGCGGCCTGCGCGCCAGCCGCCGCGCTGTTTCCCGGGCAGGCCGAATGCCGCCTGAGCGATCTGCTGCGCAAGGCGCCCCAGATTTTCGCGGCGTACATGGACCTGCGCAAAAACCAGGCGGAGAAAAAGGCGGAGTTTGAGGCGCTCACCGCGCTCCTCCATGAAATGGACGAGGCCGTCACCAACGCCCATGCCATCGCCCTCTTCCCGCCGCCCGCCGCCGCGGAAAGCTCCGAATGGCTCACCCCCGCCGACATGGTGGGTGTGGCCTTTTCCGGGGAGCCGGTGATGATGAACCAGGTGGGCCTGCTGGCGGACTTCGAGTCCCTGGCCGACGCGGCGTCCGACCCCGCCGCGTTTGCCGCCAAGGCGGAGGCCTTCTCGGGCAGCATCGTCCGGCTCGCGGAAAGCCGGGGCGAGTACGGCAGGGTCCCCCTTGAGGTGACCTTTTACCGGCTGAACCTGTTTTACAACGCCCTGGTCCTGTACGTGCTCAGCTTCATCATCGTGGCCTGCATGTGGATGCGCCCGAAAAGCCGGATTATCGGCTGGGGCGCCTTCGCCGGGGTTTCGCTGCCCACGCTGCTGCTGGTCGCGGGCATCACCCTGCGCTGCGTCATCCGCGGCCGCCCCCCGGTGACCACCCTGTACGAGACCATCCTTTTTGTCACCGCCGTGGCCGTGCTGGCCGCGCTGTTCATGGAATGGGTGAACCGCCAGGGCGCGGCCCTGTCGCTGGCCTCCATCCTCGGCATGGCGGGGGTCTTTTTCGCCAACAAGTACGAGGCGGGGGACGGCGCGGACACCATGGCGACCATGGCGGCCGTGCTGGACACGAATTTCTGGCTGGCCACCCACGTGACCACCATCACCATCGGCTACGCGGCGGGCCTGCTTGCGGGCGGCATGGCGCATGTGTTCGTCTTCGGCCGTGTCCTCGGCCTGCGGCGCGGCGACGATGCCTTTTACGCCGGCGTCACCCGCATGGTCTACGGCAGCCTGTGCTTCTCCTTCGTCTTCTCCGTGGTGGGCACCGTGCTCGGCGGGATCTGGGCGAACGAGAGCTGGGGCCGCTTCTGGGGCTGGGATCCCAAGGAAAACGGCGCGCTCATGATCTGCCTGTGGCAGCTTGCGGTGCTGCACGCCCGGCAGGACGGCATCCTCCGGGGCTACGGCGTCAACATCGCCGCCGTCATCGGCGGCGCCATCATCGCCTTCTCCTGGTTTGGCGTGAACCTGCTCGGGGTGGGCCTGCACAGTTACGGTTTTGCGAACGGCGCCTACAGCGCGCTGATCACCTTCTATGTGGCAGAAACGGCCGTGGCGTTCCTCGGCTGCCTCGCGTGGTTCCGCGACAGGAACCGCGAGGCCTCCCGGGTCTAGCCGCGGCGGCAGCCCCCGCGGGGGTGGAAACGGAGCCGTTGCGATGGGCACGACAAAGACGACCTGGCTTGCGGCGCTTGTGACCCTGTTCGGCCGCAACCTCATCACCATGGCGGGGGCGGTGCTCGCGGGCGTCAGCGCGTTCCTCATCGCGGGCCTCATCCTGCTGGCGATGCTGCAGATCGCCGATTCGCCCTACATCGGCATCCTCGCGTTCATGGTGCTGCCCTTTGTCTTCGCGGGCGGCCTGCTGCTGGTGCCCGCTGGCGTGCTCTGGGACCGCTGGCGCGGGCGCGCGGCGGAGCCCCGGTCGGGGCTGTTTCCCGTGCTCGACTTCAACAACCCGCACACGCGGCGTGTGGGCGCGCTTGTGGTCCTGTTCACCGCGGTGAACCTTCTCCTCATCGGCACCGTCTCCTACCAGGGCCTGCATTTCATGGATTCCGTCGCCTTTTGCGGCACCGTGTGCCACACCGTGATGGAGCCGGAGCACACCGCCTACCTGAACTCCCCGCACCAGCGGGTCGCCTGCGTGGAATGCCACATCGGCCCGGGCGCGCCGTGGTTCGTCAAGTCCAAGATTTCCGGCATGGGCCAGGTGATTGCCGTGGCGCTGCACACCTACCCCACGCCCATCCCCTCGCCCGTGGAAAACCTGCGCCCCTCGCGCGACACCTGCGAGCAGTGCCACTGGCCGGAAAAATTCACCGGCGACCGGGTCAAGGTGATCACCCACTACCAGGAGGACGAGGCCAACACCGCCACAAAGAACGTGCTCCTGCTGCACATCGGCGGCGGCACCGGCGCGGAGCAGGGCATCCACTCCAGGCACGTCAACTCGGGCAAGCAGATTTTCTACACCGCAAAGGACCCGAAACGGCAGGAAATCAGCCGGGTGCGGGTGGTGGACAAGGACGGAGCCGAGACCGTGTACGAGGCGGCGGAAGGCGGCGGCGAAGGGCATTCCGGGGAGCGGGCGATGGACTGCATTGACTGCCACAACCGGCCCTCGCACATTTTCAAACTGCCCGCCCAGGAGGTCGACGCCTCCCTGGAGGCCGGACGCATCGATCCGTCCCTTCCCTTCATCAAGAAGGTGGCCGTGGAAGCGCTCACCGCCGCCGCGGAGAAGGGGGGCGGCACGGAAAAGATAGGCGCGGATGTGCGCGCCTATTACCAGGAGAACAACCCGGACCTCCTCACCGGTTCCCCCGAACTGGTTGACCAGGCCGTGCGCGAGATACAGGCCATTTTCAGCCGGAATGTCTTCCCGAAAATGAACCTCACCTGGGGGGCCCACCCCAACAACCTCGGCCACGAGGCGTTCCCCGGCTGCTTCCGTTGCCACAATGACTCCCTCCAGGACAAGACGGGCAAAACCATCGGCCAGGACTGCGAGGCCTGCCACACCGTGCTGGCCTGGGACGAGCCGAATCCGGAAATTCTCCAGCAGTTGGGCATCTGAGCCCTGTCGGGAACCATTCCTGACAACACGCCAATTTGTCCATATCCGTACTTTTCCCCTAGCAGGGGGGGTGTAAAACATTCTTTTCACGGATGTGTGAAATTCAATTCTCCAGTATGATTTCCATTGCAAAACGGCTGTCCGTGTCTGAAATCGGACGGAATTATCTGCGGATTGCGGAAAGACATTGTGTGAATCAACAGGCTGGAGGATTTTGGCGATGAACGCAAGAGGGATGCTGGTGCTGCTGATGGTCTTTGCTGTGGCGGCCTTTTTACCGGGCTGTCCAAAGAAGGCCGAGGTGAGTTTGACGGTGACCACGGTCACCCTTGAGGTGGGCCAGAGCCTTGCGCTCGGCGCCTCCTCGACGGACGCCAACGACGCCCCCTTTGCGTGGGCGATCGACAACCCGGCCGTGGCCGCGCTGGACGCGGCAAGCGGGCTCGCGGTGAATGTCACCGCGGCGGCGCCCGGCACGGCGACCGTGACGGTCACCGGCGCGAAGAGCGGCGCCACCGCCACCGCGGTCATCTCCGTTCCGACCCCGGCTCCGGTGGAGGAGGAGCCCGCGGTGGTTTCGATCACGCCCCTCTCCGCCATGCTTGAGGCGGGCAACGTCCTGCCCCTGAACGCCGCCTCCACGGATCCGGCGGACACCGACTTCACCTGGACGGTCAGCAACGGCGCGGTGGCCGCCCTGAGCGCCGCCAGCGGCCTTTCGGTTGACCTGACCGCCGTTGCGGCGGGCGTCACCACCGTCACGGTGACCGGTGTTGCCAGCGGTTCCACCGCCACGGCCGCCTTCTCCGTCCTCGCCGACGACGGCGGCACGGTCAGCCCGGTCACGCCGCTTGTGCCCGCAGGCCTGAACATTGAGGTGGTCGGCGTGGCGGTGCCCGGCGACCTGAAGCCCGAGGTGACCTTTACCGCCACCAACGACCGGGGCGACCAGATTCCCTTCGTCGAGCTGACCGAGGTGCGCTTCATGCTTGCCTACCTTGATCCCGCGCCGGCCGAGGGCACCACCGCCCGCTACATCAGCTACAACACCCGGATGGAGAACCCCGACGGCGTCGCCAACAACGGCGACGAGGCGCTTCAGGCCACCTATGACGGCGCGCAGCTCGCGGGCCTCTCCGACAACGGCGACGGCACCCTGAAGTACAAGTTCCGCACCGCGGTCCCCGCCAACTACAACCCGATGATCACCCACGCGGTGGGCGGCCAGTTCCGCCGCACCTCCGCCCTTGACGGCAAGGTGTACAAGGCCAACGCGGTCCTCGAGTTCCGCCCCGACGGCGGCGCGGTCGCCGAGACCCGCGACATCGTCGAAACCGCCACCTGCAACGAGTGCCACACCCGGATGGAGTTCCACGGTGAAATCCGCCGCGAGGTGAAGCTGTGCATCCTCTGCCACAACCCCGGCAGCACCGACGCCAACACCGGCAACACGGTTGACATGCCCGTGATGATCCACAAGATCCACCGCGGCGAGCAGCTTCCCAGCGTCCAGGCCGGCGATCCCTACCAGATCATCGGCTTCGGCAACACGGTCCACGACTATTCGACCGTCGCCTTCCCGCAGGACATCCGCAACTGCACCGCCTGCCACAAGCAGGACGACAAGGCCGCCCAGGCGGACGTGTACCTGACCAAGCCCACCCGCGCCGGCTGCGG
>JBHEKP010000033.1:0-33730 GCA_041859375.1 Candidatus Hydrogenedentales bacterium | reverse complement strand
AGAGTCCCGGAAGAACATGATCGAACTGCTGAAAGACACGATTAAGCGTTTGGGCTGAGTGCTTAACACCGGCCGCGGGGCGCGCGGCCTAGGAGGCGATGTGACATGCCCGCAAAAAAAACACCCATAACCCGTTCCCTTTCCGTGAAAACCATCCTGCTGAACGACAAGGGAAAATTTCTTCTGCTCAGGCGGTCCGCCGCCTCGAAGAACAACGCGGGAAGGTGGGAACTGCCGGGCGGCAAGGTTGATCCGAAAGAGGATTTTGAAACCGCCCTGTGCCGTGAAGTGCGTGAGGAAACCGGGCTGGAGATCGAACTGGTGCATCCCTTGGAAACCGCAGAGTCCAATTTTGATGACCGGCAGGTAATCTACTTGGTGATGCTGTCCAAAAACGCACCCAACAAGACCCTGCCCCCTGGCACAAAGAAATGGCCAAAATGGGTTCTTGCAAACAAAGCCTCCGGCAGCCGGAACAATTCCGATGGCAAATTTGAACATGATGCCTTCAAGTGGGTTTCCCCTGACAAGGGTGTGGACGAATACGAGATTGTTCCCCAGTTTCGCGGCGCGGTGCGCCACTACCTGCAGCATCTTGAATCATTGAAGCCGGCCAGGCCCAAGCCGCCGGACCGGGTGGAGGTGAAACCCGAGGATCTCAAACAACATTTGACGGATTTTGGAATCATTTCGGTGCCGCTTCAGAAAGGTTCGGACTTTCTGGTGAAATACCTCAAAGGACTTGTCCATGACCGTTTCCCCATGGCCGAGATCAGCGGGCGCTCCAAGGGTATTTCCAGCTTGGCGATGAAGATCATCAAAAAGGCCAAGTACGACGATCCCATGAGACAACTCACCGATTTAATCGGGTGCAGGGTGATAGTGCATTTGAGCTCGGAGGTGGCCGAAATCGGCAAAATTATCCGGGAGCATTTCGATATTGATGAGGAAAACACCTATGACACGCTTTCAAAAATGGGTGTTGACCAGTTTGGCTACCGCTCTGTGCACTATATTGTCAAATTGGGAGGGCGGCCGATTGGAATGCCCCCGGTGCCGGATGGCCTACGCGCGGAAATCCAGGTTCGCACCATCGTGCAGCACGCCTGGGCGGACATCGGCCACGACCGGCTCTACAAAGGCACCTGTGAGGTTTCCGATTATTGGAAGCGCGAGTCCAACCGGGTGGCGGCGCTTCTTGAGGCGGCAGACGAGGAATTCCAGCGTCTTGTGGACGGCATCGCCTTCTATGAGGCGCACCAGCCGCGCTGTCCGGACCTGAAACTCGCGCAAATTCAAGTTGAACAGTTGAGGGTGGTGCGCGCACTGCTGCCCGACGACATCGGCCTTGCCCTGCGCCATGCCCGGTTGGCCCATGGCATGGAGGATTGGAGGGAGGTTGCCGGGGTGATGGCGGACGAAAAGCATGCCGCCCGCCATCCTGTGCTGCTGGCCCTGCGGGGGCATGCCAAATACAAGCAGGCGAAAAATGACGGGGAGCGCAAAGCCGCCGAAGAAATGATGGAGGCCGCCGCCAGGGCGCTTCCCGACAAGGCGGAACCGCATTTGCTGCTGGCTGAGTGCATAGAGTCAGACATGCGGAAATCACCACCTGAGTGGGATCAGGACGTTGAGAAGGCGCTGACGCAATACCGCCTGGCCTTTGAGGCGGAACCGGACAACCCCACCGCGCTCAGCGGGTACATCCGCCTCATGACACTTTGCGCGACGGACATGGACCTGATTTTAATGGCCCGTCCGGCCATTTTAAAAGCCATAGAGCGGCACAAGCAGCTTGTTGCCGCCGGTGTGAATCACCCCAGAAATTACTATCAGATCGCCGAGTTCCTGATGCTGCTAGGCCCCGGGGAATATTGGGAAAGCCTTGCCATGCTTGCCCTTGCGGTGAACAAGGACCGGAATGAGGAGCTGGCCAGGGAGAAAAAAGAGGGGGAGGAGGAGGCGCAGAGGCACGAAAAGAGGGAAAGCGCAAAGAAGAGGGAGGCACGGGAGAAAGAGAAACGGCAGCGAAGGGAGGAGTGGATAAAAGAGCTTGTCCGTGCGCTTGAAAGCGTGGACTTTCTTGCGGGCCGCCTGGGTTTCCGTCCGGACATGGAATATGCGCATTGCCGGAACTGTCGTCCGGACACGGGAAACGCGCACCGGTTGGTCTGCCGCCCGGACATGGAGCATGCCCGCCGCTTTCTTTATGCGGCTTTGCTGACCAGGAGGCCGGATCAACCCGAACTCTCCAGGAAGTATGAACATTTAAACGGCGTTTCTTTTGACAGGAAAGGCCCCTTTGTCATTGTTGCCGGCGGGTGTGATCCCATGTATGAAAAAGAGATGGCCAGATACGCGCCCATACTTGAGGATGCGTTCAAGGATTATGAGGGGGTGGTCATCTCAGGTGGCACCACCCAGGGCATCAGCGGTCTTGTGGGAAAAATTGCGGAGATGGGCAAAGGACGCATTTACGCCATTGGCCACCTCCCCAAAGATCTTCCCGATGACGGGACGGCTGATTCCCGCTATGATGAACTGCGCCGCGCCGAAAAGGACTGTTGCGGCTGTGATCTGAGCCAAAAAGGGGACAAGGCGCATTTCACGGCGCTGGAACCGATCCGGTACTGGCTCGATCTGCTGGCCACGGGGGTTGATCCGAAGGATGTGCGCCTGCTGGGGATCAACGGCGGCCGCATAGCCCATTTGGAGTACCGTTTCGCCCTTGCGCTGGGCGCGCATGTGGCCCTGCTCCACGGCAGCGGCCGCGAGGCCGAGCGTTTTCTGAAGGAATGGCCCCGGCAGGAGAACGACAAATTGATAGTCATTCCGCCTGATGCCAAGTCCATCCGCGCCTTCCTGCATTTGGGTGTCGGCTCCTCCAGGGTGCTTGCCCCGGAGATTATTGAAGAGGCGGCACAACTGTCGCACGAGGACTTCCTTGATCAGCAGCGTTACACCGACCCCAATCCGGTCATGCAGCCCTGGGCCAAACTGCGCGAGGACATCAAGGACTCCAACCGCAGCCAGTTCTCCTATATCGAAAACAACCTGAAGACCAGGGGGTACGGTATCCGGGCCGCCTCCGGCAAGCCAGCATCCCTGGAATTCACCACTGCGGACATTGAGGCCATGGCCGAGGTGGAACATGGCCGTTGGGTGGTGGAGCGCATCCAGTCCGGATGGACCTATGGAAAGGTCAAGGACGCCGAGAAAAAGACCTCCCCCTATCTTGTGGGCTGGGATGCGCTGACGGATCCGGTGCGCAAGTGGGACCGCAACAACGTGCGCCTCTGGCCCGAGCTTCTTGCCAGGTTTGGCTTGGAGATCTACCGGCTGCCCAAGGACAAAGCCGCGCCCAAGAAGGCCCGCCCGAAAAAGAAATAGTTTTCCCGCTACGCCCCGGGCTTGAGCGCCTTGTGAAGCGCGGCCCGCAGCCGTGCCGCCGTGTCCGGGGCGGTGTCGCCGGTGTAGCGCGCCATCGCGTAGGCACGGTACCATGCCGCCGCGCTCGCCAGCCCCGGCTTTTCCGACGCCTCCAGCCGCAGGGCAAAACGGTGGGGCGTCTCATGGGCCGCGCGCGCAAAACCGCGCCGCCGCATTTTTCGATCCATTCTTTTCATGAGCGCCTGAAGCGCCCGCACCTCGGCCGTCTCGGTGCGTTTGCGCCGCCGGGGACCCCGGCGCGCCAGCCTGCGGCGCAGAAGCGCCAGCAGCGCCACCGCCGCCGCAAGCCATGCCGCCGGGCTGCCCGCGAGCCATGCGGCGAGGCGGGGAATCATGCGCCAGTCCGGGCTCCTCAGCAGGGCCGCGCATTTGGCCCAGGTGAAGGCCGCCCAGTCCATCAGCGCGCGCATCCAGCCTTGGCGCTCCGCGCCGGGCATCCCGTCCGGCGGCGTCGCCTCCACCGTCACCCACCGGCCCGCCTCATTGTCCCACGCCTCCGCCCAGGCGTGCGCGTCCGTGTTCAGCGCGGTCCAGCAACCCGTGAGCGGGTTCTGGTTGTCCGCCACAAAGCCCGTCACATACCGGGCGGGCACCCCCGCAAGCCGCAGCAGCACCGCCGCGCCCGAGGCGAAGTATTCGCAGTGCGCCGGGGGCCGCTCCAGCAGGAAATACTCCAGCGGATTGCGTCCGCGCGGTATTTCAATGTCCAGGCTGTACTTGTGCCGCCCGATGAAGTAATTCTCCACCGCCGCCGTCTTCTCCCGCGCGGTGCCCGCGCCCGCGAAGATCTCCGCCGCCAGCGCGCTGATTGCCGGGTTGAGGCCGGGCGGCGGCGCGAGGCATTTTTCAAGCAGTTCCGGCGCGGGCTTTTCATGGGGTGAGCCGCGCCCCGGTCCAACCTGGTAGGGCGTTCCCGAGGGCAGCCCCGTGACTATCCCGTGGGCGTTTTCCGAAACCTGCCGCGCCGGCGCGGCCAGCCATGCCGCCCCGGCGGGCAGGAACGCCGCGCCCTTCAGCGACTCCGAGGGCCAAACCGTCCATGCTTCCCCACCCGCGTCCGCCCCGGCTTTCAGGGCAAAGGCATTGCCCTGCGGCGCGGTTCCGGCGGGCCGTTGCGCCGGGGGCATGGGACTAAGGGGCCGCCCCTGCTCGGAGCTTTGCCAGTCCCGCCCCTGGAACGTGTCAAAGGCCGCGGCGCGCAGGTATCCGGGCGGCGATTCCGCCTCCACCCGCAGCGCCACCCCCCAGCCGAAGGAGCGCGACCGGCGCACGCTGTCCAGCGAACCCTGTCCGGAGAAACCGGTCTGCTGCATGCCCAGGCTGGACGCCGCCAGCCCGAATATCTCGTCAAGCCTCCCCGAAACCCGGTTGATCACCACCGCGCCGGCCGAACCACCCGCGAGCACCACCACCAGAATCAGCGCATAGAGGAGCGGCATGAGCCTGCCCGGCGCGGGCCGCAGATCCCCGCCCCGGCACAGCACAAAGAGCGTGCCCGCCAACCCCGCAAAGAGCGCCGATGCGCCCAGCGCCAGAATGTGTTCCCGCATGGTGTTTGCGGCGAAGCCCAGCGCGCAGCCCATGGCCAGCGCGCCCAGGCCCATTGGCAGCGACGGGGTCGGCGCGTTCCGCCCCGGCAGGGCCAGCGCGGGGGGAGGCAGGTGCAGCACCGCCGCCTGAAGCACCAGCAGGCATTCGGCCAGTGCGTTCAGCAGGGCATAGTCCACCGTGAAGGTGGAGGTGCGCACGCCGGGGTCCAGCGGCATGGCCAGCCATTTGATCAGGAAAACCACCGGCGTCAGAAACAGGACCGGCCACCATCTGCGCGCCAGTGCGGCGCGGTTTTCCGGCGGCGCCGCGAACCCGGCGGCGGCCAGCGCCACCGCAAACACCGGCACGGCGTAGGATTTTGCGGCCGCCCCCGCCACCACCGCCGAAACGGCCGTCATCGCCACGGCGCACAGGGCGTATCCCGGTGGGTTGGGGCTTGGCGCGGGGTTGTCAGAGCGCATCGAAGGCCCCCTTCGCCACGTCCGCCGGGGTCATGCGGACAAACTCGTCCACGCATCCGGCCATGTCCGCCTCCGGCAGCGACGCCGCCCCGTCGCGCACCAGGAACACCTTCACCCGGCAGCCCGCCTCCGCCGCCATCCGCACCAGCGCGCGGCGGCTCTCGTCCCAGTCCAGCAGCACGCAGACCAGCGTGGACACCGTGGCAAACTCCTGGGCGAGCGCGGGCGTCAGGGTGTCGAAGGGGTTGCTTCGGCACGGTTCCAGGGCCGCCAGAATATCGAGCACGCTGTCGAAGGACGAGGTGTTCCGGCCCGTGCGGAACCGGTACAACTGCGGGCCCGCCGCGAAGATGTCGATCACATACTCGCCCCGTGACAGCGCGTCCGCAAGCGTGGCGGCCAGGCTCACCGCAGCCTCCAGGCCGGGGAAGCCCTCCGGGCCGGGCCTGCGCCCCCGGGGGATGTGCGTGTCCACCACCAGCGCCAGCCGCAGGAAAAACTCCTCCTGGAATTCGCGCACCACCGGCCTTGCCAGCCGCGCCCACGCCCGCGTGTCCAGCCGCCGGGGCGAATCACCGTCCCGGTACTCGCGGTTGCCGATGTACTCCGGGCTCTCGCCCACCTCCGACGTGAGGGTGACCCCGCCCGGCTGGTACCGGGCCGTTGCGGGCAGGCGCACCGCCGAAGCCGGGGTGAACCGGGGCAGCACCGTCAGGGGCGGCACCCCCGTCCGGGCCGCGCCGGAGCGGAGCAGGTTGAAGGGGAAGGTGGTGAAGGCGCGCAGCGGCGGCAGGGTGTACACGCCGCGCTTCATGGCGCGCATGCGCAGCGGCAGCTCCGCCTCCTCCCCGGCGCGCAGCAGCCCCGCCATCACCTCCCCGCCCTCCGGGCGCAGCCAGCGCGGCAGCCCGGTGAACGCCGCCCGCACCTCAAGCGCCGGGCCCCGCCCCCGGTTGGACACCCGCGCCGCGCCGTGGATTTCCGCGCCCGCCACCACGCGGCGGGGCATCGCGCATTCCGCATGGAGCCTGGGCCGGTGGAGCAGGTTGATCACAAAGGCGGCAAGACCCAGCGCGAACAGCGTGAAGAGCACGGTGTAGATCGGGGCGAGCGTCGACGCCGAGGCCATCGAGGACAGCGCCAGTCCGGCGGCCACGAGCCCCCGGCCGTTGGGGGTCAGCTTGAACGCCCACAGCCAGGCCAGCAGCGGAAACTTTGCGCCCCCGCCCCCGCTCATACCGGCACCCGCACCTCCCGCAGCAGCTCCGCCACCACCGCCTGCCGGGTCACCCCGCCGTAGCGCGCCTGGGTGGTGAGCAGCAGCCGGTGCGGCAGCACGTGCGGCGCAACCCGCTGCACGTCGTCGGGGAGCGCGTCGTCCCGGCCCGCCAGCCACGCCGCCGCCTGCGCAGCGCGGAAGAGCATCATGCTGCCGCGCGGGCTCACGCCCAGGCGCAGCCGCCCGTCCGTGCGGGTCCGGCCCGCCAGCGCCACCAGGTAGTCCGCCACCGGCGCGCCCACCCGCACACGGGTGACCTGCCGCTGCATGTCCTCCACCTGCTCCCGTGTCACCACCGCGCCCAGCGCGTCCAGCGGGTGGGACTCCGCCGTCGCGAAGAGCATCCGCGCCTCCGCCTCCGCGTCCGGGTAGCCCAGTCCGAGCTGCACCATGAACCGGTCCAGTTGCGCCTCCGGCAGGGGGTAGGTTCCCTGAAATTCCACCGGATTCTCCGTGGCAATCACCATGAAGGGCCGGGGCAGCGCGCGGGTGCGGCCCTCGACGGTCGCCTGCCCCTCGCTCATCGCCTCCAGCAGCGCCGACTGGGTGCGCGGCGAGGCGCGGTTGATTTCATCCGCCAGCAGCACGTTGCAGAACACCGGCCCCTCGCGGAAGGTGAATTCACCCGTCACGGGGTTGTAGACGGACGAGCCGAGGATGTCGGCGGGGAGCAGGTCGGGGGTGAACTGCACCCGCCGGAACGACGCGTCAATGCTTTTGGCGAGCGCCTTGGCCAGCGTGGTCTTGCCCACGCCCGGCATGTCCTCCATCAGCACCGAGCCGCCGCCCAGCAGGGCGGTCAGCAGAATGTCCAGCGCCTCCGGTTTTCCCTGGATCACCCGCGCCAGGTTTGCGCGGATTGCCTCCGCCGTTTCCCGTCCCGCGACCGCATTCTGGTTCATCAGATCATGCTCCCTGCCCTTGGGTTGTTCCGGAGCCGCCTCCGGCCCGTCGAGTATACCCAAAGCGCCCCGCCGCGGCACAGCCGCCCCCGGCCCCCGCCCTCACTCCGGGGCGCCGCCCCCCGCGCCGGTGTGGGTGAAGATGTTGATGCCGCGCCAGCGCTCGCCCTCGAAGCGCCGCCACAGCGCGGCGCTCAGCACCATGATGAACAGCGTCGCCGCCGCCCACGCGCCCAGCGTCCGCCCGTCCAGCACCACCGCGAAGAGCCACGCCAGCGGCAGGCTGAACCCGTAGGCCAGCACCACCGTCATCCACATCATCCAGCGCGTGTCGCCCGCCCCGCGCAGCGCGCCCATCACCGAGATGTTCACCGCGTCGAAGGCCTGGAACAACGCCGCAATCATCAGCGCGCGATGCGCCAGCGTGACCACCCCCGGATCCTCCGGCTGGAAAATATGCCGCGCCAGCACCCCGCCGAACACGGCGAAAACCGTGCCCATGCACACCATGTACGCCATGCTCAGCTTGATCGTCGTGCGGGTGCGCGCCTTCGCGCGGGGGATGTCGCCCCGGCCAATCCACTGGCCCGTGATTGCCGCTATCCCCTGGTGCAGGCCGATCACCGGCATGAAGGTGATGTGGTTGAAGCTCAGCGCGATGGTGTTCGCCGCCAGGTGCGCCGCGCCGAAGCGCCCGATGATGAAGGACATCCAAATCCACCAGTTCGCCACGTCGAGGAACATGCTCATCGCCGCGGGCACCCCCACCGCCGTCAGCTCGCGCATCCGCCCGAAATGGGGCCGCCACCCCCGCAGCGTGCCGTACTCCGCGCGCAGCCGGGGCGCCAAAAACCATGCGAACATCAGCCCGCTCTGCACGCCCATGCCCATCACCGTCGCAACCGCCGCGCCCGCTATCTCCAGCCGGGGAAAGCCGAACTTCCCGTAAATCAGCAAATAGTTGAACACCAGGTTCGTCACATTCCCCGCAATCGCCGCGTACATGGGCACGCGGGGCTGGTTCACCCCCTGGAAAAAGCCGCCCAGCGCCGCCATCACCCCCACAAAGAAATACCCCGTCAGCCGGATGCGGAAATACAGAATCTCCTGCCGCGTCACCTCCGCCGTGTGGTCCATGCTCCGGAAGAGGGGGCCCGCCAGCGGCCACAGCACCAGCGCGAACACAATGCCCGCCAGCGAAAGGTACAGCCCCTGCCAGGCGTAGCGCGCGCAGTTCTCCCGCTCGCCCCGCCCCTCGCACTGCGCCGCAAAGGTGGCCACCACGCTCACAATGCCCATGAACAGCGTGCTCAGCGTGTACGATCCGATGTCCGCCGAGCCCACCGCTGCCAGCGCGTCCACCCCCACCCGCGCCACCATCACCCGGTCCGCAAACCCCATCACCGTGTACGACAGCGAACCGAGGATGATCGGGCCGGACATGGCCATCACCTCGCGGACACCCTCCCAGCGGGGCTCCTCTTCCAAAGGCACAGGGGCGTTCATGGTTCCCTCAAAAATGAAAACAGCCGGGGATCCGGCCGGGTTGACGGGGTTGACTGGCCCCCACTATACCAAAAAACCGCCCATTGCCGCCCCATTACCCCCCCGTGCGGGACCAAAAAACCGTTTTACCCCCCTTTGCGGCGCCTCTCCCCCCAAAAAAGATTGCGCCGGGGTATTGACATTCAGACTGGTTTGTGGTACAAACTAGTTGTGGCTGGTGAGTGCACCGGCTGGCAGATGGCCATTTGAAGTGCTGTGGACAGCCCGCAGGGCTGTGGGGCGAAAGCCCGGTTGCAGGATTTCACAACAAGAGGAGGTGAAAAATCAATGAAGAAAGTTAGCGTGCTTGTGGCAATGGTGGTCCTTGGTGGCATCGCTTTCGCGAGCTCCATCTCCATCCCTTGGTTCGTGGACAATTCCCCGGCTGAGGCTGGTTGGCCGCCCCGTGACTCATCTCAGGGCGTGACGACGCTGGTGTTCCTGAAGAACAACACCGACGACGTGGTGACCTGCGAGGTTGCGTACTACACCCAGGGTGGTAACTTCGTCGGCCCGATCTATCCGAACAATACGTTCACGATCGCGGCGAAGTCCTCCGTGGCGTTCCGTCCGGCCATTAATGACCCCGACGGCTCCGTCGTCGCGGGCAAGAAGGGCCAGGAAGGTTCCCAGGGTAACGCCGTCCCGGATCGTCCCCTGACCACCCTCCCGGGTGCCCAGGAGAACGACGGCAAAAAGAACGGCTCCATTTCGGTCACGTGGCAGGGTGGTGACAAAGACGTGCAGGGCATGGTCGCGACCTGCTCCTCCGTCATGTCCTACGCTCACCTGCTGCCGCCGGGATTCTGATCCCAGCGCAGTGGCTCGAACGTCCTAATACAAGATTCGAGGCGGGAATGTCGGAAGACATGCCCGCCTTATTTTTTTTTCATTATCACCGAGTCTTCTCTTTTGTCATGCGCCCCTTTTCCAAGGCGGGCGACCGCACACCAACCCCAGTATGCACATGACAAATCCGGTGAGCGATATGAGCACCCCCCGGTTGACACTTTTCGACACCATCCGAAATTCAACCTCATGAATTCCGGATGACAGGGTTATCCACTGGAAAACACCGGCCGTGGGAACAATGTCGGCAGATATGCCGTCAACCGACAACTTCCAGCCCGGATATGCAAAACTTGTAAACAGCAGGCGTTTTTCCCCGTCCAATGGACCAACCTTCACCTTTGTGCGGCGGGAGTTATGTTCGATCACGGTTATCAAAGAATCATAATCCGCCGTGTCTTCCAATAGAATTGCCTTGGCGGGAACTATTCCATCCGCACCGGCACCTGAAAAAACAACGTCCAAACCGGAGAAATTGTCCGGCAGGGGCGCTTGGAGGATGGCATCCATGGATTGATCCGGAAAATCGGCAGATGCAACCAGGAATTTGGGTGTTCGGGTGAACACCCGGACAGACACAGGGGCGAATGTGTTGAAAGTTATTTTTACGAATGTGTGAGTGCCTTTTGAGAGGAAAGAGTCAAAACCAAACGTCCTCTCCTCCTGTTTTTCATTGACAACCCTCCATTTTTCACCCATAACCTCAATGGATTCTGTGGGCTTGTTCATCATCACCCCCAGGATGCCCGCATTGCCGCCCGGATCCATCACCCACTGTTTCAGGACGGTGTCCAGTCCGGGCGAATCAACAAGCCAAAAGGGCCTTTTAAACAGGCCATAGGCGGATGACAGGTTGAGCGTGCCAGTTGATGGCGTGATTTCACTCACATATTGGTCATGTGAGGTGCATAACAGTTTGTCGGCAAGAGCCAGACGTGCGGGCTCATACCCGTTGACAAGCATACCGCCAACGCTAGCGGGACAGTTCGGATGTTCATCCACGCTGCGTTTGTTCACCGGCACTGCGCGGGCCTGTTCAAGCCATCCAGTATCATACGGGAAAGTCCGGAGTTTGACGCCTGTCTCATGCCTGCAGAAGGAATCCCAGAGCGCGATGTCCACGCAGACCACCAAGGCAAAGAAAACAAGAGCCCTCCGGGGCGCAAGAATAAAAAAAGCGCACAAGGCACCACCGGCCAAAATGGGTGAGGCTAGTTTGAACAGCCATGAATTGGGCATCAACAGGAATGGGGAAAAGGCAAACCCCAATGCCGCAACCATGCAAAACACACAGAAAGCCGCCATGCGCGCATGGCGGGGCAAGCCCGCAGGAAAGGCGCAAAGGCGGTCGTACCCGGCCCCGGCCAGCATGCCCAGGGGCAGGGCCAGAAATGCCGAGGCCCTGAGGGGGGAACCCAGCTTGAATGGGGCAAGAGCGCGCAGCACATGCTCGGCGGGCCCGCCGAGCAAAAAGTCCAAAAACAGGGCCAGCAGCACGGCAAAAATCCGCAGTTCCCTTTTCCAAATTACAGGCAAGGCCAGAACTGCCAGTCCGACCAGCGAGGGACGGAGTATGTAAGGCAGGGAATGAGTGGCATCCCGCCAATAGCGCACTTGGACACCGCCCGTTCCGCCGCGCAGCGCATATCCGGCCAGTTCCATGGCGGGCACCCAGACCGCCGCTCCTGCAAGGAGGCCCAGTACGCACACAGCAGCCAGTTCTGGAAATTGCCGCCGTGTCGCGCAAATGCACCACCCGCGCATACCCACCCCGCGGGCATGTGACAACCACAACGCATACAACCCCATGATCACAAGGGTGTACAAGGTGTGCTGGGGATATCCCCCCAAAAAACCCAGCCCGAGCAGACCGCCCGCCCCCGCCACCGCAGCAATACGGCCCCGGTGGCCGTCTGACATGGCGGCACGGCGCATCAGCAATAAAATTCCGGGAAGAAACGCCGGGACAATCACCAAAATCCATGCCCCAATGGCATGGGCGGTCATCTCAATGGAAAAGGCGTAAGCACAGGCCGCAATCACCGCCCCCCAAGCGGACAAGCCGTGTCTTAATGCAAAACAACGGCACAAAAAAAAGGCTAAGGTCACATGCGCCAGCGCAAGGACGCGAAGGGATATCAACGTCCAGAGCGGGCCAGCATCCCCAACAAAAAAAGCGCGAAACAGATTGGGCGGATAAAATACAGCAGCCTGCGGGTTGGCCGCAAAGGGCGTACCCCCCAGAATCAAATGGTTCCACAGCGGAAACCGCCCCTGAGACAGTTCGTTGTCCAACAGCGCGGCATTGGGTAGAAAATATGCCCAACAGTCGTAGTAGCCAAACAAAAAAAACCGCATATTACCAAGATAAATGAGTACTATAAATATTACTAATGTAATTGATAAAGCCACAGCTTTTTTAACACTAATAGTTTTCATTACCATGATCCTTATTAGTAATGTCGCCCATTTATATTTTTATTGACATAGATAAAGATCTGTGCTAACCTAGCTCTAGTTTACCCAACCAAGAGGAGGATTTCCAATGGGTACATGCAGATTCGTAAGTTGTTGGTTCTTGTGTCTTTGGTGATGGCCTTTTTGGCTCCAATGGTCGCCGCCACTGAACTGGTGGCATGGTTGCCCTATGTCAACTGCAACAACCGGGAGAATGTGTTTGGTCCACCGTGGGGTGCTAGCTCGTCTGCGCTCTACAAAATGATTAACTACCCGTCATCCCCCAATCCTGTGTGGAACACGACTCGAGTTTTCATTTCTGGAACAAACCCCCAGCAATCATATTATGACACAGGAAATTCTGAAAAAACTTGGCTTGTGTTCATTCATAACAATTCAAATGTCCCATTTAGCGGAAGCAATAAAATTAAAATAGAAGTTCTTCTGAGCAACGGACAATTAGCCACTGGAGCTACCAAGTATTATAACAGCACGGATGATTTAATCAAAGAGAATACATCTCCCAATGTTGAATGGGATGCAACGAATAATTGTTTTTGGGCGACTATAGACTCCCATTGTAGTTTGCTCATTCCTAGTTATGGCACAAATAACGCACTATTTAATAATCCACCTACCGATTCGTATATGTCTGTCGCATTGCGAATATCACAACCGGATGGCCATGACTTTTTAACAAATATTCGGGGACAAGTCCTTGGAAAGTATCGCACTGGAAATGGAACTTTTAGTGACAAGCGATTTATTCAGTGTTCCTTTGGCTATCCAGCATTTTATGAGACATTGTTTAACTCTAATTTAACGACACATAAAATTCGCCTTCCCCATTTTCGCGAGTCATATAACACAACAGAGACTGGAATGGGCTGGGCAACTTGGTGTACATTGATTAACGGAGACGGTTCCGACGAAACAAGTGACAATTATATCATTAGAGTATACGATATGAGTAATTATCCAATTGACTCGAAGACAGTTACTCTTTCGAAATATCAATCATTAGATTTTACACCTAGTCAATTTTTTCCAAATGAATCCTATTCTGAGGGTTATATAGAAATTGAAGGAAAAAAACCAATTGCTTCTGCCCTTCAATTTAGATTTCCTGCCGCATCGTCAAGCAACTTTAACTATCGCATGGATACCTATCAAGCGGCCACATTCTTCGCAGACTAGTCGCCGATCTTGCCAAATTTCGCAAGCCATCTGCATTATTTGCAGATGGCATTTTTTTAGGATGTTGATTGCGCCCCCGCCCGGCCCCGTGCAAGAATGGCGGCTTCACGGCAAAGGAATCATGATGTTGGATTATGCTGCATATCTCGCCCTCGCGGTCCGCGAGTCAAAAGCGCCCGGAGCGGTGGCCTATGCGGGCCGGGGCGGCGAGACGCTGTTCCACGGGGCGGTTGGGCTGCGCCAGCAGTCGCCCGCGCCGGAGGCGGCGACCACGGACACCCTCTATGATCTGGCCTCGCTGACCAAGGTCATTTCCACCACCACGGCGGTGATGCTGCTGCGGGAGGAGGGAAAACTGGACCTTGACCAGAAGGTGTCGGAGTATCTTCCCCTGCCCGGACTGGACCAGTTCACCCTGCGCCACTGCATCACCCACACCACGGGCCTCCCCCCCTTCAAGGTGTGGTAAAAGGAGATCGCGGGCGCGGAGGACATGGTCCGGCGTATCGCGGAGCTGAGGCTGGACGCGCCGCCGGGAACGCGGCGCACCTACTCTGATCTGGGCTTCATCCTGCTGGGGCAGTGCGCGGCGCAGGCGGCGCGGGAGCCGCTGGACGCCTTTGTGAAACGGCGCGTCTTCGCGCCGCTGAAAATGGAACGCACGACATTCCGCCCGGATGCGGCGTTGCGCGCGGAATGCGCGCCCACGGAACAGTGCCCCTGGCGGGGGCGCATGGTGCGGGGCGAGGTGCATGACGAGAACGCCTTCGCCATGGGCGGCGTTTCGGGCCATGCGGGGCTTTTTTCCACGGCGGGCGACTTGGCGATCTTCTGCCGCGCGCTGCTCGGCGGCAGGATTGTGAAGCCCGCCACGCTGGATGAGATGCTGCGGCCCGGCCAGGTGTCCGGCTACGCGTGGCAGGGGCTTGGCTGGTGGCTGGACCCGTGGATGTCGGGCGCGAACGGCTACCTGCCCTCGCGGACGGCCTTCGGCCACACGGGCTGGACCGGCACGGCGCTCTGGATTGACCGGGAGACGGGGATCTTCACCATTCTGCTGTCCAACACCTGCCATCCCACCCGGGCGCACCGCGACAACACCAGCCTGCGCAAGACCTTCTTCGACGGCGCGGCCCTGCCCCTCTATCCGGACCGCACGAACGCGCACACCGCGCTGGACTATCTGGTGCGCGATGACTTTTCCGGGCTGAAGGAAAAAGGGCTGGGCGTGCTGACCAACAACGCGGCCACGGATCAGACGGGCCGTCCCGCGGCGGAGGTGCTCCGGCAGGAGCCGGGCCTGCGCCTGACGCGCTATTTCTCGCCGGAGCACGGCCTGCGGCTTCAGGCCGAGGCGGGTGCCGCCGTGGCCGGGGACAATGTGAACGGTGTGCCCGTGGTAAGCCTGTACGGCGACAAGAAAGGCCCGTCGCCGGAGGACCTCCGGGGTGTGGACCTCTTCGTCGCCGACCTGCCCGACGTGGGGGCGCGGTATTACACCTACCTTGCCACACTCCTGGAATGCATGAGTGCCTGCGCCGCCGCGAGGGTGCCGGTGAAGGTGCTGGACCGGCCCAACCCGCTGGGCGGCGTGGTGCTGGAGGGAGCCATCGCAACCGTGGCAGACTCCCCCGTCTGCCGAGCGCCGGTGCCCGCGCGCCACGGCATGACCCTGGGCGAGGCTGCGATGTTCCTGCAGCAGACCCGCCCGGAATTGAAAAAACTGGATCTGTCGGTGCAGCCCGCGGAAAACTGGCGGCGCGAACTGATGCACCATCAGTGCGCCCTGCCCTGGTCGCCGCCGTCGCCCAACCTGCCAACGGCGGACGCGGCGCTGGCCTACGCGGGAACCTGCCTTTTCGAGGGGGTGAACCTCAACGAGGGCCGGGGCACGGACACGCCCTTCCTGCTCTTTGGCGCGCCGTGGGTGGACAACCTTTCGGTGGCGGAAATGATTGCGCCGGAGGACAGCCCCGGCATGCGCCTGGTGACGGCGCTCTACACCCCGAAGCCCCTTCCCGGCAGGGCGGCGGACCCCGCCTTCCGGGACAAGGTGTGCAAAGGGTTCCGGGTGGAGTTCACCGACAGAACCGCGGCGCGGCCCTTCCGGCTGGCGGTGGCGCTGCTCTGCGCGCTGCACCGCCGCCACAAGGACCGGCTGGAGTGGAAACCCTTCTTCGACACCCTCGCGGGCGGACCTGACCTGCGGGAGTTGATCCAGCGCGGCGCAAGCGCCGCCGACATCACCGCCGTGGCGGAGCCCGGCCTCGCCGCCTTCGACGCGGCGCGGCCCAAACTCTACTCCACCACCACGGAACTGCTGGACAGTTACGAAAAACTGGCGGCGGCGCGGCCGTTGTCCGGAAAGCCCGGCGCGTCCGCATCATGAAGATCGTCATGGACCGGGGGTAAGGGCGGGCTGTGGTATGCTTTTGCCATGAAAGGCGAGGACACAACCACACCCCCGAAGGGGGGGCCGGACCCGTCCCAGGCGCCGGCGCAGCCGGGCTGTTACCTGATGAAGGACGGCGCGGGGAAGATTATTTATGTGGGGAAGGCGAAAAACCTGCGGGCGCGGGTGCGCAGTTACTTCAACCTGACGGACGGCCGGCCGACGGTGAAGTTTTTGATGGGGCGGGTGGCGGCGGTGGACTATCTGGTGGTGGGGACGGAGAAGGAGGCGCTGCTGCTGGAGAACAGCCTGATCAAGCAGCACCGCCCGAAGTACAACGTGCGCCTGAAGGACGACAAAACCTACCTGAGCCTGCGCATTGATCCGCGCGAGGAGTTTCCCCGGCTGACGGTGGTGCGCAGGACGCGGCAGGACGGGGCGCGCTATTTCGGCCCGTACCATGACGCGCAGGCGGCGCGGAAGACGCTGCGCCAAATCCAGCGGCTTTTCCCGCTGCGCACCTGCTCCGACGCGGTGCTGCGGAACCGGACGCGCCCGTGCCTGTACCACCAGATGGGCCAGTGCCTCGCGCCGTGCGTGGGGCTGGCGGGGCGTGAAGCGTACCATGCGGTGGTGTCGGAGGTGCTTCTGGTGCTGGAGGGGCGCAGCGGCGAGCTGGAGCGGCGGCTGCTGGAAAACATCCGGACACTGGCGGAGGGGCTGCGCTTTGAGGAGGCGGCGGCGCTGCGCGACCGGCTCCGCGACCTCGGTAGCACCTTTGAGCGGCAGCGGTCGGTGGTGGGCGGTCCCGTGGAGGACCGGGACGTGTTCGGCGCGTTCACGGAGGGCCGTTACACGGAGGTGCAGGCGCTGTTTTACCGGGGCGGCAGGCTGCTGGGCGGGAAGTCGCACTCCTTCGAGGCGCACGATCTGCCGCTGGGGGAGGTGCTGGGCTCGTTTCTGCTCCAGTTCTACGACACGGCGGCGGTGATTCCGCGCGAGGTGCTGCTGCCGGTGGAGATTGAGGATGCGGGGGTGCTGGGGGAGGTGCTGGCGGAGAAGCGCGGGGGCCGGGTGGATGTGCTGTGCCCGCAGCGGGGTGAAAAGGCGAAACTGGTGGAACTGGCGGCGGGCAACGCGAAGCGCGCCTTCGTGGAAAAACGGCTTGCGGAGAAGGCGGCGGGGGACACGCTTGAGCTGGTGCGGGACACGCTGAAGCTGCCGTGCCTTCCGCGGCGCATAGAATGCTTTGACATTTCCACGATGCAGGGCGACAAGACGGTGGCGTCGATGGCGGTGTTCGAGGGGGGGCGTCCGGCGAAGCAGCGGTACCGGCGCTACATCATCGGCACGGTGGCGGGGCAGGACGATTTCGCCTCGCTGCGGGAGGCGCTGACGCGGCGGTACACGCGGGCGATTGCGGAGGATGACCTGCCGGATTTGGTGCTGATTGACGGCGGGCGGGGGCAGTTGGGCGTGGCCACGGCGGTGCTGAAGGATTTGGGGCTGGATGATCTGCCGCATGCGGGCATTGCGAAGTCGCGGCTGGAGGAGGAGGGGAAGATGGACGGAATGGACGGAATGGACGGAATGGACGGGGAGGAACATCCCCCTAAATCCCCCTTCAAGGGGGGGCTTAAGAGCGCGGCGCGGACGCCGGAGCGGTTTTTCCTGCCAAACCGGGTGAACCCGGTGGTGCCGCCGCAGAACGGTCCGGTGGTGCGGATGCTGGCGGCGCTGCGGGACGAGGCGCACCGCTTTGCGATCACGCTGCACCGGAAGCGGCGGGGCAAGGCGACGCTGACGAGCGCGCTGCTTGGCATACCGGGGGTGGGCCCGAAGCGGGCGAAGGCGCTGCTGGCGGCGGTGGGTTCGGTGGCGCGGCTGCGCGCGGCGACGGCGGCGGAAATCGCGGCGGTGCCGGGGTTCAGCATGAAACTTGCGCGGGTGGTGCTGGGTCATTTACAAACTGACGGCGCGAACGCCGGGGAACAGCCCCCCGCGCCGCTTGACGGAGAATAAAACCCGAGGACGCCCGCCCCCCCGCGCAGGGGGGCGGCAACACCGCAGCAAAGGAAGAATGACCCATGGGCAACACGCTGAACCGCCGCGACTTCATCGCCCGCAGCCTGGCCGCCGCGCCCGCCGCCGCCGTGGCGGCGCGCATGGTTTCCGCCGGGGCCGCCGAAACGGCAAAGTCCCCGGAGGTGCTGATATTTTCGAAATACCTCCAGTTTCTCGACTACAAGGCGCTGGCGAAAACCTGCCGCGAGGTGGGGGTGGACGGCGTGGACCTGACGGTGCGGCCGGGGGGGCATGTGGAGCCGGAGAACGTGGACCGGGACCTGCCGGCGGCGGTGGAGGCGATCCGGGCGGAGGGGCTGTCGGTGCCGATGATCACCACGAAATACACCGACGTGAGGGGGCCGAACGTGAAGGGGGTCTTCGCGGCGGCGGCGAAACTGGGGATACCCTTTGTGCGGGTGGGCAGCCACCAGTACGACGACAGGGGCGAGATTGCGCCGCAGATAGCGAAGTTCACGGAGGACATGCGCGGGCTGGCGGCGGAGGCGGAGGCGGCGGGGGTGACGCTGGGCTACCATGTCCACTCGGGCGGGAACAATTTCGGGGCGGCGGTGTGGGATCTGCTTCAGGCCGTGGAGGCGGTGGACAGTCCGCGCCTCGGCTTCAACTTCGACACGGGCCACACCCGGGTGGAGGGCGGTTATTACGCCTGGAACCTGCACGCGCGGCGGCTCGCGTCGCGGGTGAAGATGCTCGCGGTGAAGGATTTCGTTTGGGACGGCGGCCAGCCGAAGTGGGTGCCGCTGGGCGAGGGCATTGTGGAGAGCGCGGAGGCCATCGGCATCCTGCGCACCCTGGGCGGCTACGCCGGGCCGGTGTCCCTGCAAATCGAGTACAAGGTGGCCTCGGACGGGGCGATGATCGAGGAAATCCGCAAGTCGGTGCCGGTGCTGCGGAAAATCCTCAGGCAGGCGGGCTATCCGGCGTGACGGGAACGGCTGCTGCGGCGCGTATCTCCGCCGCCGCGAGCACACAGCCGTCGTCATCGTAAAACGCGGCCCACTGGCCGGGGGTGACCGCCTTTTGCGGGTCGGTGAGGGTGACGCGCGCGCCGAGCCGGTTTGGGAAGACGGTGGCGCGGCCCGGATCATGGCGCGAGCGGAGCTGGGCGCGGCAGTCAAAAGGCTCCCCGGACGGGGCCATGCCGCCCCAGAAAAGGGGGCCGGTGGTGAATTCCCGGCAGTATCCCTCCTCCTCATACCCCACGATGACGGCGTTGCGCGCCGGATCCAGGGCGATGACGTAGAGGGGGCGGTCCGCGCCGATGCCCAGCCCCTTCCGCTGGCCGATGGTGTGGCGGATGAGTCCCCGGTGGGTGCCGAGGCGCCGCCCCGCCGCGTCGAGGATTGGTCCGGGCAGGGCGAGCCCCGCGCGGCTTTCCACGAAGCGGGCGTGGTCGCGGTCGGCGACGAAGCATATTTCCTGGCTTTCCGCCTTGCGCGAGGAGCGGAGGTCAACGCGCGCGGCGACGGCGCGTGAGGCCTCCTTGTCGAGGCAGCCGAGGGGGAAGCAGGAGCGGCGGAGCTGGGCCTGGGTGAGCGGGGCGAGGACGTAACTCTGGTCCTTGGCGCGGTGCACGGCGCGGCGCAGGGCCACCCGGCCGCCGAAAGACACCAGCCGCACGTAATGGCCCATGGCCACATGGGAGCAGCCCAGCGCGGCGGCGCGGCGGTGCAGCGCGCCGAATTTGATCATGCGGTTGCAGCGGATGCAGGGGTTGGGCGTGCGCCCGGCGGCGTATTCGCGCACGAAGCGGGTGATGATGCCGCGGTCGAAGGGCTCCACGGCGTGGAGAATTTCATGGGGGATGCCGATCTTCTCGCAGACCCGCGCGGCGTCATGGACGGCCTCAAGCCCGCAGCAGGGCTCAAAGACGGACTTGCCCTCCGGTTCGGGCACGAGGCGCAGGGTGACCCCGACGCAGTCGCAGCCCCGTTCGGCAAGGAGCACGGCGGCGGCGGCGCTGTCCACCCCGCCGCTCATGGCGACGAGCACGCGCGCGCCGGGGGGGGGCATGAGGTTTTCTCCGGGGGGGATGGTCATGGCGCGGGGAAAATCCGGGGGAAGTTTTGGGGAAAGGGAATCACCCAACGGGCACCGGGACGGCCTTCATGGTGCAGCGGCCCTCGAAGACGACGCCCTCGTGGATGCTGATGCGCGGGGCGGTCAAATCGCCCACCACGCGGCCGCCCGCGGTGATTTCGACCCGCTCCACGGCGGAGACGTTGCCCTCGACCTCGCCGCCGACGATGATCTGGCCCGCGAAGACGCTGCCGCGCACGCGGCCCGACTCCAGGAGCACCACGCTGTCCTCGCTGATGACATTGCCGCCCACAAAGCCCTCGATGCGGATGGTGCCCTTGCAGTGGATGTCGCCGTTGACCACGGTGCCGGGGCCAAGGATGGTGACCACCTTGTTCTCGTTGAAGTTCTTTGACCTGCGTGAGTCTGCCATGGCCGCGCCGCTACTTTGTCAGGTACTTGGAGGGGTTGACCGGGCGGCCCTGGACGTGCACCTCATAGTGGAGGTGGTTGCCGGTGCTTCGTCCGGTGCTGCCCATTTTGCCCATCACCTGGCCGCGGGTGACCTTTTCACCGGGGGACACGGAGATGGCGGAAAGGTGCGCGTAAAGCGTCTGAATGCCGCCGCCGTGGTCCACCACGACCATGTTGCCGTAGTAACTGGCGTATCCCGCCTCCCTGACAACGCCGCCCGCGGTGGAGACAACGGGGGTGCCGTGGCGGGCGGAGATGTCGAGGCCGTCATGGTGGCGCAGGCGGCGGGTAAAGGGATCAAGGCGGTACCCGAAGGGCGAGGACAGCTTGCCCGCGCCGCGCGCCACCGGCCAGCCGGCGGGCATGCGCTCCACTTTCTCCTTCTGGGCCTCCATGTCGCGGACCAGATCACCCAGGCTCTGGGTGCGCAGGCGGATTTCCTGCACTATCAGGTCGGCGGAGGGCCGGGACATGCCGTAAATCACATGGGGGGGCCGCTTCACGTCAACAGATTTCGCCAGCACCACCTCGGCGAACCCGGCGGGGCCGCCGCCCTTGCCGCCGCGCACGGCGGAGGGGGGCTCGGCGGGCTGGGGGGTGCGCGGGGCCAGGCCGGTGATGTTGCGCGCCTTGGTTTCCATCTCGTAGAGGTCGTTCAGCTCGGAGGTGATGGCCGAGATGCTGGCCTCGTATTCCGCGCGCAGCCGGGTTTCAAGCTGGCGGAGCTCGTCACGGGAGGCCCCGGCGGGTTTGGGCTCCTCGGGGATGCGGGCGTTTTCCAGCTCCAGCGCGCGGTTGGCCTGCTTGAGCAGCTCGGCGCGCTGTAACAGTTCGTTGTTTCGCTGGTAGAAGAAGGTGGAACTGAACGAGAGGGCGACCATCACGGCCGCAACCGCCCAAAAATGGACATTCCACACGGTTACCGTGCGGGTGCCGCCCCGATCATGCGGGATCAGCATCACTGTCCATTTCTTCATTCCGGGCGTCTCTCCTGATCTGCGTTCTTGCCGCAGGTCCCATCCGGCGCGTCCGGATGGCCTTGTTTGCTCAACCCTGTAATACGCGCACTGCCCAGTCGGTTCCCGTCCCAAATCACAGGGCTGAATATAGCACGGGGGGTGAAATTTGTCAACGCCCCGGCTGGGCGAATCCTAAAATTTTGCGCTTTTCAAGGGGCAATCATACCCCGCCCGGAGGGGTGATTTCCAATCGGCTTCCCGAAAAAGAGCCCGTTTTTCCGCCTTTTTCCCTGGGAAGCGGCCTAACCCACCCGCTGACAACTGTTTACAAAACAGGCAAAATTATCATATTGAACAGCCGGGAGGGGAAAAAATTAACGTCCTACCCGGCGGTTATTTTGGCTCGCCAGTCCTCGGCGAGGCGGGTGAGCCGGGCGGTGCGGTCGGGTTCGTCGTTGGCAAGGTTCCGCTGTTCGCCGGGGTCATGGGCGAGGTTTGCGAGGAAGGGCCCCTCCTCCACAGCGTCGCCAAAACTGGCGCGCCCTTTCAAAACCAGTTTCCAGTCCCCCTCGCGCACGGCGGTCTGGGGGCCGTATTCCCAGAAGAGGCGGCGTTCGGGCCATGGGGCTGTTCCGGTCAGGGCGGGAGTCAGATCGCAGCCGTCCGGCTCGTATGCGGCGGGGTCGCCCCCGGCGGCCCGGAGCAGGGTGGGGAACAGGTCCATGGCGGCGGCGGGCCGGTCCTCGACCGTTCCGGCGGGCAGCCGCCCCGGCCAGCGCATGAGTCCGGGCACGCGGATGCCTCCCTCGAAAAGGGAGAATTTACCCTCGCGCAGGGGCCCCGCCGAACCGCCGGTGAAGGCTTCCCGTCGGCCGTCCATCCAGTTGCGGGTTTCCCGCGAGGGGCCGTTGTCACTCGAAAAGACAACGATGGTGTTGTCTTCCACGCCCTGCCGGCGCACCTCGTCCAGCACCCGGCCCGCCCCGTCGTCCACCGCAGCGAGCATGGCGGCCATGATGCGCCGTTCCCAGGGCATGGAGGCGGGGAAACGGTCGAGGTATTCCTCCGGGGCATGGAGGGGGTAGTGGGGCGCGTTGAAGGGCACGTAGAGGAAAAAAGGCCCCTGGGGCGCATTGCGCCGGACAAATTCCACCGCCCGCTCCGCGATGAGTTCGGTGATGTAACGGCCGTCCTCCCAGACCTCGCGTCCGTTTTCCCACAGGTCGTGGACGGCGTCCAGCCTGCTGTTGCCCATGCCCCCCCAGTAAAAGATGTGGGAATAGCAGTCCACGCAGCCGGACAGGAGCCCGAAGGACTCGTCAAAACCGCGATGGTGGGGGCGGAAGGGTTCGGCGGCGCCCAGGTGCCATTTGCCGAAGAGGCCGGTGCGGTAGCCGAGGGGCCGGAGCACCTCCGCGAGGGTGGGCGTGGACGCGGGCAGGCCGGGGGTGTCGCGGTGGCCGCCGAGAATATTGCGCACCCCGGCATGGGCGGGATAGCGCCCCGAAAGCAGGGCGGCGCGCGAGGGGGAGCACACGGGGGAGTTGGAGTACCAGGAGGTGAACCGGACCCCCTCCCGCGCCACCCGGTCCAGATGCGGTGTTTTCAGGTCCGCCGCGCCCATGCAGCCGAGGTCGGCATACCCGTGGTCGTCGGTGAAAAAGACGATGATGTTGGGCCGTGCGGCGGTCCGGTCCGCTGCCGCGGTGGCGCAGCCGCCAACGCCCGCAGCCGCAACGGCTGCTGCGGCGGCCCGGCCCAGAAAGGAACGGCGTGTGATGGCCATCTCGAAACTCCCGGCATGAATCAGTGTTCGAACAGTTTGCGCGCGCCGCACGCCGCCAGCGCTGACGCCAGCAGGGCAAGCAGGACGAACCCGGCGGCGGGCATTTCACCGCCCACCTCCAGGCGCATCCGCGAGGACTGGACGGTCTCGTGGTCGTCATCCACCTCGCAATAATACAGGCCCGCGTCGGCGGGCTCCACCCAGGGGATCTCCAGCAGGGCCTGTTCCGCGCCGGGCACGGGGGTGAAAACCTTGCCGAAACCCTCATGGTACCACTGGAACCGGCGCGGACCCGCGCCGCCCGCCACGGTGACGGCGGCGGTGCAGGATTCGCCCGCCGTGACGCGCAGTTCCGCCGGGGGTTGCCCGGTGACGCGCAGGTGGGCCAGGGTGTAGTCGAGCAGGCTGGCGGCGTCCGCCGCAAGGGGCCAGCCCACGCGGTCAACCGCGCCGCAGGCGATGGTCAGCCGCAGGCCCAGCGTCCCGTCGTTCGGACCTGTGGAAAGGGTGAGTTCATAATCCGCGCCGCTTCCCGTCACGGAAACCACCGCCGTGCCCGCGGTTCCGGTGGTTTCCACGCCCGTGAAGGGCGGCGCGGCGGCCAGACCGGACACGTTTTCACTGAAAACCACGCGGTAACGCACCTGCGGCGCGTTGGTAAGCAGGCCGTCCAGGGGCACCATGGCCAGCACCTGCGGCGGCGTGAAATCCTCCTCATAGGCCGCCGCCCCCGTCCAGTCGCCCGCCATGCCCTGGCCGTGCTGGTCCGTGATGCCGCCGCCAGCCAGCACCTTCAGCCCCAGCATTCCGGAAACACCGCCCGTGGACAGGGTCACGGTGTATTCCCGCCCCGCGCCCGACACGGCGGTGACCGCCGCCCCCGCAACGACGGGGTCCGGGGCAAAATCGTCGAAGGGCGGCGACAGGTTCACACCGGAAACCTCCTCAGTGAAGCGCACGGCGAAACGCACCGCGTTAAGCCGGTTGACGGGCGCGTCCAGGAGCGACACCGTCTCCACGGCGGGGGGCGTGCCGTCCTGCAACGATTGAACCGTGTTGGACCAGGGCCCCGACACCGCCCGGTCGGGCTGTCCGTGCCAGGACAGGCCCCAGGAATTCAGCACGGGGGTCCGGGAGGTGTCCGTCGTTTCCAGACGCGCCCGCAGGCGCACCGTGGGCTCGGCAAGACCGGACAGGTCCGCGCCGTTTGCCAGATTTTGCCAGCCTATCAGGGGCAGCCCCGCGCCGTCGAGCAGGTCCACCGCCAGGGTGGTTCCGGCGGGCAGGGCTGTGTCAAAGGACAGCCTGTCCCACCGCACCAGGGGCGCGGGGGTTATGGGCGGGGAAAGTATTGTGCCCGTGGCCGCATGGGCGGCGGTGGTCTTCCGGCTGATGCGCATGTAATAGGCCAGGACGGGCGTGCCCGCAAAATCCAGCGACACCCCGCCGTCGGCGGGCCATCCGCTTATCAGCGCGCGGGTCGTCACCTGCGCCCAGGGGAAGACGGTGTTTGCCGAACTCTTGTAGGTCTTCACGGGGCCGTCCCATGAAAAACCGATGATGTAGTGGCGGTTCGCGGCCAGGGTCAGCGAGACCGGTCCCGAAGACACAAAGCCCATGCCCGCCGGAACCGTGCCCAGGGGCGAGGAAAGCAGAAGGGTGTAGGGGTCGGCCTCGTTCGCGCCGCCCGCATACACGCGGAACTGCATGGACACGTCCGCGGCGCGGGAAAGAAACATTTCCACCTCCGTGACCACCGCCGGGGCCGCGCCGGTCTTGATCACGTTGCCGCGCCCCTGGCCGCCCGTGGTGAGCCAGGACTCCACGGTGCCGCCGGTGGTGTCCAGCCCCCATACCGGCCCGTCGAGCACGGCGTGGCTGTCGGCGTCCAGCCGGGCGGCGCTGAGGGTGTGCGCGGCGAATCCCGCAGAGGCATTCCAGGAATCGGCGCCCTGGGGAACCATGCGCGCCGCGTGCGCCCGGTAGTACAGATTGCCGTCGGGCAGGCCGGTGAAGGTGTGGGATGTTCCCGCCAGCCATCCGCTCTCCGCTCCGGGCGGGGAAAAGGACGGCGCGGCGGCATACTGCGCCGCGTAGGCCTCCGCGCCCGTGACGGGGGTCCAGGAAAGGGTGTTTTCCGCGCCGAGGGTGACGGGCGGCGGGGCCTGCATCACCGGGGCGGCGGGCACGATGTCAAGGCGGTAATCCTCCACCTCGCCGTCCGGCGCGGAGCCGGTCAGGCCCAGTCCGGGCGCGCCGGCGACCCGGAACCGCGCATAGGCGTTTTCACCGATGACCGCGCCCGCCGGCACGGTGAGGGAAAAGAGGTTCACCCCCGCCGCCAGCGGGTGATCGGTTGCCACCCGCTCCCCCGTGTCCGACCAGTCGCCGTCCTGGTTGAAGTCAATCCAGCCGTTGAGGAAGCAGAACGCGGAGGCGTTCACCAGAAACTGTCCCGACTGTCCGGGGATCAGCGGCACGGTCTGGGTTGCGCCGTCCTCCGCCGTGTCAGCGGATGCGGCCGCGTTCCGCGCCGCGTCCCATTCCATGCCCGGCGCGGCGCCCAGCCATACCGCGCCCCCGGGGGCGTGGCGCGCCCCGTCCTCGGCAACGGAGGTGGGGTACGGCGCGGGCGCGTCGCCGAAGTCGCGGGCCGCCCCCGCGAAAACGCCGTCAATCCCGATGCCGTCCGGGTCGGTGGGATGGTCTGCGCGGTTGTCATCGTAATGGCTGAAGCGGATGCGGAAGTCGGAGGAATAGGAAATGCCCCATGAGGCAATGATTGCGTCCAGGGAGAAGGTGAACTTCTGGTAGGCGCTGGTGAGCCCGCCCGCGGCGGTGAGGTTCATCACCGGATACCACGTCACCCCGTCCGGGCTGATCGCCACGCCGTCGCAGTCGGGCGTGCCCGTGAAAGAGGCCCACGCGGGGAATGGGTGGGGCTCGTCCGAATAGGAGCGCGCCCAAAAGGAAAACTCCACCGCCTGCTGCCCCGCGAGATCAAGGCTGAGGGTGAAGTCCGCGCGCTTGTATTTCGTGGTGAAAAAGTCCGAGTACGACTCCAGCAGGAGGTGCCAGTTCCCCTCGGCGGGCCCTTGGGTGTTGAGCACGCGGTAGCAGCAGTTCGCGTCGCACGAGGCGAGGGAGCTGGTCACCGTCCACCACGGCCCGTCGGCGCCCAGCTCAAAGCCGTCGTAAAAGGGGAGGGATTCCGCCGCGCGCGCCGCGCCGCAGCAGGCGGCGGCCGCCAAAAGAAGAAACAAAACCGCCGCCTGCCGTCCCGCCGGACGGCGCTCCCAAAACTGCTGGACCATGCCCGCAACCTCCCTTTACAGCGCGGGCACGAACCCCCGCAACCTCCTGGCATCGCGCTCCGGTGCGCCATATTATCCTATCGGTCCCCGGCGCGGGATGCAACTGCGGGTCAGGCTTTGCGAAGGTTGAAAAAGGCGGCGTAGAGCACGGGCACAACGAGCAGGGTGAGCAGGGTGGCGAAGGAAAGGCCGAAGATGATGGTGACGGCCATGCTCCTGAAGAAGGGGTCGGCCAGCAGCGGCAGCATGCCCAGGGCGGTGGTGAGCGCGCCCATGGACACGGGCCGCACGCGGCTGGCGGCGGACTCCACCACGGCCTGGAAGCGCTCCTTGCCCCCGCGTATCTCCAGGTCAATCTGGTCCACGAGTACGATGGCGTTCTTGATGAGCATGCCCACCAGGCTCAGGAAGCCGAGGATGGCCATGAATTCAAAGGGCGCCTGGAAAAGGAGCAGCCCGATGGTCACGCCGATGATCGCCAGGGGCACGGCGAGCCAGATGATCAGCACCTGCCGGATGCCGTTGAACAGCATGAGCACCGTGAGGACCATGGCGAGGAAGCCGAAGGGCAGCATCGAGGCGAGCCCCTTCTGCGCCTCCGTGGAGTCGCCGTACTCGCCCTCCCATTTGAGTTCGTAGCCGGGCGGCAGGGGGATGGCCTCCACCTTCGGGCGCACCTCGTTGAAGACCGAGCTGGCCAGCACGCCCGCGCGCGGATCGCACATGGCGGTGATGGTCGGAAAGCGGTTCTTGCGCCGGATGATGGGATCCTCAAAGTCCGTCCGGATTTCGGACACAAGCTGGGCCAGGGGCACATAGGCGCCCGCCTGCGGGCTGTGCACCTGCACGGCGCTGATGTTGTCCAGATCCGCCCTCTCCCCGGCGGGGGCGCGGGAGATGATGGGGATTATCTTGTCGCCCTCGCGGTACACCCCCACCTGCGTGCCGGAAAAGGCGGTCTGGAGCGCCTTCCGCAGATCGGCCAGGCTGACCCCCGCGCGCCGCGCCTGCTCCTCGGAGAAAACGGGCCGGGCCACCTTCACGCGCCCGCGCCAGTCGTCTTTCACGGCAATGGCGTCGGGATTGGCATGGAATATTTCCTTGGCCTTTCCGGACAATTCGCGGAGCACCGCCGGGTCCGGCCCACGGAACGCGGCCTGTATCTTGCTCCCGCCGCCGGGCCCGAGGATGAACTTCCAGGCCTTCGCCTGCGCGTCCGGATACTCGGCGTCGAGCCGCTTCTGGATCGTGGAGACCAACTCCGGTATCTTCCGGTAGTCATCCACATCCACCAGCAACTGGCCGTAGCTGGCGGCGGGCGATTCGGGGCCGTAGGTGAGCATGAAACGCAGCGCCCCCTGCCCCACGATGGTGGTCACGTTGGTTATGCCGCCCATTTCCCCCACCCATTTTTCGATGTCCGCGAGATCCTTGTCCACGGTTCGGATGTCCGTCCCCTCCGGCAGCCAGTAATCCACCACAAACTGGTTGCGCGTGGAGTCGGGAAAGAAGCCCGTCGGCACGCGCCCGAAACCGGCGGCGGCCGCGGCCAGCATCAAAATCATCGCCGCAAGGGTGAGCCAGCGGTGGCCGATGAGGCCCCTCAGCAGGGACGTGTACGCGCGGAAAAAGCGGTTGCCGTAGGGGTCGCCGCCCTCCGCGGCCTTTTTGCCGGGGCGCAGCAGCGCCACGCAGAAAAAGGGCGTGAAGGTCACCGCGAAAAGCCAGCTCAGGAACAGGGAAAAACAGATGACCCAGAAAAGGGAGCCCGCGTACTCGCCCGTGCTGTCCGGGGAGAAACCGATGGCGCTGAAGGCCAGGACCCCCACAATGGTGCCGCCCAGCAGCGGCCAGATGGTCTGGCCCACAATATCCCGCGCCGCCTTTCGCCCGTCGCCGCCCCCCTGCACGCGGATGAGGATGCCCTCCGTGACCACGATGGCGTTGTCCACCAGCATGCCCAGCGCGATGATGAGCGCGCCCAGGGAGATGCGCTGCATCGCGATGCCGTCCATGTGCATCATCATCAGCGTGCCGCACACGGTGAGCAGCAGCACCGCGCCCATGATCAGGCCCGAGCGCAGCCCCATGAACACAAGAAGGGTCACCACCACAATCGCCACCGACTCCAGCAGGTTCACCATGAACCCCTTCACCGCCAGCTCCACCGAGCCTCCCTGGTCGGAAATGGTGTGCAGTTCCATGCCCACGGGCCGCAGCGCCTCAAGCTCCGCGAGGCGGCGTGCCACGGCCTTGGAAGTCTCCACCACGTTGCCGCCGCTGATGTTGGAAATGCCGATGCCCAGCGCGGGCTTTCCGCCGTAGCGGAGGATGCACGAGGGCGGCTCCTGGTAGCCCCGCGTCACCTCCGCCACATCGCTCAGCAGGATTTGCCTGCCGCCGTCGCCGCCGGCGATGCGCAGGTTTTTCACCGCCTCCACGGATCCAATCCGCCCCTCCGGGGAAATTTCAATGCGTTCCGGCCCCACCCGCACGCTTCCGGCCGGGCCCGCCATGTTCTGCTTGTCGAGGGTGGCGAAAATCGCGTCCGGGGAGATTCCAAGCCGGGCGGCGCGCTCGCGCGAGATCTCTATGAAAATGGATTCTTTCTGCCCGCCCAAAAAGGCCACGCGCGCCACGCCGGGCACCACCACCAGCTCCCGGCGCAGTGTTTCGGCGTAGTCAGCCAGTTCGGCGGGGGTGTATCCGTCCCCCGTCAGGGCGAAAAAAACACCGTACACGTCGCCATAGTCGTCGTTCACCATGATCGGCCCGGCGCCCGGCGGGAGCTGCGCCTCCGCGTCCCGCATCTTGTTGCGCAGCTTGGACCAGAGCCCCTGCAGCTCCTCCTTGGTGGGGCTGAAGGCGATCTGCATCTCCACCATCACCTCCGACCGGCCCGCCCGGGACACGGAGGTGATCTCCTTCACCTCCTGCATCTGCTGGGCGGCGCTTTCCACCGCGTCGGTCACCTCCTCCTCCACCTCCGCGGGCCGCGCGCCCGGATAGGGCGTCACGATCATGGCCGAGCGTATGGTGAACTCCGGATCCTCAAAGCGGGACAGCTTTGTGTAGGAGTACCAGCCGCCCCCCAGCAGCAACAGCGCCAGCACCGTGCTGATGACCCGTTTTTCAACGAAGTATTCCGCAAGCTTCATGATTGTCCCCTCATTCGCCCATGAATGTGACGGCCATGCCCTCGCGCACCTGCGAGACGCCCGCGGTCACCACGGTTTCCCCGTCCTTCAGCCCCTCCGTCACCTCAATCATGTCCCCGGAGATGGCCCCTGTTTTGACCTCCCGTCGCGCCGTGCGCATGGCGGCGGTGTCCACAACCCAGACGTGGGCGCCGCCCTGATCGCTTCCCGCAACCGCCTGCACAGGCAGCAGGACCGGGCCGTTCTCCACGCCCTCCGCCAGCCTGCTGACAATGCGCACCTGCGCCGTCATGCCGGCAAGCAGGTTCATGCCCTCCGGCGCGTCCATGGCGAGGGTCAGCTCGTAGGTCTGCGTCTGGGGATCGGCCACGGTGCTGTAGGACTTGAACACGGCCTCATGCGCCTTGTCGGGCTGATCGGGAAAGGAGACGAGGAACTTCGTCTCGGCGCCCTTGTTTGAACGGCGCGCAAGCGACTCCGGAACGTCCAGCTTCAGCTCAAACCCGCTGTTGTTTTGCAGTGTCAGCACCGCCTGCTTGGCCTGCACCTCCTGGAAGGCGTCCGCCTGGGTGAAGGCCACCACCCCGTCGAAGGGCGCCTTCAGCACCGCGTCCCCCAGTTGCGCCCGCGCCTGCTCCACCTTCACCAGCAACCCGGCCACACGCGCCTCCTCGCCCTGGATTTCCTCCGGCCGCGCGCCCGCCCGCGCCCTGGCGAGCGTCTGGGAGATGCTGTCCACGTTGGAGCCGACCACATTGCGCTGGGTGGAGGAGCGGTCAAAGTCGTTTTTGGAGATCAGGCCCGAATCAAACAGCTCTTTTGCGCGTTCATATTCGGTCTGCGACTGCTTCCGTTGCGCCGCCGCCGCCGCCACCTGCGCCTCCAGCTCGGCGATTTCTTCCGGGCGCGCCCCTTTTTTGAGCACCTCCAAATCTTTCAGGCCCACATTGTACGCCGCCTGCGCGCTGGCAAGGGCGTTTTCAAGATCACGGGTGTCGAGCCGGGCGAGCACATCCCCGGCCTTCACCGGCTGGCCCGATTTCACCGGTATTTCGGCGATTTTCCCAGAAACACTGAAAGAGAGCTCCGCCTGCCCCGCAGGGTTTACCCTCGCCGGGAAACTGCGGTCAAACACCTTTTCCTGACGCTGCACCACAATCGTTTTGACTGGTCGTGACGGTTCGGCCACCTCCCGGACCGGTTCCTTGCCGCACCCCGCCCCCACAAGCGTCAAAACAACGGGCATCCCCAGAAAGCCCACGATTTTTGAGAGTTTGGACACCCCGCCCATAAACATGCTCCTCTGAAAGGTTAGGCTGTTTTAATATTTACCAAATCAATCAAAAAACAAACGCGCTGGATTTTCTCATTCCCGGCTAAAACACCATTTTTATTGAACTTAGCCACAAAATCCCCTTAGCCCGCCCAGTCCTCCTCATCCCCCTTTTTCACGCCGTCCATGTCCGCCGGTTTGTCCTTCTTTCCAAGCCGCAACACCAGCCAGCCGCCCGTGACGGCCAGCAGGAAAAGTCCGCCCAGCATTTCGCGCTGCGTGATCCAGGCGCGCCGTGCATGCAGCACCGCGGTGCGCGCGGCGTCAAGATTGTCCCCCGCGATGGAAAAGCGCCAGCCATGAAAGGTTTTCATCTCCCCGGGCCGCAGTTCAAAACTGTCTCCGCCGTCCTTCGATTCAAGGGTGTATTTCACCCTGGGCGGCTGCGGCAGGCGGCGGTAGCGCAGGGTGGCGTCCTCCGCCTGAACGGCAAGCCCCTCCCGGAGTCGGTGGGTGGTTTCCCCCATGCGCACGGCGGCCACCCGCACCGGTGCGCCCCGCGCGCCCACGGCCACCCCCCGCGTCATGACCTGATCCAGCCGCAGTTCCACCCCTCCGGGCAGCGCCATGGTCTCCCCCTCCGCGAGAAGGGCCGGTTCGGTGACGCGATTTCCGTCCGCGTACACCGCCGCGAGGGCCGCCCCGTCGCGCCATGCGTTCAGGCGCACCACGGCGGGCATGGCGGCGGGGCATTCAAAAAGCACCCCCTCCACGGTCTCAGCGGCGTTTGCCGTGACGGCCACGGGCCGGGTGGCCCCCTTTTCGGTGATTTCCACGCCGAGCGCGGGGAGTTCCCGTTCCCCCGCCCGCTTTTTGCCCATTGCCGCCAGGGTGTACTCCGCCCCTGAATCCAGCCGCACCCCGGTGCCGGGCGCAAAGTTGGTGAACCAGTGAATCCGGCGGGTGTCTTTCACCCCCCAGCGGGCATGGTCCAGGGGGGCGAGCGTTTCGGGCAGGCCGTCGGCCTCTTCCCTGTTTTCCTTCCACTCCAGCAACAGCGCCGCCGCCGGTTGCAGAAAAAACCACGCGCCCGGCTCCAAAAAGACACCCTGCTCCCATTCCGCGCCGGGGGAGGGCCGCCAGGACAGGGCCGCCCGCCGCGCGCCCGCAGGATCGCGGATGAGCCCGGCCCAGGGCGACACAGACTCAACCCGGCACGGGCGGTCCTGCCAGTCAAAAGTTGCACCCGGCCTTGCGTCCACGGAGAGAAACTGCGTGCCCCTGCGCGCCTCCACCACCTCCCGGTCGGGTGGCTGCTCGATGACTTCTGCGGCGGCCAGTTTAAGGTGGAAGCCCAGCGGCACGGCGTCATAATCCTGTGATCCGTCCAGGAGCCGTTTCGCGGCGGCGGGGTTGTCCAGGGGCAGCACCTCCAGCGGCATGGCACGGTGGGCCGCCATGCCGCCCGGCGCGGCGGGGCGCAGCGCGAGGGATTCGCTCCGGCCCCGCTCCACCACCACCATGCCCTCAAAGGCGGTGATTTTGCGGTGGACTGCCGCGCCAACAAGCAGCACCGCCGCCGCATAAAACACCAGCCAGAAAGGTTTCAACAAAAAGGAGCCCTGTTTCATGGGGACCAGTATGTCACGCCGCCTTCTTTCCGGCAAGAACGGCGCGAAGTTGCGGAGTTTGTGTTTTGCCGCCGCCGGACGGTGTTTAGTATACTTAACTTGCGTGTGTGCCGCCGCCGCGGCGGTGCCAGCCAATGTTGTGTGTTCACCGGAAAGCACCGGACATGGAAGAAAAGCATTATTCCCTGGCTGAAGAAATAGCGAACAGCCTGACCCACGGCATCGGCGCGATGCTGAGCGTTGCCGGGCTGGTGGTGATGGTCATGGTGGCGGCGGCCACGGGTGATCCCTGGAAAATCACGGCGGTGAGCATTTTTGGCGCCTCCCTGATTTTGATGTACCTTGCATCCACCCTTTACCACGCCATCCCGGCGGCGTCGGTGAAAAAGCTCTTCCGCACCTTTGACCACTGCGCGATTTACCTCCTCATCGCGGGCACCTACACTCCCTTCCTGCTGGTTTCCATGCGGGGCGCGTGGGGCTGGAGCCTTTTCGGGCTGGTCTGGGGCATCGCCGTGGTCGGCTGCGGGTTCAAGGCCTTCCACACGGGCAAGTTCGACAGGCTGTCCACCGCCCTCTATGTGGGCATGGGCTGGATTGTGCTGGTGGCCATCAAGCCCGCCGTCGCCATGGTGCCCACGGGCGGGCTGGTGCTCATGTTGCTCGGCGGGCTGGCCTACACGGCGGGCGTTTTCTTCTATGTCTGCAACCGCATCCCCTTCAACCATGCCATCTGGCACGGTTTTGTCATGGCGGGCAGCGCCTTCCATTTCTTCGGGGTGCTCTTTTATGTCGTGCTGGCGTCCCCCGTTGTGTGAAACACGTCCGTGGAATGGGATATGCTTCCGCGGTGAAAACAAGGGAGCCTTTGGGTTGCTAGGAATGACAGGGACATGCTTCAGGATGGTGCTGGCCGCGGCGCTGATGGTGCTGCTGGCCCCCTGC
>JBHEKP010000254.1:0-5204 GCA_041859375.1 Candidatus Hydrogenedentales bacterium | reverse complement strand
GTCCAGGATGTGGTACTCGTGCCACGCGCGCCGGTTGTTGACTATCGTTTTCTCGCCCATGCCGCGCATTGTACCATCCCCCCGCCCCCCGGGGCGCGTTTTTGGCGCGCAAGGAAGAAAAACAGGGGAATTAACATGGATAAACAGGATGCACAGGATTAAGAAAAAACAGCAAAAAATCCTTTTTCCCATCCTGTTCATCCTGTCAATTCTCTTCTTCTTATTCTGTCCATCCATCTTCCATCTCCCCGGTCTTTCCCTTTCGCGGGCTTCGCGCCTTCGCGTGAATATTTCCGAAATCCTCACACGGAGCCACAGTGCGACAGCGGGCGGACACGGGGGTCCGCCCCCACAAGAGGGAATGGCGGGACGGGCGGGGCACCTGCGGTAAGCGGGCGGACACGGGGGGGGCGCCCCCACAAGAGGGGATGGACGCGGCTGGCGGCGGGGGTTGTCCGTGCGCGTCTTTGGGGGGTATAGTGTGGGGGAGATTCAACCCAATCAAACCGGCGCGGAACGCGCCCGAAAAAGGAGGAGACAGACATGCCCATGCATCAGAAAAGCATTGAATTGCTGAACAAGGCCGTGGCCGACGAGCTTTCGGCGGTGCACCAGTACATGTATTTCCATTTTCACTGCGACGACCAGGGGCTGGACCTGCTGGCAAACCTGTTCAAGCGCACCGCCATCGAGGAAATGATGCACATCGAGCGGCTCGCCGAGCGCATCCTGTTCCTCAAGGGCGAGGTGGAGATGCGCGCCTCGGAGGAGGTGAAAAAGGTCACCAAGGTCCGGGACATGCTTGAGATGGCGTGCAAAATGGAGGAGGAAAGCGCCCTGGCCTACAACCGTTGGGCGAACGAGTGCTCCGCCAACGCCGACTCCATGTCGAAGAAGCTCTTTGAGGAGCTGGTGATGGACGAGGAGCGCCATTACGACCAGTACGACACCGAGTTCGGCCACCTGGAGGAGTACGGCGAGAGCTACCTGGCGCTTCAGTCCATCGAGCGCAGCAAACGCACGGCGGCAGGCCCCCCCGCAGGCGGCGGCGCCTGAACCCAGCCATTCGCCAGTAAACGTAAATTTGCGCCGCCGGCCCCCCCGGCGGCGTTTTTTATGGCCGGTTTTTCATGGTGCCGGGGAATCCTTAGCAATTTCGTAGTGTTTCCTTTAAAAACGGCTAAGGGATTTTGAAGGAGGGCCTTGGCGGTGGGTGCGTATCTTTACCGGATGTGTCAAAAAGCCTCCTTGGGGTATAGTATGGGTGGTTTGTGCGAATAGTTGGAAAGAGCCCGTTGCAATGTTTCTTCGCGTGAAAAACAGAACAGCCGGTCCCGTGAAGGTCATCCTGTGGACGCTCATCGTCTACCTGCTGATCGGCGTGCTCCACGGGGCGGTGCCCGCCATTTGGCGTCATCACATTGAGGATGACGGCATGCGGGGGCCGTTCCAGTTTCTCCTGTTCACGCATCTTTTTGTCGCGGTTCTCCTGCTTCTGGCCCCCCTCCGGGGGCAGTTCCCCCCCATTTTTCCCCATGTCCCGTCCGCCCCGCCCGCAGGGGGCCATCTCAGGGACTGGACGCTCCGCGGTCCACCCCCCTCCCTCCGCACGGCGTGCTGAAAGCGGCCGTGTGCCCGCACTCCCTTTGAGCGGTTTCATCCCAACGCGGTGAACCGGGAGTGCCACCGGCCAAAGCAATGCCGCCGTGCCCGCTTGCCGCAAATTCCGTTTTCCGGTTTTTTGCGGGGGGCGGCCATGGCGCGCAAGGGTGGTGGAATGGCAATGATGTCCGAGGGAATCAACATGGACAGTCCGACGAACGCCGACAACGGGCGCAACAGGCCGCGCCCCGCGGAATGCATGGCCCCCAACAGCGGCATGGACGAGCTGGTCATTCTCGGCGTGACCCACAAAAGCGCCAACTCGATGGAGCAGCTTTCCTCGCTGGTGATTCCGGAATCCGAGCAGGGGGCCCAATTGGCCGAACTGCGGGCGGTTCTTGACGCGGAGGAACTGGTGTACGTCTCCACGTGCAACCGGGTGAGCTTTTTCGTCATTTCCGGCCGGACCCCCTCCGTGCTGCTGAAGGTGCTGCGGTCCTGGTTCGTGGCGAAGAACACCACCGTGGAGGTGCCGCCGGAGGATCAATGGGTGGTGCTGCAGGGCCGGCAGGCGCTGGATCACCTGCTGCTGGTGGCCAGCTCGCTTGACTCGATGGTGGTGGGCGAGCGCCAGATTCTGGGCCAGTTCAAGCAGGCCTTTGTCCGCGCCAAGGAATCCGGCCTTTCCGGGCCAAAAACCCAGTTCCTCTACGAGCAGACGCTGACCATCGCCAAGCAGGTCTACACCAACACCTCGCTGGGCGAGGGAAAACTCTCCGTGGCCTCCCTGGCGGAGACCCGCCTGGCCGATTACTGCGAACGGCACAGGCAGGCCACCGCCGTTCTCGTGGGTGTGAACAAGATGATCGAGCAGGTGGCCGCCTTCCTCGCGGGCAGGCACGGCGTCCGGCTGATCTTTGTGAACCGCACCCGGGAGAAAAGCGACGCCCTGGTGGAACGTTTTGGCGGCTCCTCCCTTTCCCTGGAGTCGTTCCTGTCGGAAAAAACGCACTTCAACATACTGGCGACCTCCACCTCCGCCCCGCATTATCTTTTCGGGGAAACTTTTTTTGAGGGCGGCCACCACGCCGCCGAGCGGCTGGTGCTTGACTTTGCCATTCCGCCGGACGTGGATCCCGTGGTCGGCGATCTGAAGGGCGTGACCCTGGTGAACATGGACTCCCTGCGCAACGAGTCCCAGGCGCTCAGGCAGAACCGGAGCAGGGCCGCCCATGACGCGCAGGAGATACTGGCGGCGGGCGCGGAGGCCATCGTGGACCGGTGGAAGGTGCGCACCGTCAACCCCGCCATCGGCGCCATCCGCAAGCGCTACGAGCGCGAGAGTCTGGACCATTTCAACAAACTGCTGGAAAAGGATCTGCCCCATCTGGACAATGGGGAGCGGGAGGTGCTTGAGGACTGGGTCCGGAAGATGTCCAAGCACTGGGCGGTCATGCACGCCTCGGGCATCAAACAGGTCGCGCGGCACTGCTGCAAAAGGGCCGTGGCGACGTACCTCGAAGGCGTGGGGATAGACAGGACGGTCCGATGACGCGTGAAAAAATCATCATAGGCACCCGGGGCAGCGAACTGGCCCGGACCCAGACGGGCATGATTGCGGACGCCGTCGCCCGAATCGCCGGGATTCCGGTGGAGACGGTCATCATCAAGACGGAGGGCGACCGGATACAGGACGTGCCGCTGCACATGGTGGAGGGCAAGGGTTTCTTCACCAAGGAGCTTGAGGAGGCGCTGCTGCAGGGCCGCATCGATCTGGCGGTGCACAGTCTGAAGGACCTTCCCACGGAAAGCCCCGGGGGGCTGGTGGTGGCCGCGGTCCCGGAGCGGGAAATGGCGAACGATCTGCTGCTGGTGCGCGACGGGGCCGTGGACGGGGGAGATCCGCTTCTCCTCCCCCCAAACCCGGTCGTGGGAACCAGCTCCAAAAGGCGCGCCCTGCAAATCAAGGCGCTGCGCCCGGACGTGACGATCAAGGAACTGCGGGGCAACGTGCCCACCCGCATCGCCAAGCTGGTCGGCGGCCAGTACGACGCGATACTTGTCGCCGCCGCCGGTTTCCGGCGGCTCGGCGTGCAGGCGGAGGGTTACCGCGTGGTCGTCCTGGGCTTTGACGCCATGCTGCCCGCGCCAGGGCAGGGCGCGCTGGCGCTGCAGACCCGCGCCTCGGATGACGAGCTTCTTGCCCTGCTGGCGGAACTCCACGACGAAAAAACCTCGGACGCGGTGGATGCGGAACGTCGCCTGCTGGAACTGCTGGGGGGGGGATGCGGCATGCCGCTGGGGGTGTACGCGGAGCATGACGAAGGGGGACTGTCCGTGTGCGCCCTGCTTGGGCCTGATGACTGGCAGTTGCACGACGCCCCGGGCTGCATCCGGGCGCAGGCCTCTGGTGCCTCCCCCGCGGAGGCGGCGCAAAGCGTGTTCGAGGCGCTAAAAAGCGGATCTGGAACGTGAGCCATGGGCAGAAGGCTGTTCCTGGCGACCATTGAGAATGGTGTTTCCGAGGCCGTGTCCGCCCTTGCGGGGCTGCCCGTGGAGTTGCATTCCGTGCCGGTCAGCAGGATCACGCCCTGTCAGGACGCCGACGAAGTTGCCCGAATCGCGGCGGGACTGGACGGCTTTGACTGGATACTCTTCACCAGCGCCAATGCCGTTGCCGTTTTTTTCAGTCTTCTCCCCGCCACTGCGGTGGAAACTTTCCCAAGAATCGCCTGCGTTGGCCCCAACACCGCCGAACACGTCAAGAAACTGGGGCGCCGGGTGGATTTTGTTTCACCGGAACACACCGGAGACGGCTTCGCCGACGCATTTGCGCGCATGCACGGCGCGCCGCCGCCCGCCGTGCTGCTGCCGCGCCCTGAAAAAATGGGCAGCGACCTGGTTGGCCGCCTCACCCGGGCCGGCGTCAAGGTCACGGAATGTGTGATTTACCGCACGGAACCCCTGCCGCCCGGACAAACGCCGGTTCCGGCCTTCACGCACACGGACTTGTTTGTGTTCATGAGCCCCTCGGGCGCGCGCCATTTTTGCCGGAGGCATGCCATTCCCGCCCATGCCCCGGTGTTTGCCATCGGCGCCACCACCGCCGGAACGATCCGGGAACTGGGTTGCGCGAACGTCAACGTTGCGGAGGACTCCTCCAGGGACGGGCTGGTGGACGCTATCCGCCGTTTTCTGGATAATGAGCACACCAACGAGGAAAAGACATGATGAACGGTTTCCCGCTGATACGCCCGCGCAGGCTGCGGATGACCCCCGCCCTCCGTGATTTGACGGCTGAAACTGCCGTGAAAAAAGAAAAGATGGTCCAGCCCCATTTCGTGGTGGAGGGAACCGGACAGACGCAGGCAATCCCCACCCTTCCCGGGATCAACCGTGTTTCCGTCGACGAACTCGTCGCTCAGGTCGGGAAAGACCTCGAACTTGGAATCAAAAACCACCTCATCTTCGGCCTCCCGGAGTCCAAGGACGAGAAGGCCTCCGGGGCGGGCGGTGAAAAGGCGCTTGTGCCGCGGGCGCTTCGTGAATTGAAGGGGCGCTTTGGCGCCGACGTGCTGCTCATCCCCGACCTGTGCCTGTGC
>JBHEKP010000354.1:0-5226 GCA_041859375.1 Candidatus Hydrogenedentales bacterium | reverse complement strand
CCCATTCACACCCTGCATCCCGAACAGTACAAGCAATTCGGCGTGGAAGTTGAGACACTGGAGGATGGGGAGGCAAGGACGCTCTGATTCGCGCGCGGCTGGGACGGCCGTGGAGGTCGTTGGTTCGAGCCCAATATCGCCCACCATTTTTTGGGGGAGGATTTTGGTACGTACCTAAAACCGCTTTTGGGGGGAGGAGCTGAATATCCTATCGATTCTGCCGGAATTGTGCTTGCGGCATTCCTTGACGAATTCAGGAAGCGGCTTGTCGAACGGTCAGGTATAGGAAAAGGGAAGGCCTCTCAACCGTGCCGTTGATGCGCTCGACAGCAGCATCAAGAACATGCCCCTCCCGCATCCATTGGCGCACCTGCGTTGCCAGTCCGCGGGAGACATATCCGGCCTTCAGTCCGTTTATTGTGATGCATACCGCGTTCGGGTCCCACGGATTATCGGGCTCCACCTCAAGTTGGGCCTTCATGCCCACATGGAGACCTTCAAGGGGAAGGCTTTGCATCCAATAGCGGTAACCCTGTGAGTAGACCAGTAATTCAAAGGGAGGTTGCGCGTTGGAAAAGGGGTGCACGATCGTAAAGTTGTCATCCGGCAGCTTGGCACCCGAATAACCCAGCAATGCAAAGTCAGAAATATCCGAACCAGGAGAAATTCGGATGGAGGCCAGATACTTGTCAAAATCCCGCCGACTTCTTGGGGGAAGTCTTTTCATGAAACAGGAGAGCACATTGGCATGATGCTTCTGGGCGATGGGAAGCCCCTTATACTCCTCAAAGCCCATGCTCACTGCCTGTGAAAAATCTTCTGTGTCCTTTAAATACACCAAATCTGCATCGTCACCCCGGCGTGTCAGTTCTGCCACAAAACGGCGCAGTTTGTCCTCACCGTCTGGCGACTGCCATGACAGTAAAAGTTTGTCGGGCTCAACAATATGTTCAATGAACCTCAATCGCTTTCTCCAACAATTCCTTGCGCCTCATCAACAGGTCAATTGTAAAGGTCAACCGCTGTGGGGTCAACCTGAAATCCTCCGGCACCGCAATATGTGTCAAACCGGAAAGGCGGTCTTCAACCGATCTTCGGCCAAAATTAAGCGCCATTGCCACAGATTCCCGTTCTTCGGGAAATTTCTTAAGAAAGCGGCCCATAAACTCATAAAACGTAACGTCCCCAGACTCCTCAAGATTCCATCGCATGTGGTGGCGCGCCCGTTTGGATTTTGTCAAATATCGGTTTGCATAACTTTCATCTTCAAATTTACAGAAGTTATCCTCTATGATTTCATAGTTTAGGGCAGTCCCGTTGTCAAATGCCGGGGACATTTGAATCATAATTTTTGGCTTTCCACTTTTTACAAAAATCATACCCCAATTATCCTGATGACGATCCACATTGCCGATTATTGTGTCGAATGTTAACACCCTTGCCCAATATTTCGCGGAACGTGTGGCTTTAAGAACCGTCTCAAGATTGTGCTGCGTGCCCTTGTGAGTATCATAGTTTGGAATCAATGCGCTCATCAAGCGGCCGCCGTCAACATAGAGGTCGTTTTTCTCATAGAACCATTCGATCAATGCCCCGAAAACAGGCCCGCCCGCGCCTCCCTCCTTTTCACTTATTGCGGCATATGCGGGCGGCACAGAAACACCCATTATCTGTCCGATACGATACGCCATGATTTCCATCCAGAACTGCCAAGGATAACGATGGCTGGATTTTTTAAAGAGGTAACGGTGATTGGGCCTCAAAAATGATGGGGTCGGCGTCTCAGGGGAGAAATAGACGTTTTTTTCACGGGCGCCCTTGGGGAAAACACCATCGTAGGTCTCGTCAAGAGACCAAGCATCAACTTGGATTATCTCATCGTAATCAGCCATTTATCATTTTCCTGTTTCAACAGTCGCACCGTTAAGAAACAACCGCAATTGTTTTCCACCGGTTAATTACCATTAGTTAAAAGCCTATCCTTTTCCTTGTTCCATCGCAACACGTCGGTGCACCCCTCCGTTTGTCCTGCCGGGAAAAACCCTTTATGATAGGCGGCGCGTGGTCACTGGGTGTCGGACAACCGGATTTTTGGAGCGGCGCATGAAGGGCAAACAGACGATTCGGACGGGCATTGTAGGCGCGGGGTTCAGCGCGCGGTTTCACTGGGAGGCGCTGCGCAGGGTGCACAGCGTGAACGTGGACGTGCGGGGCGTGTACGCGCTGGACGGCGCGCAGGCGCGGCAGTACGCGGAGGAGCGGGGCATAGAGGCCTTCGGCTCGCTGGACGCGCTGCTGGACGAGGTGGACATGGTGCACTGCTGCGTGCTGGTGGCGGGGCACGAGGAGGTGGCGGTGGCGGCGCTGCGCCGGGGCAGGAACGTGATCGTGGAAAAGCCGATGACGGGCTACTGCGGCGACGGCTCGGGGGCATTCAACGGCGACACCTTCCCGAAGCGGCTGGCGCTTGAGCACGGGCTGGCGAGCGTGGGGCGGATGCTGGAGGCGGAGCGGGAGAGCGCGGGGCGCATCTTCTACGCGGAGAACTGGGTGTACGCGCCGAGCGTGCAGCGGGAGCGCGAGGTCATCGAGAAGACGGGCGCGCAGGTGCTCTGGATCCACGGCGAGGAGGCGCACTCGGGCTCGCACAATGCGACCTATGCGGAATGGAAATTCTCCGGCGGCGGCGTGATGATCGGCAAGGGCTGCCACCCGCTCACGGCGGCGCTGTACCTGAAGCGCGTGGAGGGGCGCGCCCGCGACGGCAGGCCCATCCGGCCCGCCACGGTGTCGGCGCGCACCGCCGCGCTCACCCGGATGCCCAATTTCCGGGACGAGGGCCACATCCGCCGCGACTACCACGACATTGACGACTTTTCGGTGATGCACGTCACCTTCGAGGACGGCACCCTCGCCACGGTGTTCGCGTCGGACATCGTGCTCGGCGGCATCCACAACTGGCTGGACGTGTGCGCGAACAACCACCGCACGCTGTGCAACATCAACCCGAACACGGCGATGCAGGTGTACAATCCGGTGGACGCGAATTTCCGGGACATTTACACGGTGGAGAAGATCGGCACGAAGCAGGGCTGGACGGCCATGCCCCCGGACGAGGACTGGTTCACGGGCTACCCCCAGGAGATCGACGCCTTCTACCACTGCGCCGCCACGGGCGGGGCGCCCGAGAGCGACAGCCTGCTCGGCGCGGACACCATCTCCACCATCTACAGCGCCTATGTGTCGGCGGAGCAAAACGGCGCGGCAGTGCCGGTGAAGGCGTACTGATGGGGGCCGGAACGGAGAGGAAACACCCAAACCATCTCCCCCCAAAGGGAATGCGCCCAATGACGGTGCGTTTGGGAACCATGTCCTCTCTTGTAGGGGCGGACCCCCGTGTCCGCCCGCGTCATGCCGCCGAAGCTCCCTCTGTTTTGGCGGGGCTTGGTTGTGAGCAGGAAGCCCGGTCGGGCGGCCACGGGGGGCCGCCCCTACAAGAGGCGGCAACCGGGACGGCGGATTTGTGGTTTGCGGTGGTTGAATCCGGGAGAACGGGACGATGACCAACGAACAATGGGAACAACTGGTGGCGGTGGTGGAGGGCGGGCATTCCGGGCCGCCGCCAACGGGTTTCATCATCGACAGCCCCTGGTTGCCGGGCTGGGCGGGCATGTCGCTCCTCGACTATTACACCAGCGAGGCAAAGTGGCTCGACGCGAACCTGCGCGTGCTGGAACGGTGGCCGGACACGATGTTCCTGCCGGGATTCTGGTCGGAGTTCGGCATGTGCACCGAGCCGTCGGCCTTCGGCGCGAAGTGCATGTGGCACGAGAACGAATTCCCCTTCGCGGACAAAATCTTCGATTCCCTTGACCAGGCGGCGTCCCTGCGCGCGCCCGATCCCCGGCGCGACGGGCTGGCCCCCTTTGTGCTCAAGCGGCTGGAGCACTGCCTGCCGCGCATAGAAGCGGCGGGCCACAGCGTTCGCTTCGCCGTGGCGCGGGGCCCGCTCAACATCGCAGGCTTCCTGCTGGGCAACACGGAATTCCTCATGGGCATGCGGATGCAGCCGGACGAGACGCACGCGCTGCTCGGCACAATCACCGACTTCCTGGCCGACTGGCTCCAGGTGCAGGCGGCGGCCTTCCCCACCATCGACGGCATCCTGGTGCTGGATGACGTGGTGGGCTTCTGCGGCGAGAACGACTTTCTGGAGTTCGCAAAGCCCCGGCTCACGCGGCTATTCCGCGCCGTCAACGCGCGGGTGCGCCTGTTCCACAATGACGCGGCGGGGCTGGTGTGCGCGCCCCACCTCGCGGACGCGGGTGTAAACCTGTTCAACTTCAGCCACGACCACCCCATTGCGGAAATGCGGCGGCTGGTGGGTCCGGATGTGGCCCTGCTGGGCAACATCCCGCCGCGCGACGTGCTGGCGAAGGGCTCCCCGGAGGAGGTGGCGGCGGCGGTGCGCGCGCTCCGCGCCGACACGGCGGGCGACAAGCGGGTAATCCTGTCCTGCGGCGGCGGCATGCCGCCGGGGGTGTCCTCGGAAAACATCGACGCGTTTCTGCGGGAGGCGACGGCATGATTCGAAGCGTTGCGGCGGTGCTGTTGACTGCCGTGGCATGTGTCTGCGCATGGGCGGAGCCGGCACCCACGGTAACCCTGAAACAGGAGGCGGACCGGGTGGTAATCAGCGCCGGGGACCAGCCGCTGGCGGTGTATGTGCACAACGATCCCGCCCTGCCACGCCCCTACTTCTGCCGGGTCAACACACTGGGCGGCGTGCAGGTGACGCGCAACCACCCCCCCGACCCGGTGCTCAACAAGGGCAACGATGATCACCCCGATTTCCATCCCGGCGTCTGGCTGGCCTTTGGCGATGCGGCGGGCTGCGATTTCTGGCGTAACAAGGCGCGGGTGCGCCATGCGGGTTTCATTGGGCCTCTTGAGGGGGGTGCGGGCGCCGCGCGCTTTGCGGTGGAGAACAGCTACGAGGGACCGGACGGTCCCCTCTTCACGGAGACCTGCGTTTACTCCGTCGTCCTCGGCGGCGGTGGCTGGTTCCTGATCTGCGACAGCACCTTCACCGCTGAAAAGGAATTCGCCTTCGGCGACCAGGAGGAGATGGGGCTGGGCCTCCGGCTGAACACGCCGCTCACGGTGAAGTTCGGCGGCGGCCGCATCGTGAACAGTGATGGCGGGGAAAACGAAAAGGGCACCTGG
>JBHEKP010000310.1:0-12250 GCA_041859375.1 Candidatus Hydrogenedentales bacterium | reverse complement strand
TCCACGGGCAGGGGTGCATGTCCACCGCCACGGCGAAGGGCGCGTCGCCCTGCGGCGCGGGGTAGTCGTACTTGAAGTAGTTGATCAGCTCCTCGATGCGCACGGCGTCCGCCGGGGGCAGCGTGCCCTGGCCCAGGAAGCGACGCATGTTGGCATAGGACGCCGTGTCCACGTCAATGCTGAAGGTGGACAGGGGCGCGTCCGCCACCCCCTGGAAGGCGTTCTCCGTGACGGGCGTGTAGGCCTCGCGGTCCGGCGCAACGGGCTGGTTCCAGTAGAGGTTCACCCCGCCCCCGGCTGTTGGCTCCGCTTTTTTCGCCGGGGCCGCGCCCGCCTGGGCGGACACCCCGTCCGCATTGGTCGCGTAGCCAAGGTTCTTAAGTTGCTCCCGGGCCTCTGCGGGCGGCAGTCCCATGAATTTGTTGGCATCATCAGTGAAATCAGCCTTCACGTTCAGCCGGGTGCGCTGTTCAACAACCTGACCCGCCGGGGCCGGGGCGGGCGGGGCGTCCGCGCCAACGTTTATGCCGGGCGCTTCCTTGGCTTTTTCCGGTTTGGGGGCTTCTGCGGCGGCAGACTGAACCGCTGGCGGGGGGGCTGGCGCCTCCTCGGGCAGGCCTATGACCGACTGCTGCGACATGGTTTTCACGCCCACCTCGGCCCATTCATCCACGGGGGCGGCGGGGGCAGGCGGAGTGGGGACGGGTTCCTGCGCCGGCTGGGCCGTGCCCGCGTCATCCTTTTCATCCGCCGTCACCGCTGTGGGGGCGGCGGGGGCCGCCTGGGCACTCACGGCACCCTCGTTCTCCTGTTTCTTTTCCAGCGCCACGGGGGGCTGCACCGCAACAGCGCTTTGCGGGGCGGACGGCGTGGCTTCAGGCAGATCGCCCTTGGGGAGGACCTCCTGCCGTGCCACGGGGAATTCCTGGCGGCGTGCCGATTCGCGGGCGCGGGTCAGCGCCGGGAGCACAAAAACCGCGCCAACGCAAACCAGCAGGGACGCGGCCAGGGCGTAGCGCAGCCAGATCCGGGGCCGGACGGGCAGCGGGGTGATGTTTGGGGTGCCTTCGGCCTTTTCCGCCTCGGCGAGCAGCGCGGCGCGCTGTTCCCCGGTGAGGCCGGACACTTCTTCGGTTTCGGCGGCGAATTCGGCGGTGAGCAGGGCGATGGTTTCGCGGATGCCCTCCACCTCAAGCCGCGCGGCCTCGTTGCCCTCCAAAAACGCCTCCACTTCGGCGCGGGTGCCGTCGTCCAGCTCGCCCAGCGCGTAGGCGGTGAGAATGGGATCGTCCGGTGTGATGTTCATGACACAACCTCCCCGGCGGGGCCGTTCCCGGCGGCAATCTGCCTGCGGACGGTCTTGAGGCCGGTGTGGATTAGATAGCCGATGTTGGAGGTGCTGAGTCCCGTGATCCGGCTGATGTCCCCGTAGGACAGGCCCTCCTGAAATTTAAGCCGGATCACCTCCTGCTGGTTGGGTGGAAGCGGGGACAAAAGACTGTCCGCGCGGCTGCGCGCCTCGGCCCGTTCGGCGAGCGCCGAGGCGGGCGCGCCATGGCCGGGCAGGGCGGCGGTGGCCGCCTCGTCCAGGGGTGTCATACGCTGCTCCTTTCTGCGGTGGTCCAGGGCGAGATTGCGGCAGACGGTGTACAGCCAGGCGGCCAGATGGTCCCCGACCTTGTCCCGATCCGCGCGGCACAGCCTCAGAAAGGTCTCCTGCACCACGTCGCGCGCGCTTTCCGCGTCGCCCGTGATGCGCGCGGCATAGCGGACCAGGGGGGCCTCATGCCGTTCCAGCGCCGTTCTCACCCATTCCATCGTTGGGTTCCCTCATCCTGATTGTTGGTTTCGGAACCGTTCCGGAGCGGTTCCCGTCGTCACCGGTGCACTGACACCTTAATAACGGGCGGGAACGGAAAAATCTTAGGGGTGCGGGGAAACAAGGAACACCTCCCCCCCAAAAAACACCTTTTGCGGGCAACAGGCTTCAACGGCGGGCGCGGCTCCGCCCGCGATGCCGTCCCAGGTCACTGCGGGGGGGCGGCTCCCGCCCAAATCTCCAGGCCCTCGTAGGGGTTGGCCGTGCCCAGGAACAGGGTGCCGTTGGCCGATTTCATGGTGCGCAGGCCGTAGTTTTCGTGGTTCCCCAGCCCGTCGGCGGTCACACAGTACCACTTGAGCCCGTCCCGCGTCTTGTAGAGGTCAAATCCCGCGTTTTTCCGCCACAGCACCATCTCCAGGGTGGTCAGCGCCAGCAGTTTGTCCCCTTCGGCCTCCGCCGCCTTGCCGCCCAGCCCCATGATTCCCAGCATGAAGCCGGGGTGGGTGAGCATGTAACTCAGGCCGGGCATGATGTCGTAGGTGCCGACGTAGAACCAGCCGTCATGCTCGCACATGGACCAGATATAGGCATTGCTGCGCTCGCCGAAGCCGCTTCTCTCATCCGCAACCGAGCCGGGGCCGGTCACCGCCTCCCAGTGGTCGTTCCGGTCGATGCGCACCACGTCCGCCGCCTTCAGCCCGCCCACCATGCGCATGATAAAGCTGGCCTGCGCCCCGACATACAGATGGTCCCCCCACACGCACATGGTCATGAAGGCCTCGTTCATCCACCGGGGGCCGCCGTGTTTGATAATCCGCACCGGCGGCGCGGCGGGATCGGGCCCCTCCAGCTTCCACACCTCCGCGCCCTGGAGCGGGTTGTGCGTGCCCGCGTACAGCCACCCGTTGAAGGACTCCAGGGTGAAGATGCCCACGTTCCGCCTGTTGCCGAATCCGTCATTCATGACGGTCCACACCCGGTCCCCGTCGGTGGCGAGGATGACCGCGCTGCCCTCGTCGGCCTTGGGAAGGGAGTCGCCGTCCGCCGACTTGTCCACCATCGCGTAGTCGTTGTAAAAGGACATGTAAAGCAGGCCCTTGTGGACGGTCAGGCCCCGGATGGAACCCGTCTGGTCCGACACCCAGAACTGTTCCCACGAGCCCGGCTCGCCCGTGGCCGAACGCCACAGCGAGGTGGTGTCGCCCCGGCCCCCGGCGTACAGGTACTTTTTGCCGTCGCACTGGTTGCGGTAGGAAAGCATCGAGCGGAACCCGTGGGGGCGGCTGTGTTCGTCCATGCCCAGGGTGCGCGTGTCCAGCACCGTCTCCCACACGGCGGGGGAAAGATCGGCGCGGTAGCGCCGAATCTCCGGATACACCGGCTGGCGGTTCCCCTGGAAGCCCTTCCACTGCTGCACCCGGTTCCAGGTGCCCACATAGACATGGCCGCCGTCCTCCTTTGCCCCGTCCGGAATGAAGTGCTCCATGGACCAGGCGTAGTCGTTCTGGTCCTGCGCCTGGTCGGCGGCGTCAAAACCGTTTTCGCAGGTCTTCACAAAGTCCCCCGCCGCCAGCCCGCCCGGGGCCTCCTCCGGCCCGCGCATGCACCCGGCCAGCACCAACCCGAACAGCATCAGAAAAAGCCCCGCATTCCGCATGGTTCACACCTCCTGTTGTTGAAAAAACCGTCCGGCAACGCATGTCCATGATATCCCATCACGGCAAAAAACGAAACCACCCGCAGGCATCCATTTTTGGCGCGCCGTTTTCCCCTTGCCGCCCCAATCTGGACATCCGCCGCGCCATTCCCTATCATTGGGGGCGCATGCAACCCATGAAAGGACGCGCCGATGCGAAGAAACTGGACGGCCGCGCTCGCGGCGGCGGCACTGATGATGGCTGCGGGGGCCGGGACGGCGCAGGAGAACTGGCCGCAGTGGCGGGGGCCGGACCAAAACAACATCGCCCCCTCGGCGGATCCGCCGGTGACATGGGGCGAGTCGGAGAACATCCTGTGGAAGGCGGCCCTGCCCTCCTGGAGCGGCAGCTCCCCGATTGTCTGGGGCGAAAAGGTGTTTGTCATGTCACCGTCCAAGCCGGAGCCGGGCGCGGGGGAGCAGGAGAAGGCGGGCGGCGACGCGCTGCTGCTGCTGTGCCTTTCCAAACAGGACGGCGGGACGCTGTGGGAACGGGAGGTGGCGGTGGGCAACGCGCTGTTCAACAAGCAGAACAACACCTCGCCGACGCCGGTGACCGACGGGACGCATGTGTGGGCGCTGACGGGATCGGGCGTCATCGCCGCGCTGGACATGGACGGCAACGTGGTCTGGCGGAAGAACATTCCGGCGCAGTACGGTGAATTCGGGCTTAACTTCGGCTACGCCTCGTCGCCGGTGCTGTACGGCGGGAACGTGATCATCCAGGTGCTCCACGGGTACCGCACGGACGCCCCCTCCTACCTGCTCGCGCTGGACGGGGCCACGGGGGAGGAGCGCTGGCGCGTGGAGCGGCCCACCGACGCGCCCAAGGAGGCCCCGGACGCGTACAACACGCCCACCCTGCTGAAGGGAAAGGACGGCGACCAGCTCATCCTGTCGGGCGGGGACTGCGTCACGGGCCACGATCCCGGCACGGGCGCGGAGAAATGGCGCGCCTACGGACTGAACCCCCGCAATGACGAGTACAACCGCATCATCGCCACGGTGGCGGCGGCGGACGGCATGGTCTTCGCCCCGTCGCGCAAGAAGCCGCTCATCGCGGTGCGCGCCGACGGCGCGGGCGACGTTTCCGCCACGCATGTGGTGTGGAAATGGGAACAGGCGGGCGGACCCGACGTGCCCACGCCCCTTTGCGACGGCAGGTTTTTCTACATGGTGGACGACCGGGGCGTAGCCACCTGCCTGGAGCCCAAAACCGGCGCGGTGATCTGGGGGCCGGAGCGCACCGCGCCCGGCACGGTGAGCGCGTCGCCCCTGCTGGCGGGCGGACGGCTCTACATCACCAACGAGGACGCGGTGACCACCGTGATGGCGGCGGGGCCCTCCTTCAAAATCCTGGCCACCAACAAGCTCGACGGGGGCAACACCCTCTCCTCCTTCGCGGTTTCGGGCGACCGGCTTTTCCTGAGGACGGCATCCCACCTCTACTGCATCGGCGCGCCGGGGAAATAACCACGCCGCTCAATACCGGTCGCGGCACACCTCCGGGGCTGGTTTCGCGCCGGGCATGTCCGTGCGGGGCAGCGTCTTCAGCCCGTCCTCGAGCGGTTTCAGCTCCGCGAGGATGGCGGCGTAGTCGGGATCGGCCCTGTCCGCGAACACCGGCCTGCCGCAGCGCTCCGTGCCGCCCGCGGCCCGCGCCAGCGGGGCGAGCAGGAAGGTGTTCAGTTCCGGCGCGGTGACGCGGATCCACTCCCGCCGGGGGAACGCGCCCCCCGCGTGGCATTCGGCGCAGCGCCGTTTCCCCACGTCCTCAAGCACCCTGTCCACCGTGGGCGAATAAATGCGGCGGCAGCCCTCGTTGCCGGGGTGCGACGTTTCGCTGGTGTCGTAGTAGGGCACGTTCAGGTCCATCCAGGCGTACAGGCGTCGGCGGCTGGCATCGTCCATGTCGAAGCGTTTTTTCCCGTCCCCGTCCGGATGCCCCCCCGCCACCAGGGCGGCCAGTTTGCTCGCGGGCGATCCCCAGGCGAGGGGCGTGATTTTCAGGATGTTCTGCTCCTGCCCGTTGTAGGTGGGGATCCAGCTCACATAAGGGCTGCCCTCCGGGCCCTGGTCGTCCCGCGCCAGCCTCTCGTAGGACACGTTGAAATAGTCGGTGCGGTCGCCGGAAAGATCGAGCCCGCCCTCCGGGCGCAGCGGGTTGTGGCATTCCAGGCAGTACCGGTCGAGCACCGGCTGGACCGTGCGGACGTAGCTGAACCCGCCCGCGCCCCACTCGGGCGGCTCCAGGTCGCGGGGGGGCTTGGCGGGGGCAAGGCTGCGGCGCACGGGCGGCGTGCCGCGGCGCGGCTCGTGGCAGCCGACGCAGCCCTGGCGCTCGCCCGGCATGAAGTGGGTGAAAGTGCGCATGCGCTGCACCGCGCGGCCCTCCGCGTCCAGCGCCATGAAGTACACCGGCACGCCGGAGGGCACCCTGAAGAAGGCCGAGCCGTCCCCCTCCACGGGCACCTCGCCGAGCACGTCCTTGGCGGCGTAGGTGGCGCCGCAGGACACCACCGGAAACTGGAACCCGAAGGCGCGCAGCGACGGGTCTATGCGCACGGTTTTGGGCATCTCGCGCACCACGCGGATGCGCCTCACCACGCCCTTTTCCACCTGCGGCTCCAGTCCCCTGTGCATGTCCTGGAGGAACACCTCGGCAAGCTCCCCCCGCTCCGGGGCGGGCGGGGCGGAGGCCAGCACCGGCGGCGCGGGGCGGGGGCGCAGCGGGATGGCGGAGAAGTACTGCATCCCCTTCCGGGGCGGGGGGAGCGCCACGGACTGGCACCCGCCCGCGAAATCACGCACCAGCACGGGCCCCTGCGCCGACACCAGCAGGCGCTCCGAATCCAGCGGCCACGGGCAGCTGTACAGTTTTGATCCCTCGGTGTTGCCGTTACCCTCGTTCACGGCGGGGACCGGCACGTCGGGGGTGATGTTCTCGATGGCGGCCTGGCTGTTGTCGCCGAAACTCCGGTCCACCACGCCGATGGCGCCGCGCGTGGGCCCGTTGTGGCCCGTCATGGTGCACACGATTTTGCCCGTGCCGAGGATGGACCGCGCCTCCATGAAGGTGCCGGGGGAGATGACACGGTTGCCAAAGTAGCCCGCCAGGGTGGTGCCGTCGGGGTTCATGGTCCACAGGCTTTGGATCGGGATGGCGGGCCGGTCCACATACTCCCACCGGGTGAAGATGAGCCTGCCGTCCTCAAGCACGGCGGGCGTGAAGTCGTTCAGGTAGTTTCCGGAAAGCTTGCGCACGTTCGTTCCGTCCGCGTCCATGCGGTGCACCACGCCCACGGGCGCATGCCAGCAGTAGGCGAACTGGGCGGTGCGCGTGCTCAGGAAGGCGATGCCTCCGTCGGGCAGCCAGCAGCCGTTGTAGTCATGCCAGGGACCCTCCGTGATTCGGCGCAACCCCTTCCCGTCCGCGCCGACGGTCCAGAGGTGGTAGCCCTCCTTCTCGCTCTGCCGCCAGCTGAACAGGATGGTTTGCCCGTCATGGGACAGGTCGCAGTCGAGTATCTGGCCGCCGGGCGAGGCCACCAGCTCGGTGACGGCGGGCCTGTCCCCGCGCAGATCGGCCACGCACAGCGCACCGCCCGCCCGGAACCCCTCATAGTGGTAGGTGTACACATGGGAGGCGACGATCTCGTGGCGTTTGATCACCACCAGCCGGTCCGTGTCGAAAAGCAGCACGCGCCGCTGCAAATCCGCCAACCCCGCCCGCGCCGCCTTTTCCCTTTTGGCCCGGCCTCCCGCATTTTCGAGATCGCCGCGCAGCCGCGCCAGTTCGACCCAAAAACCCTTCGCCCCGGTAAATGTCACCCCATGCTTCGCCTCAAGCCTGTCCATGAGCGCCGCCAGTTTTTCCGGATCAACCCGGTCCGCGGCGGGCAGGTTACGCAGGGCCGCGCGCGCGGCGGCCTCCTCGGCGGATTCCGCAAGCTGCGCGTCCGTGGGGCTTTCGGTGAAAAGCTGCACCTCCGAGGCGCCGGGGTTGAGCCCGCCATGGGAGCCGCTGAAACGCAGGCTGAGCTTCTTCAGGGTCACCGGCGCGGAAAGGCGGATCCGCTGGGGGCCGTCCACCATCCCCGTTGCGGCGGTGTGAAAGGGCGCGGCCGAACCGTCGGCGTGGAGCGCGCAGGACTTCCAGCATTCCGTGGGCATCCACGCGGTGCGCGCGTAATACACCACCTCGCCCAGCGTCACCGGCGCGTCCCACTCAAACACCAGCTCCGCCGCCTCCGTGCCCGCCGCGCCGTTCACGCACCAGGCAAGCCCCGCGTCGGCCTGGGAATTCGCGCCGGGAATCTGCCCGTCCGCGACCCTGGCCGCCCCATACTCGGCATTGAATTCACTGCTGGCACTGATGCGCGCCGAATAGGCCAGGTTTTCCGGGGGCTGCGCGAACGCAGGGGATAAAAAACACCACACACCCGCCGCGCCAAACAGCGCCAGCCGCCCAGGCATCCGCATCTTCATGGGTTCGCATGCTCCAACTTTTTCCAAAGCATAGCAGGGTTTTGCCCGGTCCGGCACCTGCCGCGCTATACTACCGGGACCGCCGCAACGCGGCGCAACCCACTGGAGACCCTCTCATGAACCGGACAAACATGCTACTGGCCGCACTCCTGGCCTGCCTCGCCGCGGCGTGTGACGCCCGGGCGGAAGCATTGCTGACGGGGCCGGCAAAGATTTTCGGCGACGGACGGCACAACGCCTTCACCGATCTGGTGCGGTGGAACGACGCCTACTACCTGTGCTTCCGCCACGGCGCGGGGCACCTGTCCATGGACGGCGAAATTCGGGTGATGCGGAGCCGCGACTTCTTGGTGTGGGAACAGTGCGCCGTGGTGGACACCCTGGGCGACGACCGGGACCCCCATTTCACCGTGTTGAACAACACCCTGTTTCTCTTTTTCGGCGTGTGGGATTTGGCCCACGCGAAGGACAACGGAACGCCGGGGCGGGGCCGGTTGCGTTCCCATTTCGCCACCACCACCGACGGGGAACACTGGTCGGAAGTGCGCGGCGTACACCAGCCGGACTGGTGGCTGTGGCGTGTGCGCGCCCATGGGGGCGTCCTTTACTCCCCGGCCTACTTCCTGCAGTGGCCCTCCTTCAAGGAGGGCGAGCTGCGGCTGCTGAAATCCGCCGACGGCCTCGCCTGGGAGGACGCGGGACTCGTCACAAAGGAACGCATTCCCGACGAGGCGGACATCCGGTTTCTTCCGGACGGCAGCCTGGAAATGGTGGCGCGCACCTGCGACAAGGCGGGAAACTCCATGTGGCTGCGCAGTGGTCCCGGACGCGCACAGTGGGAAAAGCGGGACCTGGAGCCGGTGATCCACTGCCCCGTGTTCGCGGAATGGGGGGATCGCTGCTTTGTGGCGGGGCGCGGGAAGGACGAGAAGGGGTACAACACCTCCCTCTGGGAGTTGAAGGACGGGTCGGTGAAAAAACTGATCACCCTGCCCAGCGGCGGCGACACGGCCTACCCCGGACTCATCACTGATCCGGCGGCCGACCCCAACGGTCCGCCCGTGCTGCTGGTCACCTGGTATTCCCAGCATGAACGCGCGGCGGACCGGCCCGACGAGGCATCCATCTACGGGGGGCGCGTCACCATCACACCGTGACGCGCGCGCCGTCCTCAGCCCTCGCCCATCTCGCCGATGAAGCAGTCGGACGCGTTTCTCACCAGCATCCGGATCTGCTGCCCGTCGGTGGCGAACTGGATGTCGTTCATGTCAAAGGAGTCGGGCAGGACCCGGATGGATTCGATGTTGTCGCGGGGGATGACCACGGCGGAGGGCTTCGCGTCGAGCTGCACGCCCGTGGGCTGCTGGCGCGACATCATGAGCATTTTCGCCTCCATCACCACCCAGAAGTCGTTGAACGCGGTCACCCGGCCCACATAGGAGACGGGGCGCTGCTGCTGGAAATGCTTGCGCAGTTTCACGCGCACCATGCGGTCTTTCAGCATCTGACGTGTTCCTCCTCGGGCTTCGCGGCGGCGCCTCGCCGCCCGTCCCTGTGGAAAAAGTATAGCACAGCGCGCGGCCTTATTCCGCGATGAACCCGTGGAGCAGGCCCATGTAATAGGGCAGCAGGAAGACGGTGCCGCCGCACAGCTCATGGCCGTTGCCGCCGTAGTTGAGCTGCCAGGGGTCGGTGTTCCAGTGGCCGAAGAAGCGCTCCGACACGGGCAGCACCCGGCCGTTGACCCGGTGGCCGCGCATGCGGGCCCCGCCCTGCTCGTAGGGTTCCATGGCCTGCTGGCGCGGCAGCATCACAATGTCGGCGCGGTGGCTGTTCTGGTGGCCCCAGTTCACCCGGTCGAGGGGGAAGTCGATGAGCGTGGCCACCGAGTCCGCGAGCCAGCCGGTCCAGGGGGCGATGCCGTGGGTGCCCCAGGGATTGTCGTAGGTGGCGACGCGGCCGAAGGCGGCGTAGCAGAAGTTGAAGAAGGGGTTCATCTCCGGCTGCTCCACGGTCCACGCGGAGTAGAAGGAATAGAGGATTTCCTTCTTGAGCGCCTCGTCCTTCCCGTATTTCATCAGGTTGTAGAAGCACATGAAGGCCATCTCGTCGTCGGACTGGTTGCCCGAGCCCGGGCCGAAATGGACCTTGTAGAACATGGCGTTGGCGCGGTAGGCGTGCTTTTCCACAAGTTCGCGGCTTAGCGCGGCGTATTTCTGGTCGCCCGTGACATGCTCCGCCGCCGCGAGGTAGGAAAGCAAGCTCAACGACTTGAGGCCGCGCTCGGACCACCAGTTCGGATCGTTGTTCAGCGCGTCGGGGCCGTACACGGACCAGCGCGTGGGCGTGCCGTCGTGGTCCATCAGGTAGAAGCCGTTGTCAACGAGGTGGTCCGTCAGATCGCGCACCACGGCGCGGACCGCCTCCCTCTCCTCCTCCGTTTCCGCGACATAGTCGTAATAGGCCGGGTAGAAGAAATAATGGCCGTCGAGCTCGTCGCTGCTCGTGTCGCTCTTCCAGTACCACTTCCCGTCCGTGGTTTTGGGCCAGCGGGGCTCGTACACCTTCCACAGCCTGTCGTTCTTTTCCCGGTGCTCCCGGTCGCCCTCGATGCGGCCCTTGTTCGGGTCCGGACCGTCGCCGGGGAGGATTGTCCGCGCCACATAGCCCCTGGGCGGCCTGGCCTCGCTCATCTGGGTCACCGTCTGCAGGAAGCGCATCGCCTCAAAGGCCTTCTTTGCCCGGATGCGCGCCGCCGGGTCCTTTGTCGCGCCGACGGCAAAGGCCTGCGCCGCGCCGTACATGCCCGTCCACAGCCCGTCGTTGTCGCTGTCGGTGTAAACGACCGTGCTCTTGTCCCCGGCGACCCTCAAGCCCACCTCCGAGGTGTAGCCGTATTCGGTGCGCTTGATGAGCCGGTCCAGCTCGTCATTGTAGAACGCCGCCTTTTCCGCCAGCGTCATGGGCTGGTAACCGATGAGGCCGACCCCCTCGCTGGTGGCCAGCCATGCCTGGCCCTTGTCGTCCACGGCAAGGGCCCGGATGTCGTCATCCGGCGTCCAGCGCCGGCCCTGGCGGTAGCTCCAGTTGCCGTCCTTGAACCGTATGGCGCCTTTGGTGGTGCCAAACCAGACCGAACCGTCCGCGCCCGCCGCCATGCAGGTGATGTCGGTGTACGGCAGTCCCTCCGCCCCGGTGTAAAAAGTCCACTTGCCGTCCGCGCCCCGGCAGCCCGCGCCCGCCAGCGTGGCGAACCAGAGCCGACCCTGCGCGTCCAATGCCACGCCGCGCACGTCGGACACCGCCCAGTGGCGCCCCTGCCCGTCGGCGATGTCCGCCTTGGCATAAAGGCCCGCGTCATCCCGGAGGAACAGGCCCTCGGCCGCGCCCACCGCAAGGGGTTCCGCCGTCCGGGGGGCGCGGTGGACCGCCTCAATCTTTTCCGTTTCCCCCTCCCTGCGCGGCTCCAGCCGGTAGCCGCCCTCGCCCGGCTCCAGCACAAACCGGGGGTTCTCCCCATCACAGGCCGTCCAGGCCGTGCCGTCGAAACGGGCGAAGCCCCCGTCCGTGTCCGCAGTCACCACGCCGTCCAAAATAAAAACGTCATCAACTTCGTTGTCCGGCAGACCCTGCTCCGTGGTGAAGGTCCGGGCGATTTCCTGGGGAAACACCCCCACGCGGACGGGCACCGCCTCCTCCGCGCAGGCCATGGCGGCGAAAAGGGTCGTCATGATCAGGGCTGGAATTACTCGGGTCATGGGGTGTCTCCGCTTCAGGTTGGGGCCGGCGGCATTCTCCGGCCTGATTCTCCACAGGCCCGCGGACGGGCGCGCCAATGTCAACTGTCACCAGGGTCTGACCCGGCGGAAACTGAGAATGTTTCGGTTCCGCCGGTGAAATAAAACACGATAAAACAAACACGGGGCCCCGGATGAGCGGGGTCCCGTGTGGTAACGCATGGATTTAACTGTCGGCGGGCGGGAAGGTCTCAGACCTCCTCCAGCACCGCGCGGGAGATCGCCTTCGCCAGCTTGCGGCGGCGGCGCTCCGACGGCTTCTCGAAGTACTTGATTTCCTTGAGCCGCTGCATCAGGCCTTCCTTGTTGCATTTCTTCTTGAAACGCCGCAGGGCCTTCTCAAAGGGCTCGTCAGCCTTTACGCGAACCTTGGTCACTCGTGCTCAACCTCCCCTCAATGTGGGTGTCGTGCGCGGCCGGTTCAGGGCGGCGCCGGTTGATTCTGCT
>JBHEKP010000345.1:0-6810 GCA_041859375.1 Candidatus Hydrogenedentales bacterium | reverse complement strand
CGGCCGCCGCCGCCGCCAGAATCAACAGGAAAGTGCGTGTCATGGATGCCTCCCTCCGGCGGTCCTGGCCGCCGCAATGGCCGATGATGCGGGTGTTTTCACAGTTTCACCAGTGTAGACAAGTGGTTGGGAATACGCAAGGCCGTTTTGCGAGATGGGGCGGGAACCGTTTACCTCCCTGGGTAACCGGTGGGCATCCGGTTTGGGAAGGGAACAATTGGTCCCATCACCTTCCGGTATTGGAAAGACCAAAGCAAAAAAGTGGTTGACATCGAAGAAAAGATATGCTAAATTGGTCTTACCAAGCGCGTGTTTGGTGGTATTTAATTGAGGCAACAGGCATTCAAGGAGATTTTATCATGCGTAAAAAAGGGTTCACTCTTATTGAACTGCTGGTGGTGATTGCCATCATCGGCATCTTGGCGGCGATTCTGCTCCCGGCGCTGGCCCGCGCCCGCGAGGCGGCCCGCCGCTCCTCCTGCCAAAACAATCTGAAGCAGTGGGGTCTGGTCCTCAAGATGTACAGCAACGAGGCCAAGGGCATGTTCCCGATTATTCAGGGCGGCATGTTCCCCACCAAAAGCCGTCTGGGCCAGCCGGACCCGACTTGGACCTCCTTTGACCTTGGTCCCAACCTCTTTTCGCTTTACCCTGAATACCTCACCGACCCGAACCTGCTCATGTGCCCCTCCGATTCCGAACTGGGCGAAATCAAGCAGAGCATTGTGGACGCGAACGGCCAGTCCTGCCTGGGCTACACGGACCCGCAGGACAAGTGCGCCAGCGCGGTGGATGCCAGTTACGGCTATGTGGGCTGGGTGTTTGACCAGCTTGGCTATACTGATGAGGTGGCTCCACTTGATGCGCTCACGCAAATCATGGGCCAGTTCAGCAGTGCTGATTTGAATGATCTTCCCGCAGATCTTTCGCGCGGAGGTATTCCCCAGTTGGTTAACGGTTTGCTCGCCTTGTTGTCAAATGGGCTGATTGGGGCATTCCTACCACCGCCGGACAAGGCTAAGATTGCCGAAATGCTTAACTCTGATATTTCGTTAAACGCACCCTATGGCAATGGCGGAGGCGACACCATTTATCGTCTTCGTGAAGGTGTGGAGCGCTTCCTCATTACCGACATCAACAATCCTGCGGCAAGCAACGTGGCCCAAAGTAACTTGATTGTCATGTTCGATATGTTTGCCACCAACACAAAGGCATTTAACCACATTCCCGGCGGCGCGAACGTGCTTTACATGGATGGCCATGTGGAATTTCTGAAGTACGTTGAAGAAGGGCGTGACACACCGTGTAATGTTCAGGTCGCGAACACGCTCGGTGTGCTCTCCGTGGTCCTCTAAAAAAAACCATTGACTTCTACCTGGCATGCCTTTATAATTAAGGCATGCCAGTTTTGTTTTGTTCAAAAATGGCGATGGGTCTGAATGACTTAAAAGGAGGAAGAAATGGTCTCGAATTCTCTAGTCGTAAAAATTCTTGGTTCCTTGGTGATTTGCTTCATGTTTTGTGGATGTCCGATGTGGTCGGTTGAAAAAATCTCAATTCCTGATGCGTATTCAGAAGGTTCTGGAACACTTAAGTTGGCTCGCAACTATGACGTTGTCATGAACCATTCCGCTCAGACGCCTGCGGAAAGGAAACCAATGCGAATCCATCCCCAGCTATTTGAATATGGGGAATATATCGGTCAAAACCGAATCGAGTCGATCGGCATTGATGTCTTTGATATAACCCAAAATAAATATATTTTCAAACCTATTATTTATCCAAGCGATGAAAGCCCTACATGGCCAATTAAAATATCAGGCATTTCTGCAGAATATGATAATATTAACAAATTAAATATTGCATTTATTTACAATACAGAACGGGGCGTTGAAGAAAAGCCTGGTTGGTCATGGCGAAAATATAATGTTGCATGGATTCAATGGGATGTGAATAATTCTCCCAACCCTCTTACAGATCTTAACGATGTCGCGCCACATATAAAAATGAGCTATCCAGAATACATGATTATGCCTGGTGTTATAAATAATGGCGCTGGCGGAATGATTGATTTTAAATACGACAAATTCGGAAATGGTGCAACAATTGTTGTTGATCCAGTAATGTTATTGGTTGATTCAGGGGGTGGAGAAGAAAAACCGTTGCTTGCGGCGCATAGATTGTATTTATATAATGGTGTTTTGTGTAATGAAAATATATCATATGTTGAAATACAAAATGATAGCATTTTTGGACAGCGAGGAGAGCTTGGTAATGTCTTAGATGTAGATATGGAGCTGTTTACAAATTCATCAGGTGCTGTCCAAAAGATAGGCATTGCTTATGTGATTGGCTATCAAAATAACAGGGTAGTTTATCGAGAATTTAATCCCGTTTCTCTGGTTGAGAATGTTGAAATGCAGAAAGTGTTTATTCCAGATTCTGGTCAGAGTGCAAATCGCGTATCATTGGCTATAGCAAACGGAGTTCCATTAGTTTCATATAGTACTCATGGATCTCAGGGTTACAATCATGTTTATTTTACCAAGAATAATGGGTCTGGATGGTCCAACGTCGAGGATTTATGTAATGTAAATATTAGTACTGATGCCGCAAAAATACAAAATTTAAAGGATAGAGGTGCCTCATTGGGAGATATGATAGTAAATCCAGGGGATGGTATTATTTCATTGTCTATATCCACCAGTGCAGAAAGTAAACCTGGTGGTAGTAAGGCCACGACATACTTGTTTAGGCGTCCAATTAATGGCTCGTGGTCCCTTGGGAGTAAAGGTATTGTTGCGAACAGTGGTCAAGCACCAGAGGGAGTTGCAATACTTGATATTCGCCCTCTAATATGTGCTGACTTGCCTGCTACTGGAAGTTCTGGTGTACGTACGCGTGAATGGATTTATTGTACGTATAAAGATAATGAAGGCACTGAATATGATTATGGAATTGCTAATAGTCAATAAATAAGCGATGGCTTTGTGATGTAGGGCGTGACACCCCCTGCAACAAGAAGGTCGCGAACACGCTCGGCGTGCTTTCCGTGGTCCTTTAAGCCTTTGCATGACCCAGACTCCCAGGCGTGCCCGGACTTCGGTCCGGGCGCGCCGCTTTTTTGTTGATCCGCCGCGGACGTTTCCCCATCATCTTCCCCCATGACAAGAAACACACCGCGCCTGTCCCTTTTGAAGAAGACCCTTGCCGCCCTCGTTCTGCTGGCCGCCCTGTTGTACGCCCTGCTGACGGGCGGGGTCTGGTGGTTCCAGGAGGACCTGATGTTCAACGGCCGCACGGCGGAGCTGGTGGCGACGCCCGCGGCGGAGGGCTGGGCCTTTCAGGACATCTGGCTGGACACGCCGGGGGGCCGCACCCATGGCTGGTGGATTCCCCTCGAAAACGCCCGGCGCGTGGTGATGTTCTCCCACGGCAGCGGCAGGAACATCTCCCATTATCTGGACGACGCGGCCATTTACCGGGAACTGGGCTGCTCGGTGCTGCTCTACGACTACGGCGGTTACGGGCAAAGCGGGGGGGAGCCCTCCGAGGCCCGCTGCTGCGCCGACGCGCGCGCCATGTGGAGCCACCTCACCGGCCCCCTCGGCGTTCCGCCGGAGCGGATTCTGCTCATTGGCGCGTCCATGGGCGGCGGCGTCACCGCTGATCTCGCCAGCGCCGTCACCCCCGGCGCGATCATGCTGGAGTGCACCTTCACCTCCGTGCCGGACGTTTTTGCCGACACCTACGGCTGGGTGCCCATCCACTGGATATCCCGGATTAATTACAAGAACATTGAAAAGGTGGGGAAATATCAGCGGCCCGTGCTGGTGGCCCACAGCCGCGATGACACGGTGGTCCCCTTCGCCCATGCGGAGCGGCTGTATGAAAAAATCACCGCGCCGAAGATGTTTTTGGAGCTGCGCGGCGGGCACGGCGGCTGCAAGTTTGAGTCAAAGGACGCCTACACGGCGGCGCTGAAGGCCTTTTTGGAAAAGCACATGCCCGAAAAATGAGGGGTTACCCCCCGTCTTCGCCTTCCACCACGGGAAAGACCATGCGCCTGGCAAGCCAGCCCACGCCGATGAGGTCGTAAATGCCGCGCCAGAGCCGGTTGTTGATGCCGTACTTCGACACGCCATGGCGGCGCGGATGGTGGGTGACCGGGCATTCCACAATCGTCATGCCCGCGCGGCGCATCACCACCGCGAAAAAGCGGTGCGCGCCGTTGAAGGGCACGATGTGCCGGAGGCATTTGCGGCGGAACCCCTTCGACCCGCACCCGGAGTCCCGGATGCCGTCGTGCAGCACGGCGTCGCGCACGGCGTTGCCCACTTTGCTGGACAGCTTGCGCACCCAGGAGTCGTTGCGCCGCGCCCGGTAGCCGCAGACGCAGTCGTATTCCCTGAGCAGTTCAAGAAACCGTGGAAAATCCTGCGGGTCGTTCTGCAGGTCGCCGTCCAGCGTGAGCACGTACTCCCCCCGCGCCAGCCGCATCCCCGCCACCAGCGCCGCCGACTGGCCCGCGTTGCGCGCAAGATGCACCGGACGCAGCTCCGGAAACTGCGCCGCCAGCCCGTCCAGCACCTCGCGGGTGCCGTCGGTGCTGCCGTCGTTCACAAACAGGCACTCGCATTCATAGTCCGGCAGGGAGAGGAACACCGTGCGCACCTGCTCCAGGAGCACGGGCACGTTTTCCTTTTCGTTGTAGCACGGCACGATGACCGAAACGAGCTGCATGGCGGACGGTTCCCCAAAAAACAACCGGTTGATCAAAACACGGGGCCATGATACCACATGCGCGCGCCGGCGCGCCGGTTTTGCCTTGGCGGCGGGGGTCTGGCATGATTAAACGACAACAGCAAGGAGGACACATCATCATGGCGGACGCGCCGCGCGCTTTAATCACGGGAATCACGGGCCAGGACGGCTCCTATTTGGCGGAATGGCTGCTCGAAAAGGGCTACGAGGTGTGGGGGCTGGTGCGCCGGTCCAGCACGGAGACCTTCGAGCGCATCCGTTCCGTGAAGGACCGGATCACGCTGGTCCAGGCGGATCTGACCGACCAGGTGTCCCTTGTGGATGTTCTCGGCGAGGTGCGCCCCCGCGAGGTGTACAACCTGGCGGCCCAGTCCTTTGTGCCCACGTCGTGGAAACAGCCCATCCTCACCGGCGACGTCACCGCGCTGGGGGTTACCCGCATGCTGGAGGCCGTCCGTGTGGTGGACAAGTCCATCCGCTTCTACCAGGCCTCGTCCAGCGAGATGTTCGGCAAGGTGCAGGAGACGCCCCAGACCGAGCGCACGCCCTTCTACCCCCGCAGCCCCTACGGCGTGGCCAAGGTCTACGGCCATTGGATTACCGTGAACTACCGGGAAAGCTACGGCATGTTCGCCGTCTCGGGCATCCTGTTCAACCACGAGTCGCCCCGGCGCGGGCTGGAATTCGTGACGCGCAAGGTGACCGACGGCGTCGCCCGCATCAGGCACGGGCTCATGCGCGAGCTGCGCCTGGGCAACCTGGAGGCGCGCCGCGACTGGGGCTTCGCGGGCGACTATGTCCGCGCCATGTGGCTCATGCTCCAGCAGGACGCGCCGGACGACTACGTCATCTCCACCGGCGAGACCCACACGGTCCGCGAGATGTGCGAGATTGCCTTCGCCCGCGCCGGGCTGGACTGGCACGCGCACGTGGTGGAGGACCCCGCCTTTTACCGGCCCGCCGAGGTGCAGTTGCTGCTGGGCGACGCGTCCAAGGCGGCCCAAAAGCTGGGTTGGCGGCCCGAGGTGAGCTTCCGGGGACTGGTGGAAATGATGGTGGACGCCGATCTGGAGCGGGTGCGCATGGAAATCGCACACGGCAGGACGGATGGCTGATGGGCCGCACCGCGCTGGTCACCGGGGCGGAGGGTTTTGTGGGCCGCGTGCTCTGCGCCCGGCTGTCGGACGACGGCTGGCGGGTGCTGCGCACCGACCGGCGCGTGCCGGAAACGCCGGAGGCGGACTATCTGGCCTGTGATCTGACCGATTCCGCGCCGGTGCGGACCCTGGCGGAATGGGCCGCGGACGCGGCGGTGGTGTTCCATCTGGCGGCGGCGGCCTCCGTGGCGGAAAGCTTTGCGGCGGCGGCGGCCTACCTCCGCATCAACACGGAGGGGGTGATCCACCTCGCCGGCGCCATGCGCGCGGCCATGCCCCATGCGCGGCTCCTGTATGTGGGCAGCGCCGAGGCCTACGGTTCCCCGCGCACCCTTCCGGTTTCCGAGGACCATCCCCTGTGTCCTGAAAACCCCTACGCCGTTTCCAAGGCGGCGGCGGATCATTACTGCGCCTGCCTGTCCCGCGCGGGTATGCTGGACGTGGTGCGCCTGCGCCCCTTCAACCATTCCGGCCCCGGCCAGACGGACCATTTCGCGCTGCCCGCCTTCGCGCGGCAGGTGGCGGCCATCGAGGCGGGGAAACAGCCGCCCGTGCTGCGCACGGGCAACCTGGAGGCGCGCCGCGACTTTCTCCATGTGCGCGACGTGGTGCGGGCCTACGCGCTCGCGGCGGAAAAGGGCGTGTCCGGCGGCGTGTACAACATCTGCTCGGGCCGGGCCGAATCCATGGGCGCGCTGCTCGAAATGATGCGCCGCGCCGCGCGGGTGCCCTTCGAAATCACGCCCGATCCGGCGCGGATGCGCCCCGTGGACATCCCCGAACTGCGCGGCGACAACAGCCGCCTGCGCAACGACACCGGCTGGACGCCGCGGGTCACCCCGGAGGAACTGGTCGGGGAACTCCTCGACCACTGGCGCGCGCGGGCCTG
>JBHEKP010000189.1:0-11792 GCA_041859375.1 Candidatus Hydrogenedentales bacterium | reverse complement strand
CAGGCCGCGGAGGCCGCGGCGGCCCCCGCGGAGCCGGGGGACTGAGCGCCGTGGACGGCCTTTCCGCCGTCATCGGCGTGATGAGCAACACCCACGGCAACCGCGCGCTCATGTTCCGCGCCGCGGACACGATGCTGGGGCGTTTCGGCGCGGGGCGCATCATTCACCTCGGCGACGACTGGCGCGACATCACCGAACTGGAGGCGGCGGGGTATCCGGTTTGGGGCGTTCCCGGGCTGTGGTGCGACGAGTACGCCAACCGCGCCCGGCGGGTGCGGACAGAGACGGCCGCCGGAGTGCGGCTGTGCTTCGCCCACAGCCTGGCCGATGCGGAGCGGGAGCGGTCCGGCGCGCATATTCTTCTTTTCGGCCACACGCACGAGGCGGAGCTGGGCGAGGAGGGCGGCGCGCTTTACATGAACCCCGGCCATTTGAAGCGCGCCGTTGACCGGGACGAGCGGGCCTCCTTCGGCATTGTCACGCTGACCCCGAAGCGGGTGGTGCTGTCCATACACGAGGACGGCGGGGAACAGCGCGTGGAACGCCACGTTTCGCGGAGGTCGCTCAAGGCCTGGCCCTGAGGGCACCGTCAGGAGAGTTCCCTGGGCAGTCGGAATTCCACGTCCTCCTCGACGAGGGTGCGCTCCTCAACCGAACAGGGCCCGCGCTGTTTGAACCAGTCCACCACCCCCGCCACAAGCCGTTCGGGCACGGAGGCGCCGGAGGTGAGCAGGATGGTTTCCACCCCCTCCAGCCATTCGGGGCGCAGGCCGCCCGCGTCGGGGATGAGGTGCGCGGCGCGGCCCAGGCCGCGCGCGATGTCGCGCAGCCGGGTGCTGTTCGCGCTCTCCGGATCGCCCACCACCAGCACCAGGTCCGCCTCCGGCGCGAGGGCGAGCACGGCGGCCTGGCGGTTGGAGGTGGCGTAGCAGATGTCCTCCCGCACCGGACCGCGGATGGCGGGGAAGCGCCGCCTGAGCGCCTCGATGACGCGGCGGCAGTCCTCCACGCTGAGCGTGGTCTGGGTGATGTAGGCCACCTGGTCCGGATCGGGGACCGCGAGGCGCTCCGCGTCCTCCACCGTCTGCACCAGCCGCACATGCCCGGCGGCCCATCCCATGGTGCCCACCGTCTCGTCGTGTCCCTCCTCGCCGATCAGGATGACGGTGAAGTCCTTCGCGGCGAAGCGGCGCGCCTCGTGGTGCACCTTCTCCACGAGCGGGCAGGTGGCGTCGATGACCTGGAGCCGGAGCCGCTCCGCGTGCTCCCAGCGCTCCGGGGCCACGCCGTGGGCGCTGAACAGGAGGTAGGCCCCCTCGGGCACCTCGTCCATGGAGCGCACAAACACGGCGCCCTTCGCGCGCAGTTCCTCCACCACATGGGCGTTGTGGACGATGTTGTTGAGCACGTACACCGGCGCGCCGTGCCGTTCCAGCGCCTGCTCGACGCTGCGGATGGCCCGGTCCACGCCCGCGCAGAAGCCGCGTGGCTTGGCAATGATCAAACGCATGGTTCAACTCCTGTAACGCGCACTTGCGCCCGAACTTTACCACGCCGCGCGCGCCCGTTCCCAGTCCGGCGCGGGTTTTATTGCCCCGCACGGCGGGCATCTGAAAGAATACAGGCCAACCCGCACTGGGACAGACGTGAAAATTCTCCATGTTTACAAAGACACCGACCCGCCGGTGCACGGCGGCGTGGAGCGCCACATGGCGCTGATGTGCCGCTTCCAGCGCCAATGGGCGGAGGTGGGGGCGCTTTCCTGCGCCCGTTCGGTTTTCGGGCGCACGGCAGACCGGGACGGCACGCATGTGGTGGAGACGGGCGAGTGGTTCCGGCTTCAGGGCGCGCCGGCCGCGCCCCTTTTCCCCTGGCACCTGCGCCGCATCCGCGCCGACGTGGTGGTGGTCCACTCGCCAAACCCGACGGCGGAAATCGGCTGCCTGCTGGCGCGGCCCCGGGGCGCGGTGGTGGTGCGCTACCACAGCGACGTGGTGCGCCAGGCGTCGATGATGCGCCTTTACCGGCCCGCGCTGATGCGCTTTTTGCGGCAAAGTGCTATGATTCTGCCCACCTCGCGGGCTTATGCCGAAGGTTCGGCGGTGCTGCGGGAGGTGGCGGACAAGTGCCGGGTGGTGCCGCTGGGCATCCTGCCGGAGGAGTTTGATGCGCCGGATCCGGCGCGGGTGGCGGCGCTGCGCGCGGAGCACGGCGGCGACTTTGTGCTGTTTTCCGGGCGGCACCGCTACTACAAGGGACTGCCCGTGCTGGTGGAGGCGGCCCGCGCCCTGCGCGCGCGGGTGGTGATTGCGGGCGACGGGCCGGAGCGCGCGGCGGTGATGGAACAGGCCCGGCGGGCGGGAGTGGACGCCGCCTTTCCCGGCGCGCTGACACAGGCGGATTTGGTGGCGCACCTGCACGCCTGCGCGGTGTTCGCCTTCCCGTCGGTGGAGCGCAGCGAGGCCTTCGGCATTTCCATCCTGGAGGCGCACGCCTGCGGCAGGCCGGTGGTGGCCACGCGCCTGGGCACGGGCGTGGAGACGGCCAACCTCGACGGGGTGACCGGAGTCAACGTGCCGCCGGGCGATCCCGCCGCGCTGGCGGAGGCGCTGAACGCGCTGCTGTCGGACCCCGCGCGCCGCGCGGGGCTGGGCGCAAACGCCCGCGCCAGGGTCCGCGCCGAATTCAACGCGGAGCGGGTGGCCCGCATGGAGTATGAGCTTTACCTGGAGGCGCTGGACGGAAAGAAGGCCGATGCGCACTGACACCTTGATACTGTACGGATATCTTCTCGGGGTCTCCCTCGCCCTTTCCTTCGCGCTGACCGCGGTTGCGCGGCGGCTTGCCGTCAAATGGGACATTTTGGACCATCCGGCGGGGCGCAAGATTCACCACATCCCGACGCCGCTACTGGGGGGCGCGGCGATTTTCCTCACCTTTTACATCGTGGTGCTGGGCCACCTGCTGGCCGCGGCGTTCACCCACCGCTTCGGCATGGAGTACATCGAGAGGGAGCTTCTCGGGTTCCTGGGCGAGGACGGCGGCTACAAGATGACGGGCATCCTCATCGGCGGCATCATGATTTTCGCCCTCGGCGTGGTGGACGACATGCATGTGCTCAGGCCGCGCATGAAGCTGCTCGGGCAGATTGCGGTCGCGCTGGTGCTGGTGCTTTTCGGGCTGCGCATAGAAATTTTTATTTTCCGGGATCCGGTCACCTCGTCGCTGGTCACCATGTTCTGGGTGGTGCTGATCATCAACAGCATGAACCTGCTGGACAACATGGACGGGCTGAGCGGCGGCGTGTCGGTCATTGCGGCGGGCACCTTTTTCCTGTGCGTGCAGCCCATCGAGGACGAGCGGATGGTGCGGCTGCTGCTGCTGATTTTCATGGGCGCGGTGGGCGGCTTCCTCTGGCACAACAGGCCCCCGGCGCGCATCTTCATGGGCGACTGCGGCGCCATGTTCAACGGATATTTTCTGGCCACGGTCGCCGTGGTGGGCACCTTCCACATCGAGGGCGAGGGATCGCGCATCGCCGTGGTCGCGCCCGTGCTTGCGTTGAGCGTGCCCCTCTTTGACACGCTCAGCGTGGTGTACATCCGCGTGCGCAACGGGGACTCCATTTTCCTGGGCGACAAGCGCCATTTCTCCCACCGCCTGGTGGAGGTGGGCATGTCCAAGCCGCTTGCGGTGGGCTTCATCCTGATGGTGGCCGCCGTGGTGGGGCTGAACGGGGCGCTTCTGCCCAAGCTGGACACGGCCGGCACGGTGATCATCCTGACCCAGACCCTGGGCATGTTCCTGCTGATTGTGCTGCTGATGAACGCGGGAAAGAACGGAGGAGGAAGGGAATGAGGGAAATGCGGAACACTGTGAAAAAGACCGGCATTCCGGCCTTAACCCCGGGGCCGGAGGGCTGGTGGCCGGAAACCTTCGCCCCGCCGCGGACGGCGGTGTTCATGGCAGCCTCCGCCGCGGCCCTGCTGGCCATGATGTTCGGCGCGGCCTCGCTCGGCGCGCTTTCACCGGTCAAGACATCACTGGCGCTGCTGCTGGACTTCTCCAACCCGATCATGATCTCGCGGGGAAACTACGATCTCGCCGCCGTGGTCTCGGGGCTGGGACTGGTGATGCTCGGGGGCATCGTCCACCCCTCCGTGGGGCTGGCGGCGCTCATGCTGATGCGCCCCTGGATTGACGGGTACACCTTCAAGCCGGACAACTTCTATTTCTCCCTCGGCGTCTACTTCCTGGCGGCGCTGTGGGCGGCGCGGACGGCCCTGCGCGGCGGACCGGTGCGCGGGCTGGGGTGGCTCGCGCCCCTGGCGCTTTTTTTCCTGATCGCCCTCGCCGGGCTGGCAACCACCTGGCAGGCGCACGCCACGGGCATCCAGCTCATGCGCTGGTTCTCCTTCATCGTGTTCCTGCTGCTGACGGTGAACGCGGCGGACTGCCGCGCCGCGCGGGGGCTGCTGCTGGCGGCGCTGCTGACGGCGGGCGGCGCGCAGGCCCTTTTCAGCATTCTGCACTACGAGTACCTGCTGCCCTTCCTGCGCAACCGGCTGACCGAGGATCCCCGGCTGCTGATGGAGAATTTCGGCACGGACAAGGTCACCCCGGAACTGGCGCGCCGTTTCAACATCAACCGCGCCTTCGGCACCATGCTCTTTCCCAACAGCCTCGGGGCCTATCTCGCTCTTGTGCTGCCACTTTCAGCGGCGGGTCTGGCGGGGCTTTGGGGGGGGATGCGCGCCGCCATGCGCGACCGCGCAACCATCGTTCCGGCCACACGCCGCGGGGCGATGGCCGCAACGGTGGCCGTATGGCTTGCCGTGGCGCTGACATCAATCCTTTCCGCCCAGTTTCCCGTTGTGTTCCGCGCGACGCCCCTCCCCTGGTACCTGTCTCCGGGGGCCCTGCTGGTAATTTCGCTTGCGGCGGGCGCCGTGCCCGGTCTCTGGACGCTGTTCTTTCTGCAAAAGCACGGTTGGCGGCGCTACGGCCTGACGGCGGGTTGCGCCGCGCTGGGGCTTGCGCTGTTGCTGGAGCTGTGGGCGCTGTGGGTGACCTATTCACGCGGCGCCATGCTCGCCCTTGCGGCGGCGGCCGTGTGGACCCTGCTGTTGTGGTGGCTTTCGGGACGGCGGGCGCTGCTGCCAAAATGGCTGGCGGGCGCCGCCGCGCTGCTCCTGTGCCTGTGCGCGCTGGCGCTGACCGGCCACGGAATGGAGGCTGGCGCGCAGCAGCCCGCCGCGCCGCACCAGAGCAATGAAATAACCATGCAGGGCGTCCAGGTGGGCGCGCAGCAGCTGATGGATCCCGCCTCCTTCCGCGTCCGGATTACCTACTGGCGCGTGGGTCTTTCCATTTTTCTCGACAATTTCTGGACCGGCGTGGGCCTGGGCAATTTTCCCGTCGCCTATCCGCAGTACCAGTACCTTGGCGCGGGCGACGTGCAGGAGGCGCACAACAGCTTCCTCCAGATGTTCATCGAAACGGGTGTGTTTGGCGGGCTGTGTTTCCTGGGCTTTTGGGCGGCGCTTTTCTGCGCGGGCGCGCTGCGCATCCTGCGGGGGCGCGGGGAGCCCGGGATTTTCTGGGTGGCGGGCCTTTACTGCGGCCTGCTGGCCTTTTGCCTGCACGCCCTCATTGACATCAACTTCTCCCATCCGTCGCTTGTGATGATTGTCATGGTGTTCGCGGGGCTGCTCGTGGGGCGGCCTTCCGCCGCAACACCCGTAAACACCCCCCCCACGGCCGTCTCCCCCGTTCGGGCGACGGTGCGGCAGGCCGCCGCGGTGGCGCTGCTGGTGGCGCTGGCGCTGGCCTCGGGGCTGGGCGCGCGGGTGTGGCTGAGGGAGCTGTGCCTGGGCCGCCTTGCCTTCATGAACATGACCAGCGAGCAGGAACTCATGCGCCGGATGCAGCTGGCCCAATACTTTGTCACCGACTACAAGAAATACGCGGACGCCTTTTACGCGGCGCAGTCGGAGGGGAAGCCGACGCCCAATCCGCCAAAGATTCCCTTTGCGGACGCGCTGCTCCTGATGCCGGATGTGAACCGCTGGGCCACGTTTGAGTTTTACGCGCCCCTGCGGGACGCGCCGGGAAAATACCGTCCCATGCAACCGGGCGAACGCCCGGCCCTGTCGTGCATGATCGGCCTGAACCGGCCCGGCCTGGCGTTGAAGGCGGCACTGGAGGGGATCGAGGCGTGGACGGCGGAGCTGGAGCGCATTGACAGCCGCTTTCCCCATGATCCCGAGCTGGCCATGCACATCGCCCAGTGGCGGCGGCTGCTGGCGGAGAATGTTTTCGGCCCCAAGCATCTGGAGGATCAGCCCCGCTGGCGCGCCGGGTACTATGACTGGTCGGAACGCGCCCATGAACGTGATCCGAAAAGCGCGGAGATGGAGCATTTCTACGCGGAAATGCTGGTTTACAAAGCCGTGTACGATTCAGACACCGCCGACCGGACCGGTGTGATGGCCGATGCGCTGGGCCACATCCGTTCGGTGGCGGAGAAATGCCCGAACATTCCCGGTTACCTGCGGCACTGGTCCTTCGGGCTCGCGGAAATGGCGCGGCTGCTGCGCGCGTCCGGAAACGAGGCGGAGGCGGCGCAGTACGCGCGGCAGTCGGAAAAACTGAAAAAAGACGCCGAGGAACTCCAGCAAAAGCGGTGGAACATGGGCATGCCCCTGTGACACAGCCCGCGCGGGGATTTCCAGGACGCAGGAGGCATTGCGGCAATGGGCGCAGAAAACAGGCTGGCGGGGCTTCGCGCCCTCATCGCGGAACAGGGGGCGGGCGCGCTGGTGAGCCTCGATCCCTCCGCCAACGCGTGGATTGCGGGTTTTCACGGCAGCACCTCGGCGGTGATTGTCACCGCGTCGCGGGCGGTGCTGCTGGTGGACTTCCGCTACGCGGAGCAGGCGGAGACGCAGCGGGCGCCGGGAGTGGAGATGGTGGTGGTGGAGGGCTCGCTGGAAACCCGCGCCGGGGAATGGCTGGACGCGCTTGACGCCGGCACCGCCCTCTTCGAGCCGGACCGGATGAGCGTGACCCGGCGTGACGCGGTGGCGGACGCCTTTTCCGGGGAGCTTCGGCCCGCGCCCGCGCTGGTGGACGGACTGCGCCAGCGCAAGGACGCCGGGGAAACCGCCTCGATCCGGCGCGCCTGCGCCATTGCCGAGGAAAGCCTGCTGGAGGTGGTCCGGGGGCTGCGCGCCGGGGTGACCGAACGTGAGACGGCGGCCCTGCTGGAGTATGAATTCAAGCGCCGGGGCGCGCGCAGGCCCTCCTTTGACACCATCGTCCTTTTTGGCGCGCGCAGTTCCCTGCCCCACGGCGTTCCGGGCGGCAACCCACTGAAATCCGGCGACCTGGTGCTGGTTGACTGCGGCTGCGAGGTGGACGGGTACTGCTCCGACTTGACTCGCACGTGGGTTTACGGTAGGATTTCCGCCCCGTGGGTCGAGGAGATCCACCGGGTCACCCTGGAGGCGCAGGAGGCCGCGCTGGCCGCCGTGCGCGCCGGGGTGCGCGCCGCCGATGTGGACGCGGCGGCCCGCGGAGTGATAACGCGGGCGGGGTACGGCCCCCGTTTCGGCCATGGCACCGGCCATGGCGTGGGGCTGGAAATACACGAAAGCCCCCGGCTCAACCCGCAGTCCGCCGCCGTGCTGGCGGCTGGCATGGCGGTCACCATTGAACCCGGCATATACCTGCCCGGCCAGGGCGGGGTGCGAATAGAAGATCTGGTCGTCGTCACCGAGGACGGGTGCGACGTGCTGACAACAATCCCCAAGCAACTACAGGTGCTCAACGAATGATATCCACCGCAGACTTCAGAAACGGCGTTGTGATCGAGCTGGACAACGATTTGATGGAAATCGTGGAATTCCAGCATGTGAAACCGGGCAAGGGCGGCGCCTTCGTGCGCACCAAGCTCAAGAACGTGCTCACCGGGCGCGTGCTCGAAAAGACATTCCGCTCCGGCGAGCGCTTCGACGAGGCCCGCATCGAGCAGCAGCCCTGGCAGTACCTCTACAACGACGGCGACCTCTACCATTTCATGGACAACGAGACCTTCGAGCAGCTCGCCGTCAACCCCGGCGTGGTCGGCGACGCGCACCTCTGGATGAAGGAGAACAGCAACGCCTCCCTTTTCTTCTACAACGAGAAGGTGATCCGCGTCGAGGTGCCCTCCCACGTGGTGCTCACCGTGGCCAAGTCCGACCCCGGCGTGCAGGGCGACCGTTCCTCCGGCGCCACCAAGCCCGCCACCCTTGAGACGGGCGCCACCATCCAGGTGCCCCTGTTCATCAACGAGGGTGACAAGCTCAAGGTGGACACCCGCACCGGCTCCTACATCGAACGGGTCTGACCCTATCCCATTATCCCCACAGCGTCCGGATCCCGTGGTCCGGGCGCTTTTTTGTTTGGATGGTTGACCCCGCGCGCCCGGTGCGCTAGCATGGCGGCGGAGGCACAACGATGAAGACGATACTGGTGACCGGCGGCGCGGGCTTCGTGGGCGCGCACCTGGCGATGGGGTTCAAGGAGGCGGGCGACGCGGGGCGCGTGGTGGCGCTGGACAACCTGAAACGGCGCGGTTCGGAGCTGAACCTGCCCCGGCTGCGCGCGGCGGGGGTGGAATTTGTCCATGGCGACGTGCGCTGCCCCTCCGATCTTGCGGACTGCGGCCCGGCGGATCTGCTGGTGGAGTGCAGCGCGGAGCCCTCCGTGCTCGCGGGCTATGACGGCTCCCCCGCCTACGTGACCGACGCCAACCTCGCCGGGGCGGTGAACTGCCTGGAGCATGCGCGCCGCCACGGTTCGGCCTTCATCTTTTTGTCCACCAGCCGGGTGTACCCCGTGGCCGCGCTGAACCGGCTGGCATACACCGAAGGGGAAACCCGCTTTGATCTTGCCGAAGAGCAGCCCCTGCCCGGCGCGTCGGAGGAGGGCGTTTCCGAGGACTTTCCCCTCGCCGGGGCGCGCTCCCTGTACGGCGCCACCAAACTCTGCGCGGAGCTGCTCATCACGGAGTACGCCGAAATGTACGGGTTGCGGGCGGTGGTGAACCGCTGCGGCGTCATCGCGGGGCCGTGGCAGATGGGCCGGGTGGACCAGGGCGTGGTGGCGCTGTGGGCGGCGCGGCACATGTTCGGCGGGGCACTCAAGTACATCGGCTACGGCGGCGCGGGCAGGCAGGTGCGCGACATGCTGCATGTGGCGGACCTTCTGGGCCTGGTGCGCATGGAGGCGCTGGGCATGGACCGTTTCGCGGGGCGCGTGTTCAACGCGGGCGGCGGACGTGCCGTAAGCGCGTCCCTGCGCGAACTGACGGAAATCTGCGCCGCCGCGTCGGGGCGGCGCATTGACATCGCGTCGGAACCGGAAACGCGCGCGGCGGACGTGCCTGTGTACATCACCGATCACCGCCGCCTCACGGAATTCTGCGGCTGGCGGCCGGAGCGGACCGTGCCGGACATCGTTGGGGACGTGTGCCGCTGGCTCCGCGACAACGGGGACGCGCTGCGCGGGATTCTGGGCTGAGGCGGTGAAACAACCACAACAAGGAACCTTCCTGATGCTAATCGCGGGCATGCTGTTTTTTTCCGGGCTGATGGCCGGGGCCGGGGAGCCCGCCGCCGAAATCCATGTGTGGCCGGGCGAAAAGGCGGGCACGGCGGATTCGCGCCTGTACGGGCATTTCCTGGAGCACATCTACGACTCCGTGGTGGACGGGCTGGACGGCCAGATCGTCCGCTGCTGCGGCTTCGAGGAGGCGGGCTCCAATCTGGGCGAAGGCGTCACGGTGGTGAACGGCGAATGGGCTTTTGCGGGGGACGTGCTGGAGGCTTCGGGCATGGACGCCCATGCGGTGTTCGGACTGGGCGCCAGTGAAAAACAGGTGTTTTCGTTGGAGGCGCGCAAGACGTCGGGTTCGGAGGGGTTTCTCATCCTCTTCCGCGTTCGGGACAAGGACAACTTTTACTGGTGGAACCTGGGCGGCTGGGGCAACCAGTGGTCGGCGGTGGAGCATGAGGTGAACGGGGGGCGTTCGGCGGTGGAGGGCACGCGCACCGACACCCGCATCGAGGCGGGGCGCTGGTACACCATCCGCGTGGAGATGGAGGGGAGCCGGGCCGTCTGCATGCTCGACGGCAAAACGGTGGTTTCCTTCAACACGGAGGACACGGAATCGGCGGGGGCGGGGCTGGGGGTCTGGGCCACCCAGGCGGAATACCGCAACGCCCGGCTGGAGTCGGAGGGCGGCGGGGTGTTCCGGCTGGAACCGCCCGCGCGGGCACGCGCGATTTCCGGACTCTGGAAAGCCTGGCCCGAAGACGCCCCCGGCATGAATTACCGGCTGGCGGGGGACGCCCTCAGCGGTGTGCGCTGCCAGGAGATTGAGTCCACCGGCGACGGCGGCGGCATCATGCAGGACAACCTGCCCGTCAACGGCGGCGTGGCCTACGAGGGCTCCGTTTGGCTTCGCGGCCGCGGCACGGTCGAGGTGTCCCTCGACGGCGGCGGCGGGCAGACGCGCACCCTTGCCGTGGACGCGGGGGAGTGGACCGAGTATCCGCTGGCGTTCAGCCCGAAAACCGACACGGACAAGGCGGTGCTGCGCATGGCGCTGAAGGGGGAGGGGAAAATCCAGGCCGACCTGCTCACCCTGCGCCGCGCCGACATGCCCTACCGCCCCGCCGTCTACAACCGGGTGCGCGACATCGCCCCGGCCTTCCTGCGCTGGCCCGGCGGCTGCTACGCCGAGCATTACCGCTGGCGCGACGGCGTGGGGCCGCGGCGGGAGCGGACCCCCAGGCCGAATTACATCTGGGGCGGGATTGACCCCAACCTCTTTGGCACGGCGGAGTTCGCGCGCCTCTGCCGCGATCTCCCCTCCGAACCGGTGATCGTGCTCAACATCGGCCACCACGAGCCCCAGGAGCAGGAGGGGGCCTATATCCAGGAGGCGCTCGACTGGATCGAGTACTGCAACGGCGCCGCGGACACGCCCATGGGCGCGCTCCGCGCGCGGCACGGACATCCCGCGCCCTTCAACGTGCGCTTCTGGGAAATCGGCAATGAGACCTGGCCCATGGGCGTGGAGGCCTACGCCGCGCGGGCGTGCCGCTTTGTGGACGCCATCCGCGCGAAATTCCCCGCCATGAACCTGAAATTCCTGCTCTGCGGCAGCGGCGGCATGGACCTGGAATGGAACCGCCGCATGATCGGGCTGGCGGGAACGCGCATGGACTGGCTCAGCACCCACCACTACATGGAGGGCAGTTTTGCCGACGAGATGAAAAACGGCGCGGACTACCCCGAATTTCTGCACCAGACTGCGCGGATCATCGCCGCCTCGCCCACGCCGGAGGTTAAAATCGCCTGCACCGAATGGAACCAGCAGTCGGTGAAACTGCGCACGGGGCTTTACGCCGGGCTCGTGCTCAACGGATTTGAGCGGCACGGCGGCGAGATCACCATGAGCTGCCCCGCCCTGTTCATCCGAAAGGTGGGCGCGGCCGCATGGGACAACGCCTTCATCAACCACGACTCCTTCCGCACCTTTGTCGCGCCGAACTATCTGGTCATGAAACTCTACCGCGACAACTTCTCCGCGGAACTGGTCCGCGCCGAGGCCCCCGCGCCGTTGAATCTGGTCGCCTCGAAAATACCCGGCGGAAAGGGGGTCATCCTCAAGGTGGTCAACCCCTCCGCCGACACGGCTGTCGCCGCGCGCGTCACCGTGGAGGGGGTGGAGTCGCCTG
>JBHEKP010000094.1:0-21704 GCA_041859375.1 Candidatus Hydrogenedentales bacterium | reverse complement strand
CCGCTCTTCCTGCTCGCGCTGGCTGGCACCATCGGCACTTACGCGGTTTCCATGTCGCACCAAGCGATCTTTCGAGAGATTGAAGTGCCGCTGGCGAACCGTCTGGCCTCCGCCTTGGTCGTGTTTGCCACCTATCTGTGGAAGACTGTCTTCCCGCATGATTTTTCTTTCCTGTACACAGACAATGGTGATATGCCCCCTCTGTGGCGCGTGCTGCTGTCTTTCACCATTCTGGCAGGCATTTCCGCCGTCTGTCTGGCGCAGCGCCGCAAGCGGCCTTATCTCCTGGCTGGCTGGGCGTGGTATGTCGTCATCCTGTTGCCCACCTGCGGCATTGTACGCAATGCCGTCCAAGTGGAAGCCGACCGGTATACCTACCTGCCCCTCACGGGCATTTTCATCATGGCTGTCTGGCTCGGCGCGGAAATCATCCGGAAATGCCGGCTGCCGCAGCCGCTGGTCGCTCTGGCAACCGGAGGATTGCTCCTTGTACTCGCAGTTCAGGCGCGGGTTCAGGCCGAACTGTGGCGCACGCCCGAGCCGTTCTATCTGCATGCCCTGGCGCTCGACGACAACAATGCGATTGCGCACACCAATTACGGAATCATGCTGCTCCAAGAGGGAAATGTGGCGAAGGCGATTGCAGAACTCGAAAAAGCCAGGCAGGTTTCGCCTGTTCCCGATCCCTTTGTCTATTTCCATCTCGCGGATGCCTACGCCAAAGCCGGACGGCCTCAAGACGCAATAGAACTGCGCACGAAGGGAAGCGAGCGGTGGCCCGATATCGCGGAGAACCATCTTGTGCTGGCGGCATTGCACCGGCAGGCCGGCAATCTCGTGCAGGCAGAAAAGTGCGCCTTGGCCGCGCTCGAGCGTGCGCCCCGGGAAGCGCAGGTTCACATGATGCTCGGAATGGTCCGCGCCGCGCAAAACCGAACTGGAGAAGCGCGCGCGGATTTCGAGGAGGCCGTGCGCCTGGACCCGGCCTCGCCGATTGTCGGCATGGCCTGCGCCACCTTTTTGGAACAGCTGGGGGATTTGTCAGGCGCGGAAGCGCGCTTTCGAGCCATTCTCGCGAATGAACCGGACTTCAGCCCCGCTGCGGAGGGGTTGAAGCGGCTCAGCGCCCGTGCAACGCCCGGCCCCTGAGCTTGCCGCCGTCCTTGCACCGCCGAGACGGTGCATCGCATACTGGGCCGGGGCAATCTTCAGCTTTGGGAGGGCACACGCCATGAACCGCAGGGTTCTTTCCGCTGTTTCGTCAACGCTTTTCGTGTGTATGGTGGCTGGCGCCGAGGGAACGGCCATTCCCCGCCCGGAACATCCGATGCCGCAGGCGGTGCGGGCCGAGTGGCTGAACTTGAATGGGCAGTGGGAGTTTGCAGAAAGCGACTCCTACGACCCTGCGCGTTTTCTCGGTCCCGAGGCCTATCCGGAAAAGATTAACGTCCCATTCTGCCGGGAAAGTCCGCTTTCGGGAATCGGCCGGCGGAATTTTGTGAAAAACGTCTGGTACCGGCGGACTTTCCAGGTCCCAGCGGAATGGAGCAGTCCAAGGCTGCGGATTCATGTGGGCGCGTGCGACTGGAAGACGCGCATCTGGTTGAATGGAAGCTACATTGGGGAGCACGTTGGCGGCAATGTTGCATTCGCATTCGACGTAACAACCGCGGCGCTTCGCAAAGGCGGCAACACCCTGGTAATTCACGCCTTTGACGACACGGGGAGCGGACTTCAGCCTCTCGGGAAGCAGTCAAACCATGACGGCGAAAGCTACGCCATCTTCTACACACCCACCACCGGCATCTGGCAGACGGTTTGGCTGGAAGGCGCGGGCGAAACGTATATCGACACATTCCGCGTCGAGACACAGCCGCGGTATCACTCTGCGGTCCTTCACGCCTCGCTGAAAGGTGCCACGGAAGGGCTTGAAGTCCGCGCCATTGTCCGCGCCGAGGGCGCTGTGGTGGCGAAGGGTGCCGTGCCGGCCCAGGCCCGCGACAACCAAATCGTGCTGCCCATCGAGGCCCCGCGCCTGTGGTCGCCCGCGGATCCCCATCTCTACGATTTGGAAATTCAGCTGCTGAAACCCGGGAAAGTCGCTCAAGCGCCCGGCGAAACAGTTGACAGCGTGTCCAGTTACTTTGGCATGCGCGATATCACGCTCGACGGATCGGCATTCTTGATTAATGGCAAAGCCATATTTCAACGGCTTGTGCTCGACCAGGGTTTCTACCCCGACGGCATCTGGACCGCGCCGAGCGATGCGGAGCTGAAGGCGGACATCGAGCGCTCGCAGGCCTGCGGCTTTAATGGCGCACGGCTGCACCAGAAGGTCTTCGAGCCGCGCTTCCTGTACTGGGCCGACAAACTCGGCTACCTGGTGTGGGGCGAATTCCCCAACTGGGGCCTGGACTACAAAAACCCCGCCGTGGACAACCCTGTGGTCAACGAGTGGCGCGAGATTGTCGGGCGCGACTTCAACCACCCCGCCATCATCGGCTGGTGCCCCTTCAACGAGACGCCGCCCGACGCGGCCCCGCTGCAGAACACCATGGTGGATCTGACCATCGCCCTCGACCCGACCCGCCCGGTGATTGACTCCAGCGGCTGGCACCACGGCCACCCCGATCCGATGGTGCTCGACGCGCACGACTACGACCAGAACCCCGAATCCTTCAAGGCCCGCTGGGACGCGCAGTGCGGCCCGCTGGGCGGCATACCGGGGCGTTACACGGGCGGCGCGGACAAGGCGGTTCCCTTCTTCGTGAGCGAGTACGGCGGCATCGGCTGGACCGACGACCCCAACGGCTGGGGCTACGGCAACAACCCCAAGAGCCTGGACGAGTTTTACGCCCGTTACGAGGGGCTGACCGCCGCCCTGCTGGGCAACCGCTTCATGTTCGGCTTCTGCTACACCCAGCTCACCAACGTGGAGCAGGAGCAGAACGGCGTCTACACCTACGACCGCAGGCCGAAGTTCGACACGGCGCGCATCCGCGCCGTCAACCAGCGCGCGGCGGCCTATGAAAACAACCCGCCCCTTGAGCCGGCGGCGGAGGCCTCCGCCTGGAAGGTGCTGGTGGGCGCGAACGGGGACGAGGGGGCCGCCCCCTGGAAGTATGCGAAGCAGGCCCCCGTGGACGGCTGGGAAAAGCCGGGCTTTGACGACTCGAAATGGAAGGAGGGCCCGGGCGGCTTCGGCGCGAAGGAGGGCTGGAACAAGCGCATCCGCACCCCGTGGCGCGACAAGGACATCCTGCTGCGCCAGTCCTTCACTTTTGATGGCGCGGACTTCGCGCAGGCGCAGCTTGTCATCCATTACGACAACGCCGCCGAGGTTTACCTCAACGGCGTGGAAATCTGGCGCGGCGAGGGGTGGAGCGACACCTACCGCGGCATGGACGTGACAGAAAAGGTGAAACAGGCCCTCAAACCCGGTGAAAACCTGCTGGCCGCGCACTGCCACCAGGACGACGGCGGGCAGTTCATCGACATGGCCCTGCTCACCGCGGCGCGGCCCGCCGGAGCGGAGGCCGCCAAAACCGAACCCAAAAAGGAGCCCGCAGTGGAAAAGACCCCCTATGGAAAAATGCCCGACGGGCGCGAGGTGAGCCTGTACACCCTGACCAACGGCAACGGAGTGGTGATGCGCGTGACGGACTACGGCGCCATCATCACCGAGCTTTGGGTGCCGGACAAAAACGGCGCGGCGGCCGACGTGGCCCTGGGCTATGACAACCTGGACAAGTACATGGAGGCGACCCCCTACTTCGGCTCCGTCATAGGCCGCGTGGGCAACCGCATCGCGCGGGGCAAGTTCACCCTTGACGGTAAACAGTACACCCTTGCGGTGAACAACGACCTGAACCACCTGCACGGCGGCCTGACCGGATTTGACAAGGTGCTGTGGAACAGCGAACCGGCAAAACGCGACGGCGCCGTGGGCGTGAAGTTCGCCTACCGCAGCGTTGACGGCGAGGAGGGCTATCCCGGCAACCTCGACTGCGTGGTGACCTACTGGCTCACCGAAAAGAACGAACTCGAGCTGGAATACTCGGCGAAGACCGACAAGGCCACGCCGATCAACCTCACCAACCACTGCTACTTCAACCTGCGCGGCCACAACGGCGGCGACATCCTGGGCCACGAGATGATGCTCAACGCGTCGCGCTTCACCCCCGTGGACGAGACGCTCATCCCCACCGGCGAGCTGCGGCCTGTAAAGGGCACGCCCATGGACTTCACCATCCCGGCGCCCATCGGCGCGCGGGTGAACGCCGACGACGAGCAAATCAAATTCGGCCTTGGCTATGACCACAACTGGGTGCTGGACAAGGAAAAACCCGGCGAAATGTCGCTCTGCGCGCGGGTTCGCGAGCCCGAATCGGGCCGTGTCATGGAGGTTTGGACCACCGAGCCCGGCGTGCAGTTCTACTGCGGCAACTTCCTTGACGGCACCAACATCGGCAAGGGCAACGCCGTCTACCACCACCGCAACGGGTTCTGCCTGGAAACCCAGCACTTCCCCGACTCCATCAACAAGCAGGGCCGCGATGGCTGGCCCTCCGCCGTGCTGAAGCCCGGCGAGACCTACCGCCACCACACCATTTACCGCTTCTCGGCGGAATAACCGGCTGAAAACACAACCGGCGGGGACGGCACAGAGGCCGTTTCCGCCGGTTTTTGTTTACGAGATGGTATAAGCATTCTCCTCACTCACCCTTCACAAGGATGTAAGATTCGGCACTTCCCGGTATGTTGCTCACGCTTCAGCGTGTCCGGGAACTCTTGGGCGAATACGACCAGGAGAACGTAAAATGCTTTACACGCCCCCCAGGCAGATGCTTATGACAACGTTCTAAGCAAGCGTTCTGTATCGCCAATCATTTTCTTGGGCGACACGCTCAATGCATCTGCGATCCGGAATATCGTCCGTAAAGTCGGACATTTTATGCCCCGTTCCATCTGACTAATGTAGGTGGGATGAAGATCGCATTCAAAGGCAAGAGCTTCCTGGGACAGCCCGGATCTGCGGCGGTATTTAGCCAGCACAGAACCAAACGCCTCATTCAGATCAGCCATGAATACACTCCAGTAAACTGGTGTTATTGTCTGGCTTGACAGACTATAGAACCAGAGACTATAGTATTTGTCATGGCCTTGCCGATTAAGTGTTTCAGTCCATTTACTAGGTGATAAGGCCGGTTTGTACGGTCAAAACAAGAGGATGGTCAACATGGGGAATGAACATTATCAGGAGCTTCATGAGGAGAAATTCCGCGCGGGGTATCAGCAGGAGCGCGCGAAACGGAAACGGCCAACCGTTCTGGTTAGTGGTTACACAGGATGCGGAAAGAGCTCGCTGATCAGGGCTGTCTGCGGCAACGTGGTACCCCGAAGCATAATCGGGGATGGTTCTCCAAAAACAGTTGGTTTCGACAAATATGAAACGGAGGATATCTGCGTCTACGATTCAAGAGGGCTGGAACTCGGGGAAACAGAAGAGCGGTTCACCACCGAAACCAAAGAATTTATTCGAAAGTGCCAGGCCGACAAAAATGTTGACAATCATATACATCTCGTTTGGTATGCGATTCAGGGATCCGGAGCAAGAGTGACGGACTGCGACATCAACCTTATTCGCAATATTTTCAACCCCAACGATGTAATTGTCGTGCTGACCAAAAAGGACATAACCCGAGAAGGCCAACTGGAGGCCTTGGTGCGCCGCTTAACGGAAGCCGGGGTTCCCCAAGAACGCATAATTGCGACCAGCGACGAGGACGCCGGATCCGATGGGTGCAAAGATTTGATGCGCCTCAGTTACAAAATGCTGCCGGAGGCCTATCGTGATGCGTTCATTTCGGCGCAACAAATTGACATTGATGCCAAAATTAAGGCCGTCAAAGATAAAAAGACAAGGGCAAGGGCTATTATTGCGAGCGCTACTGTCGGAGCCTCCACGATTGCAGCAACGCCTATTCCGGTTGCTGATGCCCCGTTGCTTATGGGAGTCCAAGCTGTAATGATTGGAGGTCTCGCGGCGCTTTATGGGTTTAATGAGGGTCAACTGAAACATGCAGCGCTTCCATTGCTTGCAAGGGTGGCTGGCATGCTGGCTGCCAGTTCTCTTGTGAAGTTTCTACCCGTGCTCGGATCCGCGATTCAAGCCACAGTGGCTGGTTCAATAACAGCAGCAATGGGATGGTTTGTGGCCGACCAGTTTGAGAAAACCGCAATCGCAACCATCAAGGGTGAGGTTGTCCCCGCCCTTGCGTTCGACCCGTCAGTTTTTGTGCAGTATTACGAAAAAAACAAGGTTAAGTGAAACAAGGCACCCATATCTCTGATCGGGTGTGTAATGAGTTTCTTTCACGCCCGTTTTACAAACACGCTCGCTCTCATGTCATCAAAGGGAGTAAAGAATGAAAGCAAATGTGTTGGTCTGTGGCCGCACAGGCGCAGGAAAAACCAGCCTAATCAAAGTAATGAGTCATGATGGTGTTGTCCCTGATACGGCGATTGGGGAGACTGGCGCTCCATGTACAAGAAAATTCGAGGTGTATGAAACAGAGGTGGCAAATTTTATCGACACCGAGGGAATGGTCGGCGGTCAGAGTGTTGACGAATATCTAAGCCTTATTGAAAAAGAGCTTGGGCGCCGGTGTGCAACCGGCAAGGCCGGTAATCTGTTCCATTGCATATGGTACTGCATTGATGGGAGTGGTGCGCGAATTCAAAAAGGAGACGTTGAAATTATAAAAAGACTAGGGCCGCATGCCCTTGTTGTGGTCACAAAAGTTGAGTTGATGCGCAAAAAACAGTTCGACAGCATGACAAAAACCTTCTCTAAACTTTTGCCGGATGTGGAAGTGATTATGATATCCAGTCATACGGCGAGGGGTTTGAAAAAACTTAAAAAAAAGACGGTCGAAATGGCATCCTTGGGTCACGTGTTCGCTGAGCAGTGGGAGGCATATTATTCTGAACTAACTGACGGATGGCGTAAAAATGTCGAAGATGAGGTAAAAAGTCTAATCAACTGGGCGGCTGGCCGCGCTTTCACAATAGCACTCGTTCCAATACCTCTCGCCGACACTCCCTTTCTTATCGCCAATGAGGCTTATATGATTTATCGCATTGGTAGTTGCTATGGGATCGCTGTCACAGAAACTATTTTAGCGCAGTTTTTCCTATGTGCCGGCGCCAGTATCGCAGGCAAACTACTTACAACATGGCTTCCTATCATCAAAGCACCCATTGCGGCTTCGATTACTTATGCAATCGGTTGCACCGCTGTCGGATTTTTTGAATCGGACATGAATATTGGTGAGGAGGAACTGCGGGAGGCCTATGAAAGGTGTCTAAACGAAGCAAAATCATGCGATTGGAAGTCCAAAGCGGTGGAAGATGAGTGACAACACCCATGACACGCCTATTCTGCAAAAGCCGCTCATCACCATGGTCTCCGGAGCGAAGTGCCACGGCGCGCGGGTGCGCGAGCCCGAATCGGGCCGTGTCATGGAGGTTTGGACCACCGAGCCCGGCGTGCAGTTCTACTGCGGCAACTTCCTTGACGGCACCAACATCGGCAAGGGCAACGCCGTCTACCACCACCGCAACGGGTTCTGCCTGGAGACCCAGCACTTCCCCGACTCCATCAACAAGCAGGGCCGCGAGGGCTGGCCCTCCGCCGTGCTGAAGCCCGGCGAGACCTACCGCCACCACACCATTTACCGCTTCTCAGCGGAATAGCCGGCTGAAAACACAACCGGCGGGGACGGCATAATGACCGCCCCGCCGGTTTCTGTTTTATGGGGCCGCCGCCACCTCCCTGCGTGTCTGTTCCCTTCCGGAACTATGATAAGATTTGCCCATGAAAAAATTGATGGTTGTGTTGGCATGGTCGCTTTTTGCAGGCATGGCCGGAGCCGAGGGCCAGCCGCCCCCATTGCTTCAAAACACAGGGCGGGAATCTGCATCCAGGCCGAACATCATCTGGATCGTTCTCGATGCCTGCCGCCCGGATCATTTGTCCTGTTACGGGTATAAGAGACCGACATCCCCGGTGATGGACGGCATTGCGAGGCGGGGTGTCCTTTTTGAAAACCATTTTGCCCAAGGCTTGTGGACGCCCGTATCAGTTCCCTCCTATATGACTGGACGGTACTTTCCCAATTCATGCGTCCATGGTGGAGATATGGTCGATCCCCGTGAGTCCCCAGCTTATGAAAAACTATTTCCTGATATTTTAAGATCAAACGGATACGAGACATGTTGTTTTTCCACACAACCATTTATTGGCAAAGGAACCGCGATTTGCAATTCATTTGACACATTCATATATATCCCGGCGGCAAAGGGGGGAAGCAAAGTATATTTGGATGAGTTTTTTCCACTGGTTCTTGAAAAAATAAACACGTTGAGACAGCCATACTTCATATATTTACATCTTATGGACACACATCTTCCGCATTTGCTAAATCCACCGTACAATCACTGGCTTGAGAAAGAAGATGTTGGGAGAGTTAAAGGGGGAACTGTGGAGGATGGTGAGAATAAAGAATTTACCGACGAAGAAAAAAGACATTTGGTAAATTTATATGATGGCAGTATTCGGCGCGCGGATGTGGCCATGGAAAACATAATAGGAAACCTTTCCAGAACAGGAATGGACAAAAATACGATACTGCTGATTAATGCAGATCATGGGGAGGTGTTGGGGGAAGATGGTCATTTCTTGGGGCATGGGAGTTCTTTTGACGAGGTAATGAAAGTTCCATTCATACTGGCAGGTCCAGGCATTCCAGCCAAAAAGAAATTGGACTGCCTGACAGAAAATGTGGATATTGTGCCAACACTATGCGAATTGGCAAATATCCAGACAGAAGCAAAATTTGATGGAAAAAGCCTCGTTTCCGTGATGAATGGCAGATCCAGGAAAGTGAAGAATTATGTGTTAAGTCATAGTGGATTAAACGAGCGCTCCTACTTTATAATCACTCGTGACTTTAAATATAAGTTTTCCTATGAGTTGAACAAACAAGAAATGGCGCTTTGGACATGCCCGGACAATGTGGAAAATAGAAAAGAAATAGCGATACCAAAGAAACTAGAAAAAAAGTACATGAAAATTATTATAGAGGATATTTTTCCGAAATATGAGGCGCTTGCGAACCTAAAAAAGAAATATATTGATATATATCTAAATGACAAAAAATCCACGGAGCAATTGGAATTACAGATTGAAATGGCAGAAGGCTCCGCCGCGCATGCCAGTGGAAACAACTGGAGGCAAACAGATGACGGCATTTATGGTGTCCCTTGGGAAAGCGAGCTGGATCCAATTCAATTAGTCTATGATGTGCCTCCAAACAAGTATGTTGTTTATGTAAAACCTGGAACACAAAAAATATATGCGGAAAAGGAAAAAGGTTCTTTCGGCATAGAGCTTGACAATGCAGAGGGTGTTCAGGTTGTTTCGTATTCTACCAAAGCCAATCCAGTTGAAAACTCCGGATTTTATAGGGTGGGGGCGGTTGATGCCAATGATGGAAAGTTCCGGGTTCTTATCACGCCCCAGGACAAAGACGCAATGATTGGGATCCGACAGTTCAGGCTGGTTATAAACGACAGCACTGTGGAAACAAATGAAGGCGAGGCAACCGAACAACTAAGGGCGCTGGGATATTTGTAATCCCCCCGGCCTGTTGTTATACGGTTATTATTTTAGGGATGTGTTCCGTGCAGCGCCGCCTATAAGTCGTCCACGTTCAGCATTTCGTCGTAAAACTGGCTGAAGCTGCTGCCGTGCACGCCCTTCAGGAAGGCCATGGCGGCGCGGGGATGCTTGTTCAGGATGCCCGTGATGGCGTAGGGGATTTCATAGCCCCAGCGGAGTTCCTTTTTAAGTTCGATGAAGTGCTTCTCAATCAGGTCGAGCACGGGGCGCACGTCGAACTTGGGGTTCTTCAGGAAGGACATGAGCAGCTCAAGCTGGCAGTTGCCCGCGGCGCGTCCGATGCCGAAGATGGTGGCGTCCAGCCGGTTGATTCCCTTGATGATGCCCTCAATCGTGTTGGCAAAGGCCAGGTTCCGGTTGTCGTGGCAGTGGATGCCCACCTGCTTGCCCTTGAGCCGGGACAGGTATTTCTCCGCAAGGTAGTGGATCTGCTCGCTGTAGAAATAGCCGAAGCTGTCCACCAGGTAAATCATGTCAAAGTTGGTCGCCGCCAGCTCGTCCAGCGCCTCGTCGAGATCCGGCTCCAGCGCGTGGGACACGGCCATGATGTTCACCGCCACCTCGTAGCCCATGCTCTTCACGTGGTTGCCCAGATGGATGGCCTTGTCCACGTCCTTCACATAGGTGGCCACGCGCACCAGTTTCACCAGGGACTCGCTGGCGGGCAGGAAGGCGTCGTAGTCCGTGCGGCCCACGTCCACCATGATGGAGAGCTTGGTGTCGCACTCGTAGGCGACGTCGCGCAGGTCCTCCTCGTCGCAAAAACGCCACGGGCCGAAATCCTTCGGGCTGAACTGTTTCTTGTCCGCGCGGTACCCCAGCTCCACATAGTCCACGCCGGCCCTGGCCAGCCCGTCAAAGACGTCCCTCACCAGTTCCTTGCTGAATTTCCACTCGTTCATCAGTCCGCCGTCGCGGATGGTGCAGTCCAACACTTTGATTTCCGGCCTGAACATGGCATGTCTCCAATGGGTTGCCGCCGCGAATCACCCCCGGCGGAAAATAAGCCGTGAATTTATCATAATTCCGGAAAATGGTTCAAATGATTTCGCATTATTATTGAATCCTGGAGGGCTCAAAAAGATGGATTCATGCCGGGGGTGAGCGGCGCGGACCTGGTGGTGTAAAATGGCGGACCGTTCCTTAACCATGCGGCGCGCCCCGCCCCCGGAGCACCCCGAAATGGACGAACTCACTGCCGCCGTCCCCGCCGCCCCCTGGGGCGCGGTGTTCGATGTGGACGGCACCATGGTGGACAACCACCCCTACCACCAGCGGGGCTGGATGGAGCTGGGCCGCCGCCGGGGCCTGCCCATTGACGCGGACTATTACAAGAACCATATCCATTCCCGTGACAATTCAGTCATCATGGAGAACATGCGGCGCAATTTCAGCCGGGCCGATCTCGGCCAGGACATCGCCGAGGAGAAGGAGGGGATTTACCGGGAGATATACCGGCCCCACGTGGCGGAGATGCCCGGCCTGCTCCGTTTTCTCGCCGAACTCAGGGACGCGGGGGTGCCCTGCGCCGTCGCGTCCAACGCGCCGGAACCCAACGCGCGCATGGTGGTGGAGGAGCTGGGCGTGGCGGCGCAGTTTGCGTGCCTGCTCACCCCCGCGCCCGGCCTGGCGGGAAAGCCCGCGCCCGACCTGTTTTTGGAGGCGGCGCGGCGCATGGGCCTACCGCCGGGGCGGTGCGTTGTCTTTGAGGACAGTTTTTCCGGCTTCCACGCCGCCGAGGCGGCGGGCATGCCCTGCGTGGCGATACTGAAGGGCGCCTCACCGGTGAGCCTGCCCCACGCGGAGCGCGCCGCCGCGCGCCATGCTGATTTCACGGGAATCACACGGGAATATGTTGAACGGGAGGTGCTGGGGCTGTAAGCCCAAAACGCGCCGCGCGCACAGGAGATCCCTCCATGTCACTGATGGCCGCCATGTTGATTTGTCTTGCCGCGTCCGATGCGCCCGCCGCGCCCGCGCCCGATCCCGGCGCGCCGCCGCTGGTGTGCTTTGACCTGAAGGGCTGGCTGGAGGCGCAGCCCGGCGACTCGGTGCTCAAGTATGACGCGGTGAAGCTGGTGGCCTCGTTCCAGGGCCTGGTGAACCGGGACGCGCCGCGGCTGGTCATCCGCTTCCTGGACGGCGAGGGCGCCTCCGGTCCGATCAACGTGGATGACTACTGGAACAACCTGCTGCTGCAGGGCTGGTGGAAGGGCCGGGCGGTGGAGGAGGAAAAGGATCTTGCGGCGCTGCTGCGCCGGTTCCCGGAGCAGGCGGCGGGGCTGGTGTTGTGGGATCCGGCGGTGCCCGCCACGGCGAACGTGGCGGCGACGGTGTGCGGCGTGGACGGCTGGCTGCCGGTGCGCGCGGGCAGTCCCCTGCTGCCCCTGCTGGGGCAGGCGGGCGCGGCGCTTCCGGTGAAGTTAGATCTGACGGGCAAATTCACCGGCGCGGTGTCGGGCAGCGCCAAGTGCGACGCCTACCTCTGGGCCATGGACAACTACATGAAAATGGGGGGCTGCCTGCTCGGGAACCTGGCGGAGGGCTGCGCGGGAACGGACAAACCCAAAAACGAGGGGTGCAACACCACGCTGCTGGCCTATTTCATCGACGGCTACACCCAGGAGCCGGGCAAGCCGGGTTTCTCCTACCCGGATTTGCGCAATGCCACGCTGGCGAACCACGACTACTACATCGCGCGGCGCGCCTTCTTCTTCGATCTGAGCCCCTGGGGCGACGAAACGCCGGTGGACGATCCCAATCAACCCCCGGGCACGGACAGGAAAACCTTCGAGTCCATCCTGAAAATACAGTATGCGCGGAACAAGGGCGCGGCCTTCACCACCGTGGGCGGATTCACGCCTTGGAACCTGAAATACACCAACCACGGCCCGGCGGGTGGAAAGCACGAGCCGGTGCCCACGGAATGGGAGCATGCGGCGCTGCTGTCCAGCCACAACGCCCTGATGGACGCCGACGCCCTCGGCCTCGGGTGCATGGCAAACGCCTCGGCGTGGGGCCACCACCCGCTGAAGGAGCGTTATGAACAGAACCCCAGGCCGCAAAAGCGCGGCCTGCAGGACAAAACCTACGTGCTGGTGTACATGGGCGACTACGACTCCGCCGCGTGGCTTTCCTACACGATCCCCCGCGTCTGGGATGACCCGGCGCGGGGTTCCATCCCCATTGCCTGGGCCTTCAACCCCAACCTGGCGGACCGCGCCCCCCATGTGTTCGACCACATATACGCCACGAAGACGCCCAACGACTGGTTCATCGGCGGCGACAGCGGCGCGGGCTACATCAACCCCAACCTGCTCATCGGCGACCGTCTCGGCAGCGGCCTGCCCGACGCGCTGAACCTGTGGGTGTCCCACAACCGCAGCTATTACACGCGCTTCGACTACAGCATCACGGGCTTTGTGATCAACGGCTTCCACGGCAAAATGCCGGAGCGCATCCAGCGCGCCTATGCGACCTTCTCCCCGGACGGCGTGGGCATGCAGCTCGGCTTTGACAAGCCGCTCGTGGGGGAGACGCCCTTTCTGCGCCATGCGGGCGACATCTACCCCGGGGACAACCTGATCAGGGCGGCGGACCAGATGTCCGCCTTTGCGAGGCCCAAAAAGCCGCAGTTTCTCATCTTCCGGTGGATACTCCAGTCGCCCGGCACGCTCAAGACCGTGCGCGACCTGATGGTGCAGCGCCACGGCGACGCCAACTGGGAGTTCTGCGATCCCCACACCTTCTTCGATTTGTACCGGCAGTCGCTGAAAAAATAACCGCGATTTCGCGGGGAGGTTTCCCATGACAAGGCAGGTTGGCATGATGTTGCTGGCCGGGGCGGCCCTTTGGTCCGCCGCGGCATGGACGGAACCGGCAAAACCCGCGCCGGAGCATGTCCTGGTGTGCGCGGACGCGGGGGCGGGCGCGTATGAGGCCTTTCCGGACGTGTGCCGCCTCCGGGACGGGCGGCTCATGTGCGTGTTCTACGCGGGCTACGGCCATGTCGCCATGCCCAATGACAGCCTGCCCAGGGGCGGAAGGGTTTCCTACTGCCTGTCGGGCGACGAGGGGCGCACGTGGACGCCCGCGCAAACCCTGTACGACGGGCCGGACGACGACCGTGATCCCTCCATCGTCCAGCTCAAGAGCGGGCGGATCATCTGCAACTATTTCACCCTGCGCAAGGCGGAGGGCAAAAACCCGCCCTGGGACGGCCTCGGCACGTGGATGGTGTACTCCGACGACAACCTGGCCACCTGGTCCGAACCGATACAGATTTCCACCGACTATTATTGCAGCTCCCCCGTGCGCCAGCTTGCCGACGGCTCCCTGATTTTGGGGTTGTACGCGGAGAAGGACGGAAAGGGATGGGGTGCGGTGTCGCTCTCGGCGGATGACGGGAAGACCTGGAGCCCCGTGATTGACATCGACAACGGCGGCATGCGGCTGGACGCCGAGACGGACATCATCCAGTTGAGGGACGGCTCGCTGTACGCCGCCGAACGGGGCCGGGACGAGACCATGGGCTGGTCCGTGTCCGGGGACGGCGGGAAAACCTGGAGCGTTTCCAAGCCAACGGGATTCCAGGGGCACTGCCCCTATCTGCACCGCGCGCCCGGCGACGTCATCCTCATGGCGCAGCGCCTTCCGGAAACCAGCCTCCGGTACAGCCTCGACGAATGCCGCACCTGGAGTGAAAGCATCCTTGTGGACCATGTCGGCGGGGCGTATCCCTCGATGGTGACATTGAAGGACGGAACCATCCTCATCGTTTACTACGAAGAGGGCGAAGGGTCCAGCATCCGCGCCAAACGGTTCATGGCGACCCCGAAGGGGGTCGAGTGGAGGCCGATGGACTGAGGCGCGGGGTCACTTTCTGAGCCAGCGGTCCAGCCAGGCGAAGGCGTCCTCCTGCGCGGGCACCTTGAAGGAGTGCGGTTCGTCGTAGAAACGGCAGTCGAACCGGTCCGCCGCGCCCATCTTCCCGTACACTGCGGCGAGTTTCTCCCCGGCGGCGCGCATCCCCTCCATGGTGAACAGCGTGTCCTTCGCGCAGTTGACAACCATCAGCGGCCCGGGCGCGTTCAAGGACGCCGCGTCGGGCAGATCCAGCCAGGCGCACTGGCCGGGCACGTAAATCATCCAGGTGTGGTTGAGCACATGGTTGCGCAGCAGCGACGGGTAGGTGGTCATCCAGCCCGCCACCACGGCCGCCGCAATCCTGCCGTCCAGCCCGAAGAGGTGGGCCGAGCGGAACCCGCCGATGGACAGGCCGGCGCAGCCCACCCGTCCGCCGTCCACCTCGGGCCGGGTGAGCAGGTAGTCCAGGCCAGCCCGGTCGCCCTGGAAAAGCACGCCCGGCCAGGTGGCCCCCGCGAGAAACAGTGTTTTCGCCATGAGCTGCTCGCTCCGGGAGGCGATGCGGTCAAAGGCGCGGATGTAACCGTCCGTGCCCGGTTCCAGCCCCTTCAGTTCCGGCGCGGCGTTTTCCGGCATCAGCGCGGGGTCCAGGCGCTGTGATCCGAAGTAAAAGGCGTCGGGCGCGAGCACCACATAGCCCCGCCGCGCCAGCGCGTCGGCGGGCGGGCGGCCGCCGTAGTTGTTCTCCCACAATTCCCGGAGCACCGGCGGCGGGTTCCCGATGGAGGTCACCTTTTCCTTGCCAAACCAGTACTCGCCGCTGTGGCAGTGCAGCATCATCACCGCCGGGGCGGGGCCGGAAAGGTTGTCCGGAACGAGCAGATAGGCCTCGGTGCGCCGGTCCGCGGCCACCTGGTAGCGGACCAGATGGCGCGTGTACCCGTCCATCCGCGCGCTTTCCAGCACCTCCGGCGCCAGCGGCGCGGGTGCCGGATCGTAGCGGAGCAGCTCCCGCATCTTGTCCCGGCCCAGGCGCCGCCATTCCTCCGTGTCCTTCCAGTCCCCGTTGAGATGGGACAGGGCGAAGGCGCATTGTCCGGACAGTTCGCGCAGGAAGGGGTAATGGTTTCCCAGATCCGGCGGCGCTTCGGCGGGGGCGCATTGCGCCAGCATCGGCAGCGCCAGGAGCATGGACAGAATCACGGGCGGGCCTCCTTGATTGGGCGGGTGCGGTCACCTATTATTTCCCCCGCCGGACGGTTCCAGCGCGGGCGCGGAAACAGGCTTCCAGCCCGCGGGAAATAATAGGCGGCGGCCCCGGCGCAATCAACCCACCAGGAGGATTCGGGATGGACGGCAACGGAACGGACGCGGGACGGATTCCAACACTGCATGTCGTGGGCGACTCCATACCGCAGGCGTATTTCCGCGCCATCAAGGCGGTGTGGGAGCAGGGCCACGCCATCCGCACGGAATACGACCGGAAGAACAGCGCCGGGGAATTCATCGACCCGCCGAGCCGCGACGCGCGCGTGCTCATCGAGGTGAGGGACCCCTTCGCGCAGCCCCGCTTCCCCCCCATTTCCTTCTGCGAGATCGGCGCGTACATCGCCGAGATCATGGGCGCAAAGGACTACCGGGTGGTGCCGTTCGACCAGTTGCAGGAGGCGGTGCACGGCGAGCTGTCCTCGCAGCAGTGGCCCTACACCTACCACCAGCGCCTCTTCGCCCATCCCGACGCGGGCGGCTCCGTGGTGGACCAGATGGCGCTGGCCGTGGAGCGCGTGGCCGCCACGCCCCATTCCCGCCGCGCCGTGGCCACCACCGCCGTGCCCAATCTTGACCCCTACCTGAAGGAGGACATCCCCTGCCTGCGCGAGGTGCAGCTCCGCTGCCCCGAGGACGCCGACGGCAACCTTGTGCTCAACATGAACACGGTGTGGCGCTCCCGCGACCTGTACAAGGCATGGGGCGACAATCTTATCGCCATCACCTTTATGCAGCAGGTGCTCGCCCGGCAAATCTCGGAGAAGACCGGGCGGCCCGTGCGCGTGGGCAGCTACGCCGACTACAGCTGCTCCCTGCACATCTACGGGCAGGACTTCGGCGCGGTGGGCGGCGACGCGGAGCGGGGGCTGAGGAGCTTCTTCGACTCCTTTGACGAGGAGGCCTTCATCGCCCGGTCGCTGCCGAGCGACATCGCGAAGGAGATGCTGGTGCTGCCGCAGCTCCAGAACCTGCTCAGCGACCGCGAGATCGAGCAGTGGGGCTTCCCGCCGGAAAGCGTTGACCTCATCAAGTCACTCATCAGCGACATTGAGGCGGACGTCTACACCGTCTGACCGGGAGCGGATGAAAAACGGGGCGGGCGGGGACGCCCGCCCCCGCGGCTTATTTGCCCGGCGCGAGGTCCTTGTACACCGTTGCCCCCGCGGCGTCCTTCGCCAGTTCAAAGGCGTCCACCAGCTCGCCGCCGACGGACCATGACTCGTAGCGGAGGCGGTCGTTGTTCACGTCAATGACCTGGTAGAGCTGGGTGCCGCCCAGCGTGATCGCCATGAGCGCGTCAAAGCGGTCATTCTTCTCGTACATCTTCGGGCAGGCCACGGAAACCACGTAGACGGGGCCCTTTGCGGCGGGGTCGGCCGTTTTTTCACCGGCCACCTTGTGGGTGCGCCCGTAGTAGTGGTCATGCCCCTGCATCACAAAATCCACGCCGTACTTCTCGTACAGCGGCGCGAGCGCCTTGCGCATTTCCTTGTTGTCCCGGCTGCCGCCGGTGGAATAGACCGGCTGGTGCTGCACCACCATCGTCCAGCGGTTGGGGTTGTCCTTCAGCACGCCCTCCAGCCACTGGTGTGTCTTTTCACGCGCCTCCACAGCCTCGCGGTGGTCGGAAAATAGGTTCCCGTCGATTGAGATCAGCCGTGTTCCCTGGAAGTCGAGATAATAGGAGGTTTCCTCCTGGGAGGCGAGCCCCTCCGGGCCGTTCAGCGGCGCGGCAAACTGGGCGCGCCACACCGGCTTCACCCCGGAGGCCCCCTCGGGGTCCTCGTCGGTGCGGTGCACGTCATGGTTGCCGGGCGTGGCCATGCTGGGCAGCGACGCGCCGATGAAGCCCACCATGGCGCACCACTCGTTCCACAGGCCGTCGTCGTAGCCGTGGTTCACCAGGTCGCCCGCAAACACCATGAACCGCGCGTCCGGCGCGCGGCGCCACCCCTCCCGTATCACCCGGGAGGTTTTGGAGAGAATCTCGCTCTGGGTGTCGCCGAAATAGAGGAAGCGGAAGGGTTCAGGCGCGGCCGAGGCGGTCTGGAACCGGTGCCACTCGCCCCACACCGTGCCGTCACCCACGCGGTAGCCGTAGGCCGTGCCCGGCTCAAGGCCGCGCAGCACCGCCTCATGGGTGTGGGCCTTTTCCCCCCGGCCCAAATCCGTCACGGCGGACACGGCCTGCACGGTGGCCGCGTCATCGGAAAACTTGGCCAGCCCCGACCAGCGGACCACCTGCGCCTGCGCCGCGGCGCAGGGCGCGCCCGTGCGCCAGGTCACGGTCTGGGTGGTCGCGGGATCCTCCGACCAGCCCAGCAGCACCCGCTGGGGCACCAGTTCCGGCGCGGGGAGGGTGGTGTACGAAGTTTCCCCAAGGGCCGGAAGGGCGGCCAGCAAGGCCAATGACAGGGAAAGGGCAAGCGCTTTACGCATGGATGTGAACCGCATGAAAGGTCTCCTTGTTTTACTCGGACACAGAAACCATTAATTGTAGGGATAGACCACCCCGCAGACAACTTGGATTTGCCTGTTCCTTTCCCGCCGTTTTCCCGCATTTCAAAAAGAAAAATTTAATGACTACAATCTATTGTCTTTTTACGCATAATAATTTATAATCCGATTCGTTATTTTGTCCATATTTGTCAGTATTAGGTAGTTTATTGCCCGTTTTATGGATTAAATTTGGGTTAATGGCAAGCATAACGACTACACAATTTAGTCATCATGAAACAGCAAAGGATCTGTCCCTGCTGTTTTCCTCCAACGCGCGGACCGCCGTGCTGTTGGCGGTGCTGCCCGATCCCATGCCCTCCTATTACCAACGGCAGCTTGAAAGCGCCACCGGCATGCCCCTGCGTGCGGTGCAGCGCGAGGTGGAGCGCTTGTGCGGGGCGGGCCTGCTTTTCCGTCGCGCCGAGGGCAACCGTGTGTACTACCAGGTCAACCGGGACCATCCCCTTTTCCCGGAACTGCGGGGGATGGTGATGAAGGGCGCGCCGCCCGCGCTTCGGCTGCGGGGCGGCGCGGCGATGGACCCGGCGGTGCGGCTGTGCCTGCTGTCGCCGGAGCGCGACCGCGCGCTGGTGGTTTGCCATCCGGGGGCGCGCCCGGTGTTTGACGCGCCGGGAATCGCGCTGGAAGTGACGGGTTCGGAGAAATTTTTAAGGGGCCTTTCCGAGGGCCATGCGGGGGTGCTCGCCTGGCTTGGGGGGGGCACGGACGTGCTTGGCCGCCGGGACGACGTGATATGGCGGCACATAGAGGCCGCGGGCCACGCGGTCAAGAAGGAGCCGGGGGTGCCATGAAAGACACATCGCTCGACATCATGAAACTGTGCGAATCCTGGTGGGGCAGGCTTGCGGACGCGACGCGCGTGGAGCAGCAGGCCTTTGTGCGCCGGCTGCTGGACCTGCTGGGCTGGGAGGAGCCGCTGCCCTTCAGCCCGAGGCAGGGGGCGGCGGCGATGGGCGCGGCCACCTACCTGCTCCAGGCGGGGAACGGCGCGACGACGGCAGCGTTCTTTCTGCCGCCGGGCGCGCTGGAGCCGCCGACGCCGCTGGTGGACCGGGGGCTGGACTTCTGCCCGGCCACGCGGGTGCTGGTGGAGGAGACGCGCTCTCCGGGGGTCCAGTACCTGCTGGCCACGGACCTGTTCCGCTCCTACCTGTACGACCTGCGCACGGACGAGCTGCTGCTTTTCGCGGACGAGCCGCGCACCTTCAACCTGGAGCTTGCGCCGGTGCTGCAGCGGCCGCGGGTGCTGGAGGGGTCGCTGGAGGATCTGCGCCGCCAGCCGCGCAGCATGGCGGCGCGCCGCCTGCGCGAGTGGTCGCAGCGCTGGATTGACACCCTCTGCATGCGCGGGCGCATCGGCGAGGAGACGGCGAGCCTGGCGCTGGACCGCCTTTTTGTGATGCGCTTCCTCTTCGGGCACGACGTGATGCGCCGCACGCGCGCCCGGCTGCAGCAGCGCTACGAGGCGCTGGCCGCGCGCGCCGCCGCGCCGGGCGGCGTCCCAGCGGGCGTCGGCGCGGACCTGGTGCGGCTTTTCCACGACATGTGGCTGGACTGGGGCATCGACCTGTTCGCGCCCTCGGCGGATCTCGACGCGGCGCTCGGGCGGGACGACATCGCCGGGCCCTGGCTTGCGGAGTCGGTGCTGCTGTCGCGGGGCAAGCTCACCATCGCCACGGCGCTGGAGAGCTTCAACCACGGCGATCCCTCGGAAAAGATGCGGGTCCGGATGGTGCCCGACGAGAACGAGGAGCGCGACCAGTTCCTGGCGCGGCAGAGCCTTGAGACCATCGACTCGGCGCGCATCGTGGTGGACGTGACCGAGGAGGGCTACCGCGCGGTGCTTCACTGGTTCGACAAGATGGTGGCCCTTTACGACCGGCTCAACCTGGACTTTGACCGGCACGCGCGGCAGATCACGCCGCCCGCGCGCGAGGTGGACCTCTTTGCGTGGTCCGAGATTGACGCGCGGCGGCCCGCGGCCTGCACGGACCGGATCGCCCACGCGGCGGCGCACGGGCTAGGCGTGTACCACAGCGACGCGCGGCAGCACCGCATCGTGCGGCTGCTGCTCACGATGCACCTCATCAGCCTGTACCACCAGCGGCGCGAACCCGTGGACCGCCTTCCCGGCCTGGGGTCCGTGCTCCAGCGGCGCCCGCGGGTGCTCACGCCGGGCAGCATCATGCACGGCGGACCCGCCGGAAACGCCGAAGAGTAGACAGCGACCCCGCGCGGGCGGGTAGAATGAGGCGTCTTTCCGCGGGACGGGGAGACACGGGACACCGCAACCATGAGCATGAGCCCCGGCACGGCCCCCGCGCCGCACATCATCATCCCCTGCTACAACGCCGGGGACCGTCTCGGCCGCGTGGTGGCGGCGGCGCTGCCGCTGGCGGCGCGGGTGCTGGTGGTGGACGACGGGAGCACGGACGGCTGCGCCGCGCCGGCGCGGGTGCCGGGCGCGGAGGTGCTTGTCTTTCCAAAAAACCGGGGCAAGGGCCACGCGTTGCTGGCGGGGATTGAACAGGCGCTGGCGGACGGCGCGGGGGTGGTGTGCCTGATGGACGCCGACGGCCAGCATGATCCGGCGGAGCTGCCCGGCATGCTTGCCGCGTTCCGGGAGGGCCGGGCGGACCTGCTCATCGGCGAGCGTCAGTTCGGCGGCGCGGAGGTGCCCTGGCGCAGCCGCTTCGGCAACCAGGCCACGGCGATCATCAGCCGGCTGCTGCTTGGCCGGGCCCTGCCCGACACGCAGTGCGGCTACCGGCTGCTCTCGCCGGAATTCGCGCGGGCGGTGCTGCGGCACGTGCCGGGCGGCCGCTACGAGACGGAGATGGACATGCTGGTGCTGGCGGTGCGCGGCGGTTTCCGCCTCGCCTACGCGCCCATCCGCACGGTCTACGAGCCGGGCAACAAAAGCTCCCACTTCCGGAAGGTGCGCGACTCGGTCCGCATCTACGCGCGGCTGCTTCGTGCGGTGCTTCGCCGCGGGCCGCAGACGGGGCCGCCGCGGTAAATGCGGGCGGTGGTCAAGGGCTCTGGCCGTGAAGAGTCGTTCGGGGGAATGATGTGCCCAGGGGGAGGACGGGTGGACAGGAGTGGACTTTTGTGGACGGGGGTGGAAGGCGGGCGGACACGGGGGTCCGCCCCTACAAGAGGAGGGCGGGTGACGGGGTTGTCCTGCCGGGTTTGGCGGGATTGCCGCGCGGCCGCAAGTTGATTGACAATTTTAAGAAATACGGTTAGCATAAGCCTGCGTCCGGCCACAGGGGGCGGCGGCGCGAAACGCGGAAGGAATGAC
>JBHEKP010000046.1:0-10347 GCA_041859375.1 Candidatus Hydrogenedentales bacterium | reverse complement strand
GGTCGCCCGTGAACTGTTTGACGGCCTGCTGGAGGTGCGCCCCGAGGGCGTGGACCCCTACCTGTCCCTCTGGGATCCCATCAGCACCTGGATGGGCGTGCAGAACGCCCTTTACGCCCTCATTGAGAAGCCCGATTTCATGCACGCGCTGGTGAACCGCATGACGGAGGGCTACCTCTCCATGCTATACCAGTTGGAGACGCAGGGGCTGCTCTGCGGCCCGCAGAGCCTCATCCACTGCACGGGCGCCTTCACCGACGAGCTGCCCGCGCCCGGCTACGACCCGGAGAAGCCCCGCACCCGGGATCTCTGGATGTTCGGCCTTGCCCAGATGTTTTCAACCGTGTCGCCGCAGATGTTCAGGGAGTTCGAGGTGGACTACGCCACCCGCATCTGCGCCCGCTTCGGGCTGGTGTACTACGGGTGCTGCGATCCGCTGGACGGCAAGATGAACGAGGTGCGCATGATCCCCAACGTCCGCAAGGTGTCCATGAGCCCCTGGGTCAACCAGGAGCGCGGCGCGGCGGAGATTGGCCGCGACTACGTCTATTCCCGCAAGCCCAACCCCGCGCTGCTGGCCCACAACACCTTTGACCCGGAGGCGGTCCGGGCGGATCTGCTGGAGACGGTGCGCGTCTGCGAAAAGAACGGCTGCCCCCTGGAAATCATCCTCAAGGACATCAGCACCGTCCTCTACCATCCCGAGCGCCTCGACCAGTGGGCCAAGGTTGCCATGGAGGCGGTCTGCGGCTGAGTTGTTGTCAGCCCCCGGCGTTCAGCGCCGCGTCCACGATGGCCTTGGCCTCGGCGAGCAGCGTTTCCAGGTGCGCCTCGTCCTTGAAGCTCTCGGCGTATATTTTGTAGACGTTCTCCGTGCCGGAGGGGCGCGCGGCGAACCAGCCGTTTTTGGTGGAAACCTTGAGTCCGTCTATGGGTTCGCCGTTGCCCGGCGCGCGGGTGATTTTCCCTGTGACGGGCTCCCCCGCCAGTTCCGCCGCCGCCACATTTTCCGGGGAGAGCCGCTTGAGTTTCTCCTTTTGCTCCGGAGTGGCGGGCGCGTCCACGCGCCTGTAGCAGGGCAGGCCGAACCTGGCCGCCAGTTCGGCGAAATGCTCCCCCGGCTCCCTGCCGGTGCGCGCGGTGATTTCCGCGGCGAGCAGGCACAGGATGAGCCCGTCCTTGTCCGTGGTCCACACCGTTCCGTCGCGCCGGAGAAAACTCGCGCCCGCGCTTTCCTCGCCGCCGAAGCAGATGGAGCCGTCGTGCAGCCCCGGGGCAAACCATTTGAAGCCCACGGGCACCTCGGAGAGGCGGCGGCCGCAGTCGGCGACCACAAGGTCTATCATGCCGCTGCTGACAAGGGTTTTTCCGATGGCGGCGTTGGCGGGCCATTCCGGGCGGTGCGCCAGCAGGTAGCGGATGGCCACCGCGAGGTAGTGGTTCGGGTTCATCAGCCCGGCGGAGGGGGTGACGATGCCGTGCCGGTCCGCGTCGGGGTCGGTGGCAAAGGCCACCTTGTAATGGTCCTTCAACCCGACCAGCCCCGCCATGGCGTGGGGGCTGGAGCAGTCCATGCGGATTTTGCCGTCATGGTCCACGGACATGAAGGAGAAGGACGGATCAAGTTCCGGATTGACGATGTCAATGTCGAGCCCGTATGCGCGGTTAATGGGTTCCCAGTAGGGCTGGGAGGCGCCCCCGAGCGGGTCCACCCCGAGCTTCAGCCCGGCGGAGCGGATCGCCTCCATGTCCACCACGTTCCGGAGATCCTCCACGTAGGACGCCACAAAATCCCGCCGGTGGATGGTGTCCGCCTTGAGCGCCCGTTCAATGGGAACGCGCCGCACATCCTTGTTCGCCCCCTTGAGCAGGATGTTGGCGAGCTCCTGGATGCGCCGGGTGATGGAAGTGTCCGCCGGGCCGCCGGTGGGCGGGTTGTACTTGATGCCCCCGTCCTCCGGCGGGTTGTGCGAGGGGGTGATGATCACACCGTCCGCCAGATGCCCCCGGCGGTCTTTGTTGTATGTGAGGATGGCCCGGGAAATCACCGGGGTGGGCGTGACGCCGCCGCCGTCCTGCAAAAGGGTTTCCACACCGTTGGCGGCGAAGACCTCCAGCACGGTGTTTTGCGCCTCTTCGGAAAGGGCGTGGGTGTCCTTGCCCAGATGGAGCGGCCCGTCAATGCCCTGTTCACGGCGGTAATCGCAGACGGCCTGGGCGACCGCAAGGATGTGCGCCTCCGTGAAGGTGCCGTTGAAGGGGGTGCCCCGGTGGCCGCTCGTGCCGAAACTGACCAGTTGGTCCTTGTTTCCCATGTCCGGCATGCGGTGCTTGTACTCATGCGCGAGGCGCGCCGGATCCGTCAGCAATTCCTTCGGGGCCTTTTTGCCTGCGAGGGGAGAAATTCCCTCCCTGCCCTTGTCTGCCATTGTCTCAACCACCCTTTCCACCGGATTGAACGCGGCTGGAGTCCATTGTTTGGAGTCGTCTCACGGATGCCGGGCATCCATGGTTCCCATATGATAACAACATTTACCCCCCTGATAATCCGCGGGGGCTCCGGCCTGAACGAGCCGGTTCTCAGGGTTTTGCGGGAAGGCCTTTCATCAGTTCCAGAAGCCGGGCCTCGTATTCCCGGATGAGGAGTTTGTTCCCCTCGGGATTGAGGTGGCAGTGGTCGTTGAAAAGGGTTTCCCCGGGCACGCCGTGGGGTTCCGCCGCAATCACCGCCGCCTCCACATCCGCCAGGGGCACGGAAAGTTCGCGGCTCAATTCGCGGAGGATGCCGTTTTCCACATCGGAGGACTGGTGGCGCGGCGAGGCGTTGCGCAGGATTTCCCGGCCCAGCGCGGCGGCGGCGGCGAAATCACCCCTCTCAAACAGGGGCCGCACCTCCTGCTCGTAGCGTTCGCCCTCCCTGCCGGGAAGGCTCGGCTTGACGAGGTTGGAGGGGACGGTGCCGATGACCACGGGCACGTTCCGTTCCCGGCACAGGGTGATGATGGCGGTGAGGTTTTCGCGGTAGTCGCGCATGCGCCCGGCGATTTCCTCCGGGGTGAACACATGCGCCCACGACTTGGACGAGTCGGGGATGGAATTGGCCAGGGCGCGTTGCCGTGCCGCCGCCTCAAGCCCCGCGATCTGCCGCCGCGCCGACCAGTCGCGCAGGAACCGGTACAGCGCGGACCGGGCCAGCATCCGCTGCGCCGGGGCGAAGGGCACCCTTGCCAGCCCCATCTGCTGCATTTCCTCGAACTCGTTGTGGCCGGAGTAGATCATCACCATGTCCGGCTCGTAATGAAGAATCTCCCGCGCAATCAGCACCAGCCGGTGGCTGCCGTAGGAGAGCCCGCCGCAGTTGATGATTTCCACCCGTTCCCATCCGCTTTCCTTTTGCAGGCGTTCGGCAAGGAGCGGAAACTCATAGTCGAGGTAGTTCACCGATGAGCCGCCCAGGGCGAAGACGCGCAGGGTGCGCGGCGGTTTTACCCGCTCAAAGGACTGCTTCTTGAAGGACACCGCCTTGTCGGGGTTGGTGACCATCATCCTCCGGTCGGCGGGATCGGGGATGAAAAGGCGGCTGGAGTCGTCAAAGCCCTGGCCGAGATCCACGCGCATCGGCGGGTTCCACATCTCATACAGGCGCGCCGCCCCCTCCAGCAGGCCAAAGAAGAAGACCACGGGCAGCAACAACGCCGCCAGCGTGACCAGCCACTGGCGCGCTCCCGGGGAAGACGGCGGGCCGGTGGGCTTCAGGTCAGCGTTGTCCGGTATGTTTGCCTCTATTGACTGTTTCCCAGTTCCGTCCATGGTTGCCCAGTCTTTTCCAGGTGTTTATGAATGAGTTCCCGCAACGTGGTTTCATACGTGAACAGCAAAAACCAGTTTCCATTTTGGTTAAGATGGCAGTGGTCGCCAAAGAGTGTTTCTCCGGGCACGCCATGCGGTTCTGCGGCCGCCACAATAGTCTCCACATCGGCCAGCGGGACATTCAACTCACGACTAAGATCCCGAATAATGCCGTTCTCCAAATCCGAGGACTGGTGGCGGGGCGTTGTGTCGGCCAGGATTTGCCTTCCGCGCGCCATTGCCCCGGCGTAATCCCCACGGTCAAAGAGCGGGCGGACTTCGCGTTCGTAACGTTCGGCGGCGTCGCCAATTAAGTTGGGATTAACGAGATTGGAGGCGACAGTGCCCAAAACCACTTCCACGTTTCGACTGCGGCACATGCGGATGATGGCCTCAAGGTTTGCGCGATAGGCGGGCATGCGTCCGGCCAGTTCCTCCGGGGTGAAAGGGTGTGTCCATCCCTTTGCGATTTGTGGTTCGGTCCCGGCGAGTTTGCGCTGTTGTGCCGCATTTTTAAGCCCGGAGAGCTGTCTGTCCGCCGCCAAGTCGCGCAATAGCCGGTAAAGCGCGGACCGGGACAGCAGGCGGTGGACGGGGGCGAGGGAAACATGGGACAGGTGTAACTGCTGTAGTTCCTCGAACTCATTATGACCGGAGTAGATCACCACAAAGTCCGGTTCGTAATTAAGAATCTCCCTTGTTATCATTACCAGCCGGTGGGATCCGTACGCGAGTCCGCCACAGTTGACGGATTCGACACGGTAACCGTCCGGCAGATCGCTTTCGAGCGCCATCGCATGCAGGGGGAAATCCTCGGAAATAAAGTTCACCGACGAACCACCCAGCACAAAGATGCGCAGGGTGCGCGGTGGCTTGATTCGCCCAAAAGACTGCCTTTTGAAGGAGATGGTCTTGTTTGGATTCGTGACCATCATTGCAGGGTTTTCGGGGTCCGGGATGAAGAGGCGGCTGGAATCGTCAAAGCCCTGCCCAAGGTCCACGCGCATGGGCGGGTTCCACATCTCATACAGGCGCGCCGCCCCCTCCAGCACGCCGAAAAAAAACGCCATGGTCAGCAGCAGCGCCGCCAGCATAACCGCCCAGTGGCGCGCCCCCGAATGCTGAACGGCGGTGGCAGGGGGATTTCCCATTGCGCCGGATTCTTTTCTCATTTTCCGGGGAGTTCCGGGGCGAGCGGGCCGATTTCACGGGCCAGCACGGGTGCCATGAGGTCCGCGTACAGTTTGTGGCCGTTGGCGGTGAGGTGTCCGTCCAGCTCAAAAAACAGGGAACCGTCCGCGGCATGCTCCCGGAATCCCGCACTGACCGAGAAGAAGGGAAGCTCCGCCTGGCGGCAGGCGAGCTGGATGCCCATGTCCGCGTTTGTCTCGTTCATGAGCGCCGGGTCGGTCTCAAAGCCCACACGGCGCAGGTTGGCCAGGGCGGAGTCGTTCACATAGGGGCCGTCCGGCACGGACAGCACCAGCACGGGCGCGCCGTATTCCGCCGCCGCGCGTTTGATGCGCCTGAGGTGCCCCGCCATGTTGCCGATGCAGGTTTTAATCCACGGATCGTCCGTGTTCATGGGCATGAGGTAGATGCGGGGGTTTTTGAGCGCCAGATCAATCATGTATGGGTTGAAGTTGCCCGTGGTGAAGGCCTCGCGCACCTTCGGCTCAAGCGTGTCAAATTTGGCGCGCTCCTCCGGGCTCATTTTCGCCAAAAAGTCCTTCGCGGTGTTTTCCGTCCAGCGGCGGTTGTCCTCGGCGGTGGTTTTCTGGGGGGGCATCTCCTGCTTGCGGGTCTCGCTCATCCGGGCCATGCGCGCGTCCCGGGCCATGCGGGTGAGGTTGGGGTAGAGGGCGCGCACAATCCCCCGCAGCCGCTCCGCGGACGGCGGCGCGGGCTTCTCCTCCAGCCCCTCCGGCCCCGAGGCGGCGAGGTCGTTGCCCTGCAGCATGCCCACCAGCACGAGATCCGGCTGGAGCACCGGGAAGGCCTTCTCCGCCAGTTCGGCGTAAAAGGGCGGCCCGCTGCCGGGTTTGCCCAGGTTCACGGTTTCCACGTTGTAGCCCGCATCGCGCAGATGGGTTTCCAGCAGGCGCAGCCAGGTTTGCTCCGATTCGATTCCCCAGCCGTAGGTGTAGGAGTCGCCCAGCGCGACGATGCGGAAAACCTTCGGGTCCCTCGAAAGTTCCCGCTCGCGCAGGCCGAGGGAGTTGATGCGCGCCGTGTAGGTGAAGTCAATGGAACCGAAGGTCTGCTCCGCGTTGGGCGGAAAAATCAGCTCCATGCTTCCCGGCGGCGCCGGTCTTTCCATCATCTGCCCGTAAATCCGGTCCGCAGCCAGGCTCGCCACCACCACCAGCAGCACCGAGCCCAGCGCCAGGGAGATATTTTTCAGCCATCCTTTTCCGGAACCCATCATGCCTCGCAGTGTGTTGCAGGACCTCTTGGACACCCCGCGCCGCGCGCGTGGTTGCATCGCCATTATGTCAAATGACATGATCCAAGGCAACGCATAAACAGGCGGTTTCAATCCGCCCGCAACGAGGAGACACCACCCTGGAATCCCCCTCCCCCCGTCCTGAACAAAGCGCGCCGGCCCCCAAAACCGGGCGCAACCGGGCGCATTGGGCGCTTTTTGCGCTGATTCTGCTGGCGGGGCTGTTTTTGCGGTGCTGGGGCATGGACCGGGAGTCCATCTGGTGGGATGAGTTCACCAGCGTGGTGCATCTTCAGCCGCCCCAGGAGTGGCAGTCCTCGCCCGACTACAACCGCTGGAACCAGATTGTCATCCGGGACACCGCGCCCAGCCTGCTCGGCTTTCTCAGGCAGAACCGGTCCATGGACCCGGCGACGATGCCCCTCTATTACGTCTTTGAATACGCCTGGAACAAGTATGTTGACGCCCGATATGAAACCCAGCGGTATTTGACGGTCCTCATCGGCATGCTGCTGCTGCCCGCCGTGTATGCCCTCGGGCGGGTGCTGCTGGGCCGGAATCCGGCGCTGCTGGTGATGTGCTGCGCGGCTCTTTCCCCCCTTCATATCCAGTTTGCCCGGGAAATCCGCATGTACGGGCTGAAAACCCTGCTCATTGTGATTTCGGTGTACACCCTGGTCCGTCTCATGCGCGGCGGGGGCCGCCGCTGGTGGGCCGCCCACGGCGTCACCAACGCGCTGCTCTTCTGGGTGCATCCCTTCGCGGTGCTGGCCCCCTTTGTGGAGGGGCTGTTTTGGCTGTGCTGTTTCCCCCGCGACTGGCGGCGTTTGCTGCGCTGGGGCCTGCTGATGGCGGTGGCGGTGGCGCCCGCGCTGATATATATCGCCACAATCCGCTTTTGGGATTCCGGCAGCACCGACAACTGGATGAAGACACCCAACCTGACCGAGCTGGCCGGGGACCTCTTCGCCGACGAGGCCGTGGGCATGACCTACCAGTTGAATGCCACGCCCACCCTCTGGGAGGCGGTGGTTTCCCCGGAGAAGGCGCTGGAAATCATCCGCATGCGCTGGACCGTGGGCCGGTGGTGGGCCGCCGCCGTGGTTTTCTCCACGCTGGTCTTCGCGGCGGCGGGTTTGTATCGCCTGCTGCGCGGGGGACCGCGCGGTGTGCGCGACGGCGCGGACGGGCGCTGGATGCTCCTGCCCGTCCTGTGGTTCCTTGCGCCGCCGCTGGTGCTTTACGCCGCCTCGCTGGTGTGGCGGCCCTGCATCATGCCGCGCTACACCCTGCACAGTTCCATTGGGCTCTATCTCATACTGGCCGGGGTGGTCTTCATGCCGCGCCGCGCATGGCTGCGCGGTGCCGCGGTTGCCCTGCTGGTGCTTTTCTTCGGATACCAGCTCAGCATGACGGCGGGGGATCCGCAGCATCCCGACTGGCGGAGCGCGGTGGCGCGGCTCAAGGCGGAGGCCGCCCCGGACGATTTGATTTTGGGCCACCACTGGCTTTGGAAGCGGGTCTTTGCCTACAACCTCGGGCCGGTGCCGAATGTGGTCGGTTATGGCGGGTTTAATGACATTCTGGCGGAGCAGTGCGCCTTTTTCACCGATTTGAACCTTCCGTCCAGGGCGGACCCCGCCCGCCGCCGCATCCCCTGGGTGCTCATCCAGACCGAATATTTCACCAAGGGCCCCATTGCGGGGTTTGAGCGGGAACTGCGCCTGCGCGGGTTGTCATTTGACTCCTGGGAGTATGGCGGCATCCAGCATGTGATGCTTTACAAGGTGTGGCGCGAACCCGGCACCGTCCCCCCGCCGTACAGGGCGGAGAAGTTCGAGGGCGACGCAGCCCGCGAATTCAGCGATCTGTCGCTGGAGTTCTGGCGGGCGAACGAGTACGAGCGCGCCGTGGACGCGGCGCGCAAGGCTTCCTCCATCAACCCGAACTATTCTCGCGCCTTTTCCTATGCGGGCATGGCCCTCAAGGAGCTTGACCGGAAAGAGGAGGCACTGGCCGCCTTCAGCGAGGCCGTCCGCCTTGATTTCGCCGACTACCCATGGTCCCATGTGAACATCGCCATGCTCCTCATCGATTTGGGCAGGTATGCCGAGGCGGTGGACGCGAGCATGCGCGCGCTGGAACTGCTCCCCAATGACGGCTGGGCGTACACCAATTTGGGCAAGGCCCGGCTGGGACTGGGCCAGGTGGACGAGGCGCTGGCCGCCCTGGAGAAGGCGGTTTCGCTGGATCCGAACGATCCCCGGTCCCGGGCGGAACTGGAAAAGGCGCGGGCCGCCAAGGCCGCCGCCCCGGCGGCAGCGCCATGAAAAGGCTGTTCCGTGTTGGTTTTGCGGCGGTGGCGCTGGTGTTCTGGCTGGTTGTGCTGGCACTGGGGCTTGAGGTGTGGGAGCGGTGGCGCTGGGAGCGGGTGGGAAAGACCAATCCCTTTGTCCTTTCCCGGGTGCGGCAGACGGGCTGGCCCCTTGCCGCGCCGGATGACTTTTCCCCGGAGCTTACCGATCCCGCACTGCGCGCGGCGCGGCGCGGCGCGGGCCAGTCCGCGCAGCCGGACCAGCCCGTCCCCGACGACCGGGTTCTTCTGGCGAACCGAGCCGCCCATTTCCAGCGCCTCGCCCATTGGGAGCGGTTCATCGTATGCGACATCTACCGGGTTTCCGCCTGGCTCACGGACGGGCATGGCAATGTGGACAAGGCGTATTCCGAAAGCGATTACACGGGAGGAAAAGTGCTGGACGCCTTTGCCCCCGCCGCCGACGCGTACCGGCTGACGGGGCTTGTCCAGTCTGTTGCGGCGGGGGGGGCGCCGGCCTTTGTGGAGGCGGGGAATCCCGCCCAGGGGCCGCCCTGGTATTATGTGGCGCAGTGTGATGATCCGGGGGAAAAGATGGCGGGGGCGAAAGGGGAGCCGCCCTACGCGCTGGTGCTTGCACCCCGTCCTGCACCCGCCACGGAGGCCTCCCCGGAGAGCTTGTGGGATGTGGACTTCTATTCCTACAAGCCGCACACGCGCCGTGCTGATCAGCGGAACGTGCTGGGGGTGCTTGAGGATTTCCAGGTAAACAACCTGGGCCTGCGTGACGATGACGTGATCCTTCCCAAGCCCGCGGGGGTGCGCCGGATTGTGTGCATCGGCGCGTCCACCACCGAGGAGGGGCCCACCAACGATGTGACTTATCCCAACATCCTTGAGGCGCTGCTGAACGAACACGACGGGACGAACCGGTATGACGTGGTGAATGCGGGCGTCTCCGGCATGAACTCCCTCAAGCACAAGTTCAAAACCGCCGATTATCTCGCGCTCCAGCCGGATGTGGCGGTGATTTACAACGCGGTGAACGACATCTGCCATGACCTGTTTCCCATGTGGATCAAGGACGCGCCGCCCCTCAAGAAACGCCTGCGCGAGTCCCAGTTTGTGAACATGTGGTTCAACGGGCGGCTCATGCCGGACGAGGCCCAAATGGCGGCGGACATACGGGCCTCCAAGATTTCCAACCTGCGCGCCATCGCGGAAATCCTGCGCGGGGCCGGCGTGAAAGTGATCTTTTGCACCTTCGCCGCGCCCGATCCCGGCGCGCTCACCCGGGATGAGCGGAATTATTACGAGTACTACACCCGGCGGGAGTGGGGGGGGCGCTACGCCGGATTTGCGTCCTACCTTTGCGCGCTTCGTGTGTTTAACCGTGAGATTGAGGCTCTTGCCCGGGAACTTGGCGCGCCATGCATACCCGTCGCGGAGGAGGTCACCGGCGGCACCGCCGTGTTTGGCGACATCTGCCACATGAAAAACCGGGGCATAGAAAAGAAGGCCCGTGTAATCATGAGGCACCTCCTTCCCCTGCTGGAGGACACCGCCGAAGCGGGGGTGTCATGACCGGCGCCCCCTGGATCATGGCCCTGGAACCACCGGCTGTGTTTGGTGAAATTTACCCGCATTATCTGCGGGACTTTCCAGCGCCGGAACGCAAGTCGCGGGCGCTTGTGGGGGAATTGCTGCACCGGGGGCACTACCGGATCGTCACGGCGCG
>JBHEKP010000334.1:0-9437 GCA_041859375.1 Candidatus Hydrogenedentales bacterium | reverse complement strand
AGGCGCACGAGGGTGTCCACCCGCGCCGACTCCACGGACTGGAGCAGGGCGGCGAAGCGGCCCTGATCGAGAAGCGCCTCGATGTGGCCGGACACTTCCGGGAAACGGCGCAGGTGATCATCGTCGCGCAGGATGCCGAGGCCGTGCATGACGGGGATGATGTCCAGCCGCCAGCCGGGCCGCTTCAGCAGGAAATCCTCCGCCCCCGTGCGCACGCCGTTACGGGGACCGCCCTCGCGCAGGGCGTTGCAGTAGCCCCGGTTGAGCCCCTGCTTTTCGGACAGGTCGGAAACGCCGGGCACGATGCCGCCGCGCCCGAAGGGCTGGCGGAATTCCTCCGGAATGCGGTCGGGGCTGTAATAAAGGTCGCGGCGGCCGTAGGGCCAGAGCATGTCGTGCAGGAAAAACAGGGGCATGGGCGCGCCCGCCTTCACGGCGGCGGCGCTCAGCGCGTTGAGCTCGCTGTACACGCTGTACCAGTTGTGGTCGCCGTCGAGCAGGGCCGCGTCCACCGGCGGCAAATCCGCCAGCGCCTCGGGGCTGGGGGCCTCGTGCAGCTCGAACCAGCCGCCGTATTTGGACTTGAGCTCCGCGGCGTCAAACCGGGGGACGGGTTCCACCACGTGCAGCACCGCGCCGTGCTCCGCGCAGTGGGCCAGGAGCCGCTCGGTGTGCTTGCCCTCCTCCGCGCCGACTTCGAGGACAACGCGGGGCCGTACCATTTCAAGCAGGGGCCGGATGACGGGTTCCCAAAACACATACATGATGCTGTTCACCCCGGTTTGATACACTGACACTGTTGTGAGTGTAAACGAAAACGCGCACCTGAGCAAGGAGCGGGCATGAAACGGGACGAACGGCACGGCGGCACGGCGGCAAACCCCGTCCTCGCGCTGCGGCGCGCGGCGCTGGGGGGGCCGCGCGCGCGCGCCGCCGACGTGCTTTTGCGCGATCTTTGCCGCGCCGCATGGAACGGCGTCCATGACCTGCTCCCGGGGAACGCCGCGGCGGACGGGACATACGCCCGCGAAAAGGGGCGGCTCCACGGGCTGGTGCAGGACGTGGTGTGGCGGCCCGGGCACGCGGCGCGCATGGCGGCGTACCGGCGGCGGCTGGCGGAGGGGCCGCGCCGGACCGCAACGGGCGGACCCTTCCGGATCACCTTTCTGCTGGAGGGGCTGAACACCTCCGGGGGCGTCCTGTCGGTGGCGCAGCTGGCGGAGGGGCTGGCGGAGCTGGGCGCGGAGTGCGCCGTGGCGGTGCGGAGCCCGCGTTTTTACGACCCGGAAATGTGCCGGGGCGTCACGCCGCGCTTTTTCCGGGACGACGGCGACCTTATCCGGAACTTCCCCCCCTGCGACGCGGCGGTGGCCACCTACTGGCCCACCATGCACCTGCTCGCGGAGTGTTTTCTGGCGCGGCCCGATTTCACCCCGGCCTATTTCGTGCAGGACTTTGAGCCGGACTTTTACCCGGAGGGGGATGCGCACACGCGGCGGGCGGCGCTGGACACCTATACCATGACACCGTGGTGCTTTGCCAAGACCCCCTGGATTTGCGGCCGGGTGCGGGAGGCGGGCGGGCAGATTGCGCTGGTGCCGCCGGGGATGGACCTGGACCTCTTCAGCCCCCGCCCGCCGTCGCGGCAGCCGGGGCAAAAGCCGGTGGTGCTCATGATGGTGCGGCCCGCAACGCCCCAGCGCGGGCTGGACACGCTCCGGGAAACGCTGGCGGTGCTGGCCGGGGCGGGCGCGGCGGAACTGGCCGAATTCCAGGCCTTCGGCTGCGCCCCGGAGGAGCTGGCGGCGCTGAAGCTGCCGCTGCCCGTGGCGGCGCTGGGGGTGTTGCCCAACGCGGCGCTTCCGCAGGCATATTCGGATGCCTGCCTCTTCCTGGACACTTCCCATTTCCACGGTTTCGGGCGCACCGCGGCGGAGGCCATGGCCTGCGGCATCCCCTGCGTGCTCACCGACAGCGGCGGCGTGCGCCACTTCGCGGAGGACGGAAAGAACTGCCTCATGACACCGCCGGGCGACGCGCCGGGGCTGGCGGACCGGGTGCTGCGGCTGCTGCGCGACGGGGGGGCGCGGGCGCGGCTGGCGGCGCGGTGCCGCGGGTCCGTGGCGGGCTTCGGCCTGGCGGCCTCGGCGGAAAAGACGCTGGAATTCCTGCGCCGCGCGGCGGGGGATTCTTTGCCATGACGCGGGGCGGGGGGCTATGCTGTGCGCCATGGAACTGTGCATTGAGACAAAAGGGCTGACAAAGGAATTCGCGGGGCTGCGCGCGGTGGACGCGCTGGACCTGCGGGTGGAGCGGGGCAGTTTTTACGGGTTTCTGGGCCCGAACGGGGCGGGCAAGTCAACCACCATCAAGATGCTCACGGGCATTCTTGCGCCGACCTCGGGGGAGGCGCGCATTTTCGGGCTGGACCTGCGGCGGAACGGGCTGGCGATAAAGCGGCGCACGGGGGTTGTGCCGGAGGATCTGGGCCTTTTTGACAACCTGACCGGCCCGGAGTACCTGGCCTTTGTGGGGCGGATGCACGGCCTGCCGCGCCGGGTGATTCTCGGGCGGACGGAGGAGCTGCTGGCGCTGATGGGTTTGGACGGAACCGGCGGCACGATGGTCTTTGAATTTTCCCACGGCATGCGGAAGAAACTGGCCCTTTCGGCGGCGCTCATCCACGACCCGGAGCTGCTCTTCCTGGACGAGCCCTTCGAGGGCGTGGACGCCATCGCGTCGCGCACGATCCGGGCCGTGCTGGAGCGGGTGGTGGCGCGGGGCGGCACGGTGTTCCTGACGTCGCACGTGCTGGAGATTGTGGAACGGCTCTGCACGCACGGGGGCATTATCAGCCGGGGCAGGCTGGCGCGGCAGGGCACACTGGCGGAGGTGTCCAACGGGGGCACGCTGGAGGAGGCCTTTGTGGACGCGGCGGGCGCGTCGGAGACGCCGCCCGGCACCCTTTCATGGCTGGAGAGGGGCGGATGATGACGCGCCAGGTGTGGGCGCTCATCGCCCTCAAGTGGCTGCTGCTGCGCCGCACCTGGGGCGCGGGCCGCAACGCCTTTGCGGCGCTTTCCCTCTTTTTGGGCCTTGCGGGGCTGGCCGTTTCGGCGCTGCTGGCGGCGGGGCTCTATGTGCTGGGCGGGCGCATGGGCGAGATTGCGGAGGCGCCCGCGGCGGCGCTGGCGGTGCTGGACGGGCTCGTGTTCCTGTACGTTTTTTTCTGGATGTGGGGGCTGCTGATGGAGGTGCAGCGCAGCGACATCATCGACATGCGCCGCCTGTTGCACCTGCCCGTGTCGCCCGCGGCGGCCCACGGCCTCAACTTCGCGGCGTCGCTCGCGGGGCCGCTGCTGTTCCTGTCGCTGCTGCCGGGCCTCGGGCTGGTGGCGGGGATGGCGCGGGCCTTCGGCCCGTCCATGGCGCTGCCGGGCGTGGCGCTGGGCCTCCTCTTCCTGCTGATGCTGGGCGCGTGGGCCCATTACGCGCGGGGCGTCGTGGCGGTGCTGATGGAAAACAGGCGCAGGCGCAGGCTGGTGATGACGCTGATCCCGGTGTGCTTTGTGGCGCTGGGGCAGGTGCCGGGGCTGCTGGGGCAGGCGCTCAGGACCATGGACGACGGCGGCGGCGGGCTGGCGGGCGCGGCCGTGACCGGACTGGCGGCGGGGGCGCACCTGCTGCTGCCGCCCGCATGGTTTTCCTACGGATTGTGGGCGCTGGGCATGGGCGAATATTGGACGGCGGCGGGCGCCGCGGCGCTGATGCTCTGCGGCACGGTGTGGGGCCTGATGCTGGGCTACCGTGCCACGCTCCGCTATTACACGGGCGCGGGCGCCGCGGCGGGCGCGCCGAAGGCCGCGCCAAAGGGGCCCTTCCGCCCGCCCGCGACGCTGCGGCGGCTGCCCCTTGTGTCCGACGACACCGCGGGGCTGGGATGGGCCTTTTTCCTGGCCTATTTCCGCCATCCGAGCATACGCTTCCAGCTGGTGGCGCCGCTGGGCTTCGCCCTGTTCGTGCTGTTCATGTACCGGAGCGGCGCCTACGGGGAGCGCCTGGGCAACGAGCGGGTGTGGCTGCCGGTGGCCGTGATCGTGTGGCCCTTCATGAATTTCGGGCTCTTCCTGACCAACCTCTTCGGCGGCGACGGGGGCGGTTTCCGGGGGTTGATGCTGCTGCCGGTGCCCCGCCACCGCATCCTCGCGGCGAAGCACCTGGCGCTGTTCCCCTTCGCGGCGGGGATGGCGGCCGTGTTTGTCCTCATCGGCGCGGCGGCGGCGGGCTCCACCCCCTACCTGACCGGCCTCTCGCTGCTCCACGTGCTGTACCTCTACCTGCTGATCTGCGCGGCGGGCGTGTGGTCCTCGGTATATTTCCCCTACCACATGGGGCGCAACGCGCTGCGGGGCCACGGCGGGCGCGCCGCGACAATGCTGGCGGGCTTCGCGTCGGTGCTGCTCATCAGCGCGCTCCTCGCGCCCACGGGCTGGTGCCTGGGGACCGCGGCGGCGGGCGGCGGCGGAACCCTGCCGCCGGGGCTCGCGCCCACCCTGCTGCTGCTGGCCGGGGCGGCGGGGGTGTACCGCCTTTCCCTGCGCCACGGGGGCGACGCCCTCCGGGAGCGCGAGACAAAAGTGCTCGCCGCCATCCTGCGCGACACGGCGGAGTGACCTTTTTGTTGTTTATCCCCGCGGTATTTGCCAAAATGAACCCACACCAACATGGAGGCTGACGAGCGCAATGGTTGAAATCACTCGGAGAACGGCGATTGGGGCGATGGCCGGGGCGGTGGGCGCGGCGGGCGTGCTCTCACAAACGGCGCGGGCCCAGGACGCGGCCCCGGCGGCGGGGGGGAGGTTCAAGCAGTCGGCCTCGCGCTGGTGCTACGGCAAAATGGAGCTGGGCGACCTCTGCGCGCAGGCGAAGGCCATCGGCCTGAAGGGGCTGGACCTGATCGACGAGGCGGACTGCGCGGCGGTCATCGCGGCCGGGCTCGAGGTGTCCCTGGCGAACGGGCCCAGCGGCATCGCCGACGGCTGGTGCCACCAGAACCTGCACAAGGGGCTGATCGAGCGGTCCCAGGACCTCATTCCGAAGCTGTCGAAGCTCGGGGTGAAAAACATGATCGTGCTGGCGGGCAACCGCAAGGGCATGTCCTACGAGGAGGCGCTGAAGAACTGCGCCGCCGGACTGAGGGAAATCCTGCCCTTCGCGGAAAAGAACAGCATCACCGTGATTCTGGAGCTGCTCAACAGCAAGCGCGACCACAAGGACTACTGCGCCGACAGCTCCGCCTGGGGCGTGAAGCTGGTTGACATGCTCGGCGCGCCCAACTTCACCCTGCTCTACGACATCTACCACATGCAGATCATGGAGGGGGACGTGATCGACACGATCCGCCGGAACCACGCCTACTTCGGCCACTACCACACGGGCGGCGTGCCGGGGCGGCACGAGATCGACAACGGCCAGGAGCTGAACTACCGCACCATCTGCGAGGCCATCGCGGAGACGGGCTTCACGGGCTTCCTCGCGCACGAATTCGTGCCGGAGCGCGACCCGATGACCTCGCTGCGCGAGGCTTTTGAAATCTGCAACGTCTGAACCTCCAGGGGGGCCGGCGAAGCCAGTGAGAAGGCCGCACCTGCCACTGCTGCTGTCGGTGCTGATACCGGTCTACAACGAGCACGCGCTCCTGCGCGCCGTGGTGGGGCGCGTGCTGACGGCCCAGCTTCCCGCGGGCGTGACCGTGGAGATTGTGCTGGTGGACGACGCGTCCACGGACGGCAGCGGCGAACTCTGCGACAAGCTGGCCCAGGAGCATCCGGCGGAGGTGACCGTGTTCCACCAGGAGCGGAACATGGGCAAGGGCGCCGCGCTGCGCCGGGCAATCGCGGGCATGCGCGGCGGCGCGGCGGTCTTCCAGGACGCGGACCTGGAGTACGACCCCGAGGACTTCGCCCTGATGCTGGAGCCGCTGCTGGCGGGCGCGGCGGACGTGGTCTACGGCACCCGGTTCACCAAATACGCCCCCCCGTCCATGTCCCGCAAAAGCTATCTCGCCAACCGCTTTCTCACCTGGCTTTCAAACCGCTGCACGGGCCTGAAACTCAGCGACATGGAAACCTGCTACAAGATGTTCCGGGCGGAGGTGCTGCGCGGGCTGCCGCTGCGGGCCGACCGCTTCAACATCGAGCCGGAAATCACCGCCCTTGTGGCGCGGCACCGCTGCGTCGTCACCGAGGTGCCCGTCAGCTACCACGCGCGGGACAAAAAAGGCGGCAAAAAAATCGGCTGGCGCGACGGACTCAGCGCCGTGCGCACCATCCTGCGCCACGCGGTTTTCAAACCAGGCCGTCCGGCAGGGTGATCAGGAAGATTTGCTTGCAGTCGAGGCCCGCGTAATTTTTGACGGGCCTGCCGTCCGGGCCGGGGGTCGGCGCAAGGCGGTTGTAGGCCAGGCTTTTCCCGTCGGGCGACACCACAAGCGCATGGCGCGGCGCGCCGTCGCCGCGCGGCGTCAGAAAGACCGTTTCGCCGAAGCGCGGGCCGGGTTTCACGCAAACCGCCGCGATGCCGCCGTCGCTCACGCAGAACAGCGTTTCACCGGAGGGGTGCCAGCGGATGTCGGACTTGACGCCGCCGGGCAGGCGGGTGGCCTGCATTGGCCGCAGCGCCGGATCGGCGCTCTTGTCGGAACCGTTCGCCGCGATGACGAACACCTGGGACACGCCGTCGGCGTCCTTTCCGTAGTAGGCGATGCGGTCGCCGCCGGGCGCGCCCCGGACGATGCCGCCCGCCCAGTCGTGGGTGAGACGCCGTACCTTCACGCCCTTGGGCGGGGAGGGGTAGCGTTCGGCGGAACCGGCGTCGGCGGTGGTGATGTCCGTGCCGTCGGGGATGTCAACCACGTAGAGCGACTCCTCGTAGGTGACACCGTCAGCGTTGCGGGTCTTGCCTATGAAGGCGCGCATGCGCCCGTCATGATCAACCCAACTGTCGCCATAGGCCTTTTCAATCTCCCCCGGCTTGGCCGTGTTCATGGGCGCAACCGGCACAAGCACGGCAAACCAATGGCTGGCGGGCGCGGGCGCGTCCGGGTGGGGCTCCATGTAGCCGATGTTCCGGTCATATTTTGGGAGCAGGAAGTCGTCGTAGGTGAAGCCGATGCGCTTTCCGGACACGCAATACTCATGGCGGTGCGTGCCGCCCCGGTGCGCGCCGGGAAGAGTGTCCCGCTCCGTGGCAATGTCGCGCCTGTCAATCCAGGACAGGTTGAATTTGCCGTCCTTAAGCATGTGCCATTCGTTCTTTACCCTGGTTGTCTCCCCATCAAGCACAATCCGGCCGCCGGTGCGGTTGGGCTTGCCGTAGGGTCCGCGCACAGGCACCTCCTCCACCAGCGGCCCGTGGATGAAGGCCGCCTCGTTCCCCGACGGGTTGAAGGAAACCGCGCCCACGCCGGGGGCGGGCTTTTCGCCGAAAACCGCCCGTTCGGGCCGGTAGATCACGATTTCCCGGCCCGTGGCAAGCTCAAGCACCTCGATGCTCTGGCTGTTGTCTATGCCCGGTCCGAGCATTTCACGGGTGTCATAGCAGAGGAAACGGCCGTCCGCCGTGAAGTTGTCGTTGCAGTCCAGCTCGTGGTTCTTGGCAGAGCCGGTCAGCTGACGCTCTTCCAGCAGGTTTTCCCGCGGCTCGGAATCCGCCGCGCCCGCGGCCAGCACGGCAGCCGCCGCGGCAATCAGAAATTGGTGCATCTCGCCTCCGGTGGCGGCGCGGGGGTTGGGTGCGCCGCCGTGGCGTCATGATACACAACCGGCGGCGGCAGGAAAAAGGGCCGGGGGAGTCAGACGCCCTCCGGGGTGATGCGGATGACGGAGAGGAAGCCCGGGTGGTCGCTCAGCTCCAGCCTGCGCCCGTCCACCTCGAATTCCTCCTCGATGCGCACGGTTTCCAGCGTCTCAAAACGGTAGGCCCCGTTGTCCACGGCGAGAATGTGGTCTATGCCGCTGTCCACGGTCATGGCGCGGGCGAGCGCCGCACCCTTCACGGCGGTTTCGTACTCCTCGTCGCCGGTGCGGCAGTTCAGGTCGCCCACAAACAGGGCGGGCGCCCATTTCGCCCCGGCGCTTCGGATGAATTCGGCGGCTTCGCCCATCTGGAAATTGCGCACCATGTCATAGGCCCGGTTGCCGTATCCGGCCTGGGCGTGGGTGTTGAAAAAGTCCACCACCCCCTCGGGAAGCATGATGCGCGCGAGGGCCACCCCCTTGCCCGCCAGGCCGTCGCCTTCCCAGAACCGCGCCAGCGGGCCGTGGTGCGTGAAACGGTGAAACCAGCTCTCGGCGATGGGGTGGGCGCTGCTCACCAGAAGGCCGCTGCCCACGTTGCCGCTCGGGAAATAGGCGTGGTGGGTGAGGCGCGTGCGCCGGTTCAGCGCGTCAATCAGCATTTTGCGGCTTTCCGGCACAAAAGCCTCCTGAAAACCGACAATGTCCGGATTAAGGGCGGCCATCCGCTCGGCGATGGCGCGCATCCGCGCGGGCCGGTCGCGCCCCACCACCCAGAGGGCCTGGATGTTGAAGGTGGCCACGCGCAGGGTTGTGGGCCGTGTCAGGGGCATGGGGGAGGCGGCAAGGGGGCTGGCCTGGGCGTCTCCGGGCACACCCACATAGCCGTTGGTTGCGGCCCGCCACACGGCAAAGCCGCAGATCAACAGTGCGAAGACCCCCGCCGCCGCCGCCGGACGTTTCAGCCGAGCGCGCATGTCCGCAGATCCTTTCACCCCGTGCGGCCAATTTGACCCAACGAACCATTTTACGGGTTTCGGAAAAATTGTCAAGAAAAAAATGGGAAAAATGGGAATTGTGGGGTGTCCGTCCCGGCAGTACCATGGACAGGATGCCTTTTGGGGTGTTTTATGGTACGCTACTGCCCTATGGTCCGGTTTACGGGCCGCAACTGTGGAGTCTTTTCATGAGCCATCATTATTCGCGGCGCGTTTTGCCCGTTCTGCTACCCCTGTTTGCGCTGGCGCTGCTGGCGGGCGGATGCGGCGGCGGCGAGAAACCCGAGCCCAAAGAGGCGCTGCTCGCGGAATGGGCCGCCATGGCAAAGGCCGACGCCGCCACCCTGGACCCGGCCAAGGCGGAACAGCTCGGACTCAGGCTGGCAAAGCACGGACCGGAGGCGCTGAACCCGATTGTGGACACGCTGGCCGGCCCCGGAGCCAATCCGGTGGCGCAGATGCTGGCCGTGGCGGCGCTGAACCAGGTGGTGGACGCACCGCAGGAGGCGAGGCTGCTGGAACTGTCCGGGGCCGGCCATGACCCGGCCACGCGGGGTTGCGCGGCGCACCTGCTGGGCGCGCTGGAGGCGCGGGGAAAGGCGACCCCCGCCGTGGCGGCACGGCTGCGGGAACTGATGCAGGA
>JBHEKP010000312.1:0-39771 GCA_041859375.1 Candidatus Hydrogenedentales bacterium | reverse complement strand
TGGATGACAAAAAGCCGGACTTCCGCGCCCAATCCCGCCAGACGGGACAGCACGTGAAACACGTCAGCGTCCGCGCCGCCGTTGGGCGGCCAGCAGAAATTGGCGTCCACGAAGGCGATGCGCCGTCCCTTCATGGATTTGTCCCCGCGAGTTCGTCCCAAAGGGGCCGGTAATGCTGTTCCATGATGCGTTCCCATGAATACAGCGCCTCAACCCGCATCCGGCCCGCCCGGCCCATGCGCTCCCGCAGTGCCGCGTCATCCAGCAGCCGGTCCAGGCATTCCGCCAGCGCGTCGGCGTTCCCCGGCGGGAAAAGCATGCCCGTTTCCCCCTCCGCCACAATTTCCGCCAGCCCGCCACAGCGGCTTGCCACCACGGGCCGGGCCGAGGCCATCGCCTCTATGGCCACCAAGCCCCAGGGTTCCTCCCACACACTGGGCACCGCGCACAGGTCCGCCGCACGGTAGGCCTCCGACATCGCGGCATGATCCAGCCAGCCCAGGCAGCGCAGCCACGGTGCGTTGCCGCAGTCCTGCGGAAGGGTGGCGCGCACCTCGAAATCCTGCCGCTTTTTCCAAAGTTGTTCCGCGGCGCGGGCGAGTGTGTCAAAGCCTTTGGCGGGATCCTCGGCGCGGCCCGGCATGAATATGGACAGTTTTTGGCCCTGTCCATGCTCCGGCGGCGCGGCGGCGGCAAAGGCGGCGGGATCCACTCCCGACGGCACCATCCGCACCGAGGCGGGCAGGCCGCCAAGGGGCGGGATCATGGCCGGATGATAGACCAGCGCGACACGCAGCGCCGACAGGAAGTCACGGAAAATTTTGTGGTAGCCGGGTTCAAAGGCGCGCGCGCCGGTGTACTCGCGGAGCCAGGCGTTGGCGGTGCCGGAACGCAGCTCGGGCGTCCACCACGCCAGCGCGCAGGCGCGGCAGTGATCCGGGTTTTGCAGATAGTTTTCCGGGCAGGGTGCGCCGTTTTTGAAGTGGAGAATGTCCCGGTGGCAGGCCGCCTCATGGGCGTGAAACCGGGAAACAAGGGGATAATGGCGCAGTGCCAGGGCCGCATAAGGCTTCATTTGAAAGCCCTGTCCGAGAAACACGGCATCGGGCCGCCAGGCGTCCACCTCCCTTTGAAACGCCGCCGCCACCGCCTCCGCCCGAAACTCAGTCCCGGCAAAGGGAAGCACCCTGACGGGGAAGGGTGTGGTTGACGCGTCCACCCGGCCCCGTTCCCAGGTTTCCCCGTCGCGCGCGGCAAAGAGGCAGACCTCATGGCCCATGGCCTGCGCGCCGGAAACAACATGGAACATGTCCACATCGCCGCCCCCGTGGGGGGGGCGTGAAAAGAAGAGATCCACAAAGGCGATGCGCATGGCGAGGGGGCCGTCCCTTGATTCCGCCGTGTTTCCGCCCGGAACCACTCCGGGCGGGGCGATTATACCATGGCATGCCGCCGGTGCGGCCTACACCTCGTTCTGGATGATTTGGTCGAGGGTCTGCCGTTTGCGGATGAGCCGGAAGGAGCCGTCCTTTTGGAGCAGCACCTCGGCGCATTCGGGGAAGGTGTTGTAGTTCTTTGACGCCATGCCGGCGCAGTAGGCGCCGCAGGCCTCCAGCACCACGGCGTCGCCGATCCCGATTTTGGTGAGGGTGCGCGGGCCGAGCCCCTCGGGATTGCCCGGTTCGGGGGTGAGAATGTCGCCGCTCTCGCAGCAGTGCCCCACCACCAGGTACTCCATTGTTTCTCCGTTGCCGGGGGTGCGGGGCACGGTGACGATGGGGTGCTGCGCGCCGTAGAGGCTGGGGCGCAGGTTCTCCGTCATGCCGCCGTCCACCTTGATGAAGGTGTGCCCCCCCGCGCCGGTGTCCACGATGTCCATGGCGGTGCAGACCAGCGCGCCCGCGTTGGCGACGAGATAGGTGCCCGGCTCGATTTCGAGGTGCAGTTTCCGGCCGTTTTCGCGGGCGAACCGCTCAAAGGCGGGAAGGATGCGCGCGCCGATTTCATGGAGGTCGGCCCCAATTTCATGGGACATGCGGGCGATTTTGTAGCCGCCGCCCAGGCTGAGCCGGGTGACTTCCGGCATCCGCGCCGCGATGGCGAGGGACAGGCTGGCGCAGTGCAGCCAGACCTCCGGGTCGGAACCGGACCCGATGTGGGTGTGCATGCCGGTGAGGCGGAGCTTGTGCCTGCTGACCGCGGCGAACACCTCGTCAAGGTGCTCGTGCCAGATGCCGAAACTGGAGGAGGGGCCGCCCACGTTGGTGCGGTTGTTGTGGCCGGAGCCGAGCCCCGGATTCATGCGCACGGACAACCCCGCGCCGGGAAAGAGCGCGCCGTAGGCGTCAATCTGGCGCAGGGAGCAGGCGTTGAAGAGGCAGCCCTTTCGTATCAGCGCCTCCAGGTTGCCGGGTAGTTCCTGCGCGGTGATCTGGATGTGATCCGCCGGAATGCCCGCGCGCAGGGCGCGCTCAGCCTCATACCCGCTGCTTGCGTCAATGTGCAGACCTAGGCTGTGGAAGACCCGCAGGAGCGCGGCGTTGGGCGACGCCTTCATCGCGTAGCGGGCCGTCAACCCAAAAGCGTTGGGGAAGGCCAGCACCTCGCGGCCCCGCCGGTCCAGCGTGGCCTCGTCGTACACAAACACGGGCGTGCCGAATTCGTCCTGAACGCGGCGCACCTGCTCTTCGGTCATGAATGCCAGAGATTCCATGGGTTTTCCTGTAATGGTTACCGGTCTTTGGGCTGGTTTGGGCCAAAAGCGTACCATGTTTTCGTGATTCGGCGCACCTGTGGTGTGCAAAAAGGGCCGCATCCCGGGGATGCGGCCCAGACATACGGCTTTTTTTTCATCCGATCAAACTGCCGGAACCACCGTTGCCTCGGGGGTCGGAACCGGCACTCCGGGCGTTTGTGCGGGCGGGAGTTCAATGGTGCGGATGGTGTAGGTCTGGCCGCTTTTCAGCGGACGGCCATGATCAATCACGCGGTTGGGCTCCATGGCCATCCAGTCGGGCCGGGGCTTGTACTGCGGGAAATCGGGCATGGCGTATGCGTGTTCGCGCACCCTGAACTTCAGGGGCGCGTCGGCGGCGGTCTCCAAGTGCACGGTGACGCCGGGCCTGGGCATGCACATGGTGCCCAGTGACCAGCCGCCTCCCTCGGGAACCTTCATGGGAATGCCTTCGCAGGCCGCCGAATACACCGGGGGGTTGCCGTCGAGGTGGATGTCTATGAACTGCGCGTCCGTGGGGGAGTCCATGCGCAACTGGAGAAAACGCCTTCCGTTTTCAACCCGGTCGGCAAGAATGTCGATCCTCATTCCCTCAAAGGGCGCCGGGGGCGCGGGCGCACGCAGATATTCGTGCTTGTCGCCCGGGAAAAACTCCTGGCACAGGGCGCGGTGGTTGGGATCGGGGAAATACTGGGAGGTCCACTCGTCGCTGGCCTTTTTCCCGGCAAACCAACCCTCCGGCAGGGTGACATTGATCACCTCCCTGGCCCACTGCGGTGTGGTGCGGTCCGAACTGAGCCAGAAGGCCTCGTTGGTGTCGAAATTGACCGCATAGGAAAGCGAGTTGAGCCAGGGGGATTCCGGGCTGGGCTTGTTTTTCTGATACCCGAGTCCAACGAGCAGCGCGCCGACGACGGCACAGATCAGGAATGCCTTCCAGCGCAGTTTCTCCACGACCAGCATAAGCTGGGCGGAGAAGAGCCCCAGAATCATCACGGCAAAGAGGCTCAGGATTACCCCGCCCAGGGCTGTGAGGGTGTACGCGAGCATGCAGAGCGCCGGAACCAGCAGGGTGATGGCAGGAAGCATGGGAACAGCCAGCAGCGCGGCGGTGCGCGGACTCAGGGGGGCGTCCTTCCGGTGGGCAAGCACCAGCCCAAGCAGGGAAACGGTTCCCATCACCATGGGCCAAAGCACAAAGTGCGCGCCGCCGGGAAGCTCATGCAGCACAAACGCCAGCACACCCGCCCAGTAAAGCAGCACCGCCGCAGGCAGTTCGGCGGGGCGCAGGAACCGGCGCGCCGGACCCCAGAGCAGGAAGCACACCGCCCCGGCAAGCACCACAAAGCCCACACTGTAGAGGGTGGTCTGGTACATGGCCATTTCGCGGAAGGAAAGCAGGACCAGGGCGGCGAGGGGCGCCCAAACCGCCTCCGCAAGCGCAAGGGCGATCAGCGTCAGCAGCACCCCGCCCAACAGGCCAATGATGCGGATGGCGCGGCGGAAAAAGCCGAGGATCAGCACCGCCGCCAGGAAGATCCATGCGGCAACCGAAAAGGGCTTGTCCCAGGTGCCGGGATACACCACCATGTGGTCGCCGACAATATTGAAATAGGTGGCGTTGGGCGCGCGACAGTTGTCCAGGGGAATGTTGCCCAGATGACGCGCAAGCCCCAGACAGTACGCGCCATGGTGCTGGAGGCTGGCCTTGCTCACCCGTTCAGGCTCGTCCAGCCGTGTGTGGTAGTTGGCAAACCCGTCAATGTAGGCAACATTGTAGCCGGGCACCTCGCGCTTGTAGCGGCCGAAGTCGCTGCCGAAGGGCAGACGGTCGTAGATGTCGAACATGATGGAGTCGGCGCGGGGATGCACCCCGGCCTTTGCCAGCTCGCGGATTATCCATCCGTTCTTGTCGGAGGTCTCAAACATCAGCGCGGGCCCCTTCACGCCGCGCACCTCCAAACCCAGCATGACGCCAACCTCCTTGAACCAGGGGTGCTCGGCAAAGCCCTGGGCGCCGTTTGCGCCCACTTCCTCCTGGTCGGCAAAGACAAAGATCACGTCATTTTTCAAAGGAGCGCCCGCTTTGAGGGCGCGGGCGGTTTCCAGCATGGCGGAGATGCCGGAAATGTCGTCCGCCGCGCCCGGGCCGTAAGGCACCGAGTCAAAATGCGCGTCCATGGCGAAGGCCTTGGTGTTGGCCGTGCCGCGAATCCTGCCCAGCACGGCGCGCCGCCACTCGAAATGGTTGCCGCCGTTGTAATGGGGCTCGTCAATGACCACCATCTCAAGGCCGAGTTTCTGAACCTGCCCCTTGATGTACTCAAAAACCTGATCATTGGCCACCGAACCCGCCGGATGGGGTTCCCGGGCCATGATTTTCATATGCTCATAGGCGCGCCATGCGGAGAAATCGGTTTCCGGGGTGGAAGCAGGCTTGGGGGACGGGGGCTGTCCCGTCCACCAGCCTGTAAAAATTGTGATCCCCAGCAGCGCGAGGACCACCCCCGACCACAGCCCCAATTGGCGCTTTTCAAACATCCGGTTTCTCTCCCAGGTTGGTTATTCGTGTGGGTTTTTGCCTTCAGACACGGGCTATAGACCATGTGCCGTGGTAATTGGTTGCGCTTGTTTCACATTTTTTGTCGTTTGCACAAAAATGGCGGCTTAAAGTTGCTTTTGCCGGTCTTTGGGCGGCTGTGGTAGGATTGGGCAGGATGATGAAATTCAGGGCGAAGGGCCGCAAAATAAATGACTGTATCCAGCAAAATCCGGCAACTTGTTTGGTTCTCCGTATTTTGCCTTTTCTCGTTTATGTCCATGGCGGGAGAGCCGGGGCCCGCCCCCGGATTGACGCTTGAACGGGTTCACCATAAAAATGTGCCTTATGTGGTGGCCCGGGTGGATGTGCGCAAGGCCGGTATCGGTCTGTATTGGAAGGATGGGGAGGGGAAACCGTACACCAATTTTTATAATTTGCGCGACAGTCTCGCCCGGCAGGGGAAAAAACTGGTTTTTGCGACAAATTCCGGCATTTATGCGCGGGATTACACACCGTTGGGGCTCCATGTGGAGGGGGGGCGGGAACTTGAGCCGCTAAACCGGAAGCGGGGCGGGGGCAACTTTTTCATCAAACCAAACGGTGTGTTTTTTATCACCGGGGACATGGCCGGAATTATGACCACGGACGCCTATGCGGAGAAGAATATTGCTCCGTCACTGGCGGTGCAGTCGGGGCCGATGCTGCTGATGGACGGAGGCTATTCCCCGCGGCTGCTTCCCGATTCGGACACATATTTCATCCGGAACGGGGTGGGGCTTGTTTCAGATCACGAGATTGTTTTCGTCCTTTCCGAGCTGCCGGTGAATTTTTACACCTTTGCGGCCTTTTTTAAGGGGGAATTGGGCTGTTCAGGCGCGTTGTATCTTGACGGCTCCCTCTCGGGCATGTACGCGCCCGCCATAGGCCGGGAGGACATCGGCGGCGTGTATGTGGGCATGCTGGGCATCACTGTGGAACAACAGGAACCGGCGGAGAAACCGGACAAATGACCAAGGGCCTGAAATCCCGCTTTGTATGCGAGGAATGCGGTGTGGTTCATCCCCGCTGGATGGGAAAATGCGCCGAGTGCGGCTCATGGAACACCCTCACCGAGGAGCTTGTGCCGGAGCAGGGGGAGCATGTGCGCCCGCCGCTTACGGCGGACGCGGCGGCGCCGCGTCCGGTGACGGATGTGTCAGTGCGGCCGCCCGAGCGGTTTTCCTCCGGTTTGGGCGAGTTTGACAGGGTCATGGGCGGCGGAATTGTGCCGGGGTCGCTCACGCTGGTGGGCGGTGATCCCGGCATCGGCAAATCCACGCTGATGCTCCAGATATCCCACCATGCGGCCCGCTCGAAGGGGCGCGTGCTCTATGTGAGCGGCGAGGAGTCCTTCAGCCAGGCGCGGTTGCGCGCGGACCGGCTCGGCGCGCTGCATGACCGGCTTTTCCTGTACACCGAGACGCTGGTTTCGGCGGTGACGGCGCAGGCGGAGAAGGGGGGCTACGATTTGGCGGTGGTGGACTCCATCCAGTCGGTGTACTCGTCGCAGCTTGCGGCGGTGCCCGGCAGCATGGGCCAGGTCCGCGAATGCGCGGGGGAATTCATGCGCCTGGCAAAGAGCCGGAACCTTCCGGTGATGCTCGTGGGCCATGTGACCAAGGACGGGGCCATCGCGGGGCCGCGGCTTTTGGAACACCTGGTGGACACTGTTTTATACTTTGAGGGCGAGGGCCGCCAGTCGCTCCGCATTCTGAGGGCGGTGAAAAACCGCTTCGGCTCGACCAACGAGATTGGCGTGTTTGAAATGCGGGACACCGGCCTTCACGAGGTGCCCAACCCCAGCGCGTTGTTCCTGGGCGAACGGCCCGACGGGGTGAGCGGTTCCGTGGTCATTCCCGCCATGGAGGGCACGCGGCCACTGCTGGTGGAGGTGCAGGCGCTGGTGGGCGAGCCCCACGCGGGCTCACCGAAGCGCACGGTGACGGGGGTGAACCCCGGCCGGGTGTCGCTGCTGCTGGCGGTGCTGGAAAAACGCTGCGGTTTGCGGATTTCCGACAGGGACGTGTTTGTGAACGTGGCGGGCGGCGTGCGGCTCGACGAGCCCGCCGCCGACCTGGCGGTGGCGCTCGCGCTGGCGTCAAGCTGCCTGGAGCGCCCCGTGCGCGGCGGTTTGGCGGCCTTTGGCGAGGTGGGGCTGGCGGGCGAGGTCCGCGCCGTAGACGGCGCCCCCAGGCGGCTGTCCGAGGCGGCGAAGTTTGGTTTTGTGGAATGTGTTGTTCCGCGCGGCGGCCATGCGGACGCGCCGGACGGGGTCCGACCCCGGCCGGTGGCGCGCCTGTCCGAGGCGATTCGGCTTGGATTGGAGGATTGACATGCCCAAAAAGGTGCTGAGCGAGGCGGACGCCCTTCACGACGCGATACGCATGGTGGCCCCCGGCACGCCCATACGCGAGGCCATTTCGATGATTCTCCAGGCGGGGACCGGGGCGGTGCTCTGCTTCGGCGACGTGAACCGGCTCTCGCGGCTGTCAGAGGGCGGCGTGGAACTGAACACGGAAACGACGCCGCAGCTGCTTTACGAGCTGAGCAAAATGGACGGCGCCATCATCCTGGACGAAAAAGGCACCCGCATCCGTTACGCGAACCGCTTCCTCAAGCCGGCCACGCGCATACCCTCCAGCGAGACGGGCACCCGCCACCGGGTGTCCCAGCGCCTGTCCGCGCAGGCCAAGTGCGTCGTGGTGACCGTGTCGCAGCGCCGCGCCAGCGTGACCGTGTTCTGCCACGGGAACAAGCACCCGCTGCGCAACGTGCAGGCGCAGATGAACAAGGCCATGCAGGGCATCCAGACCCTGGAAAAATACATCAGCGCGCTGGAGCAGACCATGAAGGACCTGACCCTGCGCGAGCTGGGCGACTGGGTCACCCTGCCCGACGTTTGCAGGGTGATGCAGCGCCGCGAAATGGCCGACCGCATTTACCGGCGCGAGGTGATCCCCGCCATCGAGGAGCTCGGCGGCGAGGGGCGCCTGCTCACGCTCCAGGTGAACGAGCTGCGCAAGCCCTTCGAGGAGGCAGCCCTCGTCCTGCGCGACTACCTGCGCGAGCGCAACGAGAAGACCGTGATGGAGCGGCTGCGCCAGTGCACCGACGACGAGCTGCTCCAGATGGGCTATGTCAGCCAGGCGCTGGGATACGGGAACAACGTGCGCGCCGTGGACTATCTCGCGCCCCGGGGTCACCGGGTGCTCAACATGCTGGGCGCGCGCTTCTCAGACACCATCATCCGCAACCTCATCGAGCGCTTCGGCGGCCTGTCGGGCATCCTGCGCGCCACCAAGGACGAGCTGTTCGAGGTGGACGGCGTGGGCGAGGCCATGGCCGAGCGACTGCGCACGGGCCTGGAAATGCTGCGCAACCAAATCAACATGGACAACAGGAAATAAACGATGCCGCACGTGCTCGACTGTGAGATAACCGCGCACCAGGAGGTGGCCCGGGGCCATTACCGGCTTGCGGTGCGCTGTCCCGAAATCACCGCGGAGGCGCTGCCGGGCCAGTTCTGCATGGTGGAGGTGCGGCCCGGCCTGCATCCCTTCCTCAGGCGGCCCATGTCCATCGAGCGGCTTTTCGCCGACGGTTTCTCCATCCTGTACAAGGTGGAGGGCGAGGGCACGCGGCTCCTGTCGTCGCTGCCCGCGGGGGGCACGGTGAACATACAGGGGCCGCTGGGAAAGCCTTTTCCGGTGGAGGCAGCCGCCGAGCGGCACATCTGCGTGGCGGGAGGCATCGGCGTGGCGCCCTTTCCGGCGCTGGCCGAGGCGCTCATCCAAAAAACGGGCCGCACCCCCGAAATAGTGCTGGCGGCGCGCAATGAGCGCATGCTGCTTTGCGAGAGGGAATTCCGCCAAATGGGCTGCCGTGTGTCCCTGGCCACGGACGACGGTTCCGCCGGACGGAAGGGCTTTGCCTCCGACGCGCTCAGGGAACTCTCGCCCGGGCCGGGAACCGTGGTGTACTGCTGCGGGCCGATGCCCATGATGCGCGCGGTGCACGGGGTCTGCGCCGAAACCGGCGCGCGGTGCTACGCCTCGCTGGAGGCGGTGATGGCCTGCGGCGACGGCGTGTGCATGGGCTGCGTGGTGGAGGCGAACGTGGAGATTGAGGCGGAGCGGATGGTCCGGGTGTGCTCCGACGGGCCGGTCTTCGACTCGACAATCATCAACTGGTCATCCTACTGAAAAGAATCGGACAACATCCATGAACGTCAACCTTGAGGTGAATGTCGGCGGACTGGTGATGAAGAACCCTGTCACCGTGGGTTCGGGCACCTTCGGCTACGGCCAGGAATACGACCGTTACCTTGACGTGGCGGCGCTGGGCGCGGTCACCATAAAAAGCATTTCACTCAGCCCGCGCGCGGGCAACAAGCCGCCCCGGCTGGTGGAGACGCCCGCGGGCATGCTCAACGCCATCGGCCTGCAGAATGTGGGCATTGACGCCTACCTGCGCGACAAGCTGCCCTTTCTGCGGGGGAAGGGCTGCACCATCATCGGCAACATCTACGGGTACACCCCGGACGAGTACGCCCAACTGGCGGAGCGGCTGGAGCGCGAGGGCGGGGCCGACGCCATCGAGGCCAACCTGTCCTGCCCGAACGTGCACGACGCGCGGGGCGGCCGGGGCTGCAAACTCGTGGCCCAGTCCCCGGAAAGGGTGATGGAATACACCCGCGCCGTCAAGGCCGCCACCAAACTGCCCGTGTTCATCAAGCTTTCACCCAACGTGATGGACATCACCGAACCCGCGCTGGCCGCCGAGGAGGCGGGCGCGGACGCGCTGTCCCTGATCAACACCCTGCTGGGCATGGGCATCAACCCCGAGACGCGGCGGCCCATCCTGAACAACATCGTCGGCGGCCTGAGCGGCCCGGCAATCCGCCCCGTGGCGGTGAAAATGGTGTGGGACGCCGCCAAGGCGGTGAAAATTCCCATCATCGGTATGGGCGGCATCTGCGACGCTTCCGACGCCATGCAGTTCATTCTGGCCGGCGCAACCGCCGTGGCCGTGGGCTGCGCCTCGTTCCGGCGTCCCGACACGGCCCTGCGCGTGGTGGAGGGGTTGCGGGACTACTGCGCGCGCCACGGCGTGGAAAACATCCGGCAACTGGCCGGAGGCATGCGCATAGACTAGCCATCCCCCCCCTTGAATGTGTCACAATAGGGGACTACCCACCAATGTCGGGGGTGGTTGTCCGCGCAGGCATGCTGAAGGAATCGCATACATGAAAAAAACAGACCTTATTGTGGTGCTTGACGTGGATTCACGTGAGGAGGCGCTGGACATCGTGGCGTCCTGCGGAAGGTGCCGCTGGTTTAAGATTGGCTCGCAGTTGTTTACCCGCTGTGGTCCGGACATTGTCCGGGACGTGTTGTCGCAGGGCAAACAGGTCATGCTTGACCTGAAATATCACGACATTCCCAACACGGTGGCGAAGGCCGCGGCGGCGGGCGCCGATTTGGGCGTGGGCCTCATGACCCTGCACGCGTCGGGCGGCCGCAGGATGGTGGAGGCGGCCCGGAAGGCCGTGGAGGGCAGCCACACGCGCCTTCTCGCCGTGACCGTGCTCACCAGCATGAACGACGCCTCGCTGCGCGATGAAATCGGGGTGCCCGAAACCGCCGCCCAGACCGTGCCACGGTGGGCGCGCATGGCGGTGGATTCGGGCGCGCACGGCGTTGTCTGCTCCCCGCTGGAAATTGAACTGGTGCGCGCCGCGGTGGGCCCCGAACCGCTGATAGTTACGCCGGGCATCCGCCCCGCCTGGGCGGGCGCGGATGATCAGGAGCGCATCATGACCCCGGCTGAGGCGGCCCGGGCGGGCGCCACCATGGTGGTGGTGGGCCGTCCGATTCTCAGGCACGCAAACCCCGCGCAGGCGGTTGACCTGGTACTGGAGGAATTGAACGCATGAACCCGCAGGAAGTGATTCAGGTTTTCCGGGACGCCGGTGCGCTGCTGGAGGGCCATTTCGTTTACACCAGCGGCCGCCACGGCAGGCAGTTTCTCCAGGCAGCGCGGGTGCTCCAGTATCCGGAGCATATCGAGAGGCTTTGCGCCGCCATGGCGGACAAGTTCCGAGGCGATCAGATTGATCTGGTGGTTGGCCCCGCCACGGGAGGCATCATTCTGGCCTATGCCACCGCGCGCCATCTTGGCTGCCGCGCAGCCTACTCGGAAAAGGACGGGGAGGGGGGCATGGCGGTGAAGCGCGGCTTCAGCGTCAGGCCGGGCGCGCGCGTGCTGGTGGTGGAGGACATTGTCACCACGGGTGGTTCTGTGAAAAAAACCATAGACCACCTGCGCGCGCGCGGCGCGGTGGTGGCCGGTGTTTCCGTGCTGATAGACCGCAGCGGCGGCGAGGCCTCCTTTGACTGTCCCTACCGTCCCCTCGCGGAACTGGCCATGCAGAGTTTCCCCCCCGACGCCCTTCCGGATGATCTGAGGGCGACGCCGCCGGTCGAACCCGACGACATTGTGCTTTGAACCCAAACCGGCGGGATTGCCCATCATGGTTGTGTTAAACGAGGCGCAGCGTGCCGCCGTGGAGGCCGCCGACGGCCCGGCGCTGGTGCTGGCGGGCGCGGGAAGCGGCAAGACGCGCGTGATCATCGAGCGCATGGCTTGGCTTGTGGAGGAGCGCGGCATAGACCCGCGCCACCTGCTTGCGCTCACCTTCACCAACAAGGCCGCCGCCGAGATGCGGGAGCGCCTTGCCCAAAGACTGGATTTGGACCGGCTTTCCTCCTTCCTGGGCACCTTCCACTCCTTCGGCAATTATGTGCTCCGCCGCGAGATGGACCGGCTGGGCCGGTCCAAGAATTTCACCATCTTCGACGACACCGACCAGCTTTCGCTGATGAAGCGGCTGGTGAAGGAACTGCCTGCGGGGCACGAGCAGGTTTCCCCCCGCGCGGCCCTGTCCTGGATCAGCCGGCTCAAGCAGAATGTGGAGGAGCCCGACTGGGGGGGGAAACCGGACTATCCGGCGGAACAGTCCTACCGGCACCTCTGGAGGCGCTACCACGAGTCACTGGAGGCCGCGTCCACCCTGGATTTTGACGATCTGCTGGTGCTGCTGGTGAAGCTTTTCCAGAACGATCCCGAGACCCTGGCCCGGTACCAGCAGCGGTACCGCTTCATCCTGATTGACGAATACCAGGACACAAACCGCGCGCAGTACCTCATCGCCCGGAGCCTGGGCGAGGCGCACGGGAACATCTTCGCCGTTGGTGACGAGGACCAGAGCATCTACTCCTGGCGCGGCGCGGACATCAACAACATCCTGGACTTTGCAAAGGATTTTCCCAGCGCGGGGGTGTTCAGGCTGGAGCAGAACTACCGCAGCACGGCGCCCATCCTTGAGGCGGCCAACAGGGTGGTCGCCAACAATGTGAACCGGCTGGGAAAGAAGCTGTGGACCAGCAGGAACGAGGGTGCCCCCGTGCGGCACTACCTCGCGGAGGACGGCGAGGACGAGGCGAGGTTCATCGTGGGGGACATGGTGGGGCGCGGGCTGGAACCGCATCACACCGCCGTGCTCTACCGGACCAACGGCCAGTCGCGCCTGCTGGAGGAAGCATTCCGCCGGGCCAAAATCAACTATGTGGTGGTGGGCGGGATCCGCTTTTACAGCCGGAAGGAGGTGAAGGACATTCTCGCCTACCTGCGGCTGCTGGCGAACCCCCGCGATGACGAGGCGCTCCGGCGCGCAATCAACGTGCCGCCGCGCGGCATCGGCGGGGTGACCCGGGACCGCATAGAGGAGTACGCGGCGGCGCGGGGCATGGCCCTGCTGGAGGTGCTCCGCCAGATCGAGACCGACGAGACCCTTTCCGCGCGGGCCCGCCAGTCCGCCGCCGCCTTTGTGGCGCTGGTGGACGACCTGACCGTCGAGGCGCGCACCGAGCCGCTCGCCGCGGTGGTGGAGTCGCTGCTGGAGCGCATTGACTACCGAGAATTTGTGCGCCAGAACGACGAGAAGGACTTCCGGGCGCGCATCGAGGTGGTGGATGAATTCGTGGTGGCCTGCCGGGAGCACGACAGGGACGCGGGCACGGGTCTCCAGGAATTCCTGAACAACCTCTCGCTGGCGGGGGACGTGGACAACTGGGACAGCACGGAGCCGGCGGCGACGCTCATGACCTGCCACGCCGCCAAGGGCCTGGAATTCCGCCATGTCTACATTGCGGGACTGGAGGAGGGGCTCTTCCCCTTTGTGTACGACGACGAGTCCGGGAGGGATCTTGAGGAGGAGCGGCGGCTCTGTTATGTGGCCATGACCCGCGCCCGCGAAACGCTGACCCTTTGCGCGGCGCAGTCGCGCATGATCTACGGGCGCACCGACGACCGCCGCGAGCTCTCCCGCTTCGTCACTGAGACGGGACTGGAGAATCTGGATTGGATCAACAGGCCGAAGGCGGGGCCGAAACGGCCCAAAACCGGCGAAGTTTCCGCCCCCGCAACGCCCGCTTCCGGCTACAAAACGGGCACGCGGGTGCGCCATGCCGGCTTTGGCAGCGGCACGGTGATGTCCACCGCGGGCGCGGGGGACAAGATGCGGGTGCGGGTCCGTTTTGACACGGGGCGCACCGCCGTGCTTATGATCGGTATCGCCCCGCTCGAAATACTTCAGGAGAAACGACGGTGAACCTTGACGAACTGCGCGCGCGCATAGACGGACTCGACGCGAAAATACTGGAATGCCTCAACGAGCGCGCCATGGCCGCGAAGGCCATCGGCGAGCTGAAACGCCAGTCCAACGCGCCCATTTACGTGCCGGAGCGGGAAAAGGCCGTCTTCTCCCGAATTTCCGACCTGAACCAGGGCCCCCTGGACAGCAAGGCCCTCCAGGCGGTGTACCGGGAGATCATCAGCGCCATCCGCGCCCTGGAGAAGCCCACCAGCGTGGCCTTCCTCGGCCCGCGCGACACCTTCAGCCACATGGCCGCGCTGCGTGTTTTCGGCGAGGGGGCCGAGTACCTTCCGCTGCCCTCCTTTATTGACGTGTTCACCGAGGTGGAGCGCGGGCGCATTGACTACGGCGTGGTGCCCGTCGAAAGCTCCATGGGCGGCTCCGTCAGCGACACGCTGGACAGGTTCATCATCTCCGACCTGAAAATCGTCAACGAAGTGCTCATGCACATCACCCAGAACCTGCTGGCAAACTGCGCCCTGTCCGAAATCAGGCGGGTCTACTCGAAGGACAACGCCCTGCTCCAGTGCCGCAACTGGCTAAGGGCCAACCTGCCCGGCGTGGAGTTGATCGAGACCAGCAGCACCGCCGAGGCCGCGCGCCGCGCCGCCCAGGAGCCGGGCACGGCCGCCATCGCCAGCCGCCTCGCCGCGGTCACCTACAATCTGGAGATGCTTGTGGAGCGCGTGGAGGACGCACCCCACAATTTCACCCGGTTTGTGGTGCTTGGACGGCAGCTTGTGCGCAGCACGGGCGACGACAAGACCTCGATTCTGGTGTGGGTGAAGGACAAGCCCGGCGCGCTCTACAACCTGCTGCTTCCCTTCGCCCGCCGCAACCTGAACCTCACCCGCATCGAGTCGCGCCCCAGCCAGCAAAAAGCCTGGGAGTATGTGTTCTTCATTGATTTCCTGGGCCATGTCGAAGACCAGGTGGTCAGGGAAACCCTTGAGGAGGCATCGGAGCACACGCGCAACTTCAAGGTGCTCGGCTCATTCCCCCGCGCCGAGCTTCAGGAGTAACCGCAGGCCCGGCGGGGGCTCAGCGGCCGTTCCTGAGCACGTAGAGCGCCTCATCGGCGCGCAGGTTGGGGGCAAAGGTGACGGTCCCGTCGCCGCTGAGGGCGATTTCCCTTTCAACCCGGAATCCAAGGGCGCCGCAAAAGGCGCGGAAGTCCTTGATGGTCACAACGTGCCGGTTGGGCGAGTCGTACCACTGGTAGGGCAGGTTCGGGGTGACCGGCGCGCGCCCCAGGAAGAATGTCTTGCAGCGGGCCTTCCAGTGGCCGAAGTTGGGGAAGCTGACAATGCAGCGCCTGCCGACGCGCAGCATTTCACGCAGCGCGAATTCGGGGTTCTGCAGAACCTGAAGTGTCATGCTGAGAATGACAAAGTCAAAGGAGTTGTCGGGCAGCTCCGAGAGTCCGTCCTCGATGTCGGCCTGGATGACGTTGATGCCGTACTCGACGCACTGCACCACGGACTCCTCGTCCACTTCCAGCCCCAGGCAGCGCACGTTTTTGCGGCGCAGCAGCTGGCAGAGCAGTTCGCCCGAGCCGCAGCCGATGTCCAGCACGCGGCTCCCGTCGTCGACGAGATCCACAATCATGTCATAGTCCACGCGGTGCTGCGTGCTGAAAATGCGGAGGGGGGAGCCTGCCTGCCGGGGCGCTGCCGCGGCGCGCTTGGCGCAGGGGCTGCCGCACTCCTTGCAGACCTGCTCGGGGTGCGCCGCATGGTTGACGAAGCCGGACACGAGGCGGGACAGGGTGTCCACCTCAAGAAGGAACGCGTCGTGGCCGTAGTCGCTTTTCACGTTGCAGTAGGAGACGGTGCTGCCGTTGCGCGCGAAGGAGTAAACCATCTCCTCGGACTGGTAGGGGGGGAAGAGCCAGTCGGAAGAGAAGGCCACCACCAGCAGGCGGGTCTTGGCCCGGGCCAGGGACTCGTCCAGGGAGGCAAACCCCGCCGAGACGTCAAAATAGTCCATCGCCTTCGTCACGTACAGGTAGGAGTTCGCGTCGAAGCGGTTGACAAAGCGCTCGCCCTGGTGGTCCAGGTAGGTTTCCACGTTGAACTCGCTGCCGAAACTGAAGCCCAGCCGGTCGGAGTTGCGCAGGGTGCGCCCGAACTTCCTGTTCATGGACTCGTCGGAAAGATAGGTGATGTGGGCCATCATCCGCGCGATCGCCAGCCCCCTGCGCGGGCCGCCCCCCGCGGGGTAGTCGCCGCTGTTGAATTCGGCGTCCGCCTGGATGGCGCTGCGGCCCACCGCGTCGAAGGCGATTTGCTGCGCGCCCGTGTAATGGCTGGTGGCGATGAGCAGGGCGCTGCAAATCATCTCCGGGAAGCGCACGGCCCACTCAAGGGTCTGCATTCCGCCCAGCGACCCGCCGGTGACGCAGAGCAGCTTCTCAATGCCGAGATGGCGGATGAGGATGCGCTGCACCCGGACCATGTCGGCCACGGTGATGACGGGGAAGGAGAGCCCGTACGGCCTGCCCGTGGCGGGGTTGACGCTGCCCGGCCCGGTGGTGCCCTTGCAGCCGCCCAGGAAGTTCGAGCAGATGACAAAGTACTTGTCGGTGTCTATGCCCTTGCCCGGCCCGATCATGTCCTCCCACCAGCCGGGTTTGGGATCGTCCGGGTGGTGCCGCCCCGCCGCGTGGGCGTCGCCCGAGAGGGCGTGGCAGACCAGCACGGCGTTTGACCGGTCGGCGTTCAGCGTGCCGTAGGTTTCATAGGCCACCGTGATCGGGCCGAGCCTTTCGCCGCAGTCCAGCAGCAACCCCCCGTCCGGTCCTTCGGCGAAGGTGAAATACCGCGTCTCGACAATGCCCACGGACCGTTCCGTGCTGTTTTTTTCGCAGACTTTTTCCATGTGTACCGCGCTGTTTGTTGCCAAAAAAAGGGGCGCGCGCTGCCGTGGTCCGGCACCGCGCGCCCTCAATGATACCACCTATTGCTGTGACGCGGCCAATGCCTGGTCGAAGTCGGCGCGGATGTCGTCATAATCCTCAAGCCCCACCGACACGCGGATGAACTCGGGCGACACCCCCGCGGCCTTCTGCTCCGCCGGGGAAAGCTGCTGGTGCGTGGTGGTCGCCGGATGGATCACAAGCGTCTTGGCGTCAAGCACGTTGGCAAGGTGCGAGGCCAGTTTCGTGGCGTTGATGAACTTCACCGCCGCGTCTGAGCCTCCCTTGATGCCGAAGCCGAGGATCGCGCCCTGCCCCTTGGGAAGGTATTTCTTGGCGCGCTCATGGCTGCGGTGGCTGGGCAGGCCGGGATAGTTCACCCAGGACACCGCCGGGTGCTGCTCCAGGTGCCTGGCCAGCGCGAGGGCGTTCTCGTTGTGGCGCGGCACCCGCAGGTGCAGCGTCTCGATGCCCTGCAGCAGCAGGAAGGCGTTGAACGGTGACAGGCACGGGCCCGTGTCGCGCAGGAGCGTCACACGCGCCTTGATGATGTAGCTGATGTTGCCGATGCCCTTGAAGTGGTCGTAAAACTTCATGCCGTGGTAGCTCTCGTTGGGCTCGGTCAGCTCGGGGAACTTGCCGTTGTTCCAGTCGAATTTGCCGCCGTCCACGATGACGCCGCCGATGGAGGTGCCGTGGCCGCCGAGCACCTTGGTGGCCGAATGCACCACGATGTCAGCGCCGTGCTCCAGCGGACGGAACAGGGCGGGGGAGGTGACCGTGTTGTCCACAATCAGGGGAATGCCGTTGTCATGGGCAATCTTCGCGATGGCCTCGAAGTCCGCCACGTCGTTTGCCGGGTTGCCGATGCTCTCAACGTACAGGAGCCGCGTGTTGCCGTCAATGGCCTTGGCGAAATTTTCCGGGTTGGACGAGTCCACAAAGCGCGCCTCAATGCCCAGATCCTTGAAGGTGTGGGCGAAGAGGTTGTAGGTGCCGCCGTAAAGCGTCTGGGAGGAGACGATGTTCTGGCCCGTTTTGGTGATGTTCAGCACCGCCAGGGTGATGGCCGCGGAACCGGACGACACGGCCAGCGCGCCGATGCCGCCCTCAAGCGCCGCCACGCGCTTTTCCAGCACGTCGGTGGTGGGGTTCATCAGGCGCGTGTAGATGTTGCCGAATTCGTTCAGCGCGAAAAGGTTGGCCGCGTGCTCATGGTCGCGGAACACATAGGAGGTGGTCTGGTAAATGGGCACGGCCCGCGATCCGGTTACGGGATCAGGCTCCTGCCCCGCGTGAAGCGCCAAAGTGCCAAGGCCCGGTTTGTTCTCTTTGCTCATCTTCTCATCCTTCGCAGTGGGGTTGCTTTTGATTGGTTACTGGAAAAGCGGGGTGGAAAGGTAGCGCTCGCCCGAGTCGGGCAGCACCACCACGATGGTCTTGCCCGCGTATTCGGGCTGGTTGGCCAGGCGCACGGCGGCCGCGGCGGCGGCGCCGCAACTGATGCCGCAGATGATTCCCTCCTCTTTCGCCAGGCGGCGGGCCGTCTCAAAGGCCTCGTCGTCGGTCACCTGCTCAATCTTGTCCACCAGCGACAGGTCAAGCACATCCGGCTTGAACCCCGCGCCGATGCCCTGGATCTTGTGCTTGCCGGGCTGGCCTCCGGAAAGGACCGGGGAGGAGGCGGGTTCCACCGCGACAGCCTCGATCTTTTTCCCTTTTTCCTTTTTCAGATAGCGGCTGATGCCGGTGATGGTGCCGCCCGTGCCCACGCCCGCCACGACCACGTCCACCGAACCCTCCGTGTCCTCCCAGATTTCCGGACCGGTGGTCTTGAAATGGATTTCCGGGTTGGCCGGGTTCTTGAACTGCTGCGGCAGGAAGAAGGCGGGGTTTTCCGCCGCGATGCGCTCCGCCTCGGAAATCGCGCCGGGCATGCCCAGCGCGCCGGGGGTGAGCACCAGATCCGCGCCGAAGGCCTTCAGCATGGAGCGCCGCTCAAGGCTCATGGTCTCCGGCATGGTCAGTATCAGCTTGTACCCGCGCGCCGCCGAAACAAAGGCCAGGGCGATGCCCGTGTTGCCCGAGGTGGGCTCGATGATGGTGCCGCCCGGCTTGAGTACGCCCCGTTTCTCGGCGTCCCAGATCATGTTGGCGCCGATGCGGCATTTTACCGAGTATGCGGGATTGCGGCCCTCAATCTTGGCCAGCACATGGGCCGCTTTCACGCCCTGCGTGACCTTGTTCAACCGCACCAATGGCGTTCGTCCGATTGAAAAACTGTTGTCCGCGTAAAAACTCATCCCAATACCCTCCATGTCGGGAGCCGTGCTCCGCTGCTGTTGCTCAAACCACGTCCGGTTTGCTCTTTTTCACTGCTTACTTTTTTGAAACATCACCTCTCAAGGATATATTCCACTAAGATGATAAGTATTATAATGATTTTTGGGGGAGGATTCAATTTTTCGGCACAAAAATAATCCCAAGACCTGAATCAACTGGGTGAGGATGATTCTAAACGGCATGAGACGGAGGGAGGGGGTGTGCTACACTCATCCCGGCGGCCATTCTGCCGTAACCGAGAAATTGCAGACCGGAATATTTTACAGGCATGTCTGAACATCCGCTTTTATCTATGTCCGGAATAGGCAAGGCTTTTTCCGGGCAAAAAGTGCTCGACGGGGTGCGTTTTGATCTGCGCGCCGGCGAGGTTCACATCCTTGCCGGCGAGAACGGCGCGGGAAAAAGCACCCTGATAAAGATCCTTGCCGGGGTGCACACGGAGCACACGGGAACCATTGAATATTTGGGAAAAACCGTCCGGTTCCATTCCCCCCAGGACGCCGCCCGCCGGGGCATATCGGTGATTCACCAGGAGTTGTCGCTGATTCCCCATATGACCGTGGCGGACAACATATTCTTGGGCCGGGAACAGGCGGCCCGCGGCGGCTGGATGCGCTTTGGCGACCAGGAACGGGCGTGCAGGGGCATTCTCCAACGGTTGCAACTGGATATTTCCCCGAAACGCCTGGTGGGTGAATTTCCCATTTCGGTGCAGCAGACCATTGAAATTGCCAAGGCGCTTGCCTTTGAGGCGCGGGTGATTGTGATGGACGAACCGACAAGCTCCCTGACCGATCCCGAGGTGGAACGGCTGTTTGGGGTGATTGACGACTTGAAACGGCAGGGCTGCGGCATTGTGTACATCAGCCATAAAATGGAGGAGATTTACCGGGTCGCCGACAGGATAACGGTGCTCCGTGACGGAAAATACATTGGCACGTCCGCCGCCGCGGAACTGCCCAGAAAAGAACTTATCCGCTGGATGGTGGGGCGCGACATGGAGGAGCAGTTTCCGCGGCACCGGCCCGAACCGGGGCCGGTCCGCCTGGAAGTGCGCGGGTTTACCGTCCCGGATCCGGAAGGCAGACCCCGTCCAGCCGTGGACAAGGTCACCTTTGAGGCGCGCCGGGGGGAGATTCTGGGCATTGGCGGATTGCAGGGTTCCGGGGCGAGCGAACTGCTTCAGGGACTGTTTGGCGTTTACGGCGGCACCGTCTCCGGACAGGTGCTGGTTGACGGGGAGCCCTGCGCCCCGGTGTCGCCGTCGCGTTCCATCGCGCGGGGTGTGGCACTGCTCACCAACGACCGCAAATCCACCGGACTCGTGCTGGGCATGCCGGTGGCGCAGAACATCACCCTGGCCTCGCTCCGGCGCTTTTCGCCCGGCGGCTGGCTCAGAGAGGGCGCGGAGGCGCGCTGCGCGGAGGCGCACCGGGACCGTTTCGGCATACGCGCGGCAACGCTGGCCCAGCCGGTTGAAACCCTGTCCGGCGGCAACCAGCAGAAAGTGGCGCTGGCGAAATGGCTGGAAACCGGGCCGCGCGTGCTGCTGCTTGACGAACCCACGCGGGGCGTGGACATAGGCGCCAAGCACGACATTTACACGCTGATGAACAACTGGACGCGGGAGGGCATCACCATCCTGCTGATCACCTCGGAAATGCCGGAACTGCTCGCCATGAGCGACCGCATCATGGTGATGCACCAGGGAAAAATCACGGGCATGTTTGACCGGGACGGGGCCGCGCAGGAAAAAATCCTCGCCGCCGCCATGGGCCGCGCAGGAGGAGTTGAAGGATGAAAACGGACTGGAGACAGTTGATGGCGAGGCCCTTCACCCGCGCCCTGCTGGCGCTGATGGTGATAGTGGCCCTTGGCGTGGTGTTCAACGCCGACGGCACATTCTTCAAGTGGGACACCCACCGGGACATGCTGCGTCACATTTCCCGTTTCGGCATCCTGGCCTGCGGCATGACCATCGTGATCATCAGCAGCGGCATCGATCTCTCCGTGGGCAGCCTGCTGGGCCTGACCGCCGTGGTGTCGTCCATATGCTGCATCCACATGGGCATGCCGGCGCTGGTGGCGGTTCCCCTGTGCCTGGCTTTGGGCGCCGGCTGCGGCGCGCTGTCCGGGGGAATCATCGCGCGGTTCGGGGTGCAGCCCTTCATCGCCACGCTGGCCATGATGGTTTTCGCGCGCGGCGCGGCCAAGTACGTCTCCGGCGGCAAGAAAATTTCCCAGGGTGTTGAAACCGCCGACGGCTTCAAATATTTGGACTTTCCCAAATTCTTTGATTTTCTCAACGCCAAGGTGCTCGGGGACAATGTCGCCGTGGTGACGCTCATTTTTTTGGGCTGCGTGCTGATTTCCTGGGTGCTGCTGTCCCGGCTCAGGGCGGGCAGGCACATCTACGCCATCGGCGGCAACGAGGACGCGGCGCGGCTCTCCGGAGTGCCGGTGGCGCGGACCAAGGTGCTGGCCTATGCCATGAGCGGGCTTTTCGCCTCGGTCGCGGGCATCTGCCAGGCGGCCCAGGAAACGCAGGGCGACCCGGAGGCGGGTGTTTCCTACGAGCTCACCGCCATTGCGATTGTGGTCATCGGCGGCACCAGCCTGATGGGCGGGCGGGGCGGCATCCTGCTCACCTTGCTGGGCACCCTGACCATCGGGTATCTTGAGAAGATACTGAGCATCAACGCCGTTGGCGAGGCCGGCCGCCTGATGCTCACCGGCGTGATAATCGTGTCCGCCGTGCTGTTTCAGCGCGGCAGGAAATGACACCGGCGCGGGGCCGGAGGAGGTTGGCCATGAGGAACCGTTTGCTTGCTTTCACCGCGTGCCTGGCCGTGTTTGCGCTTGCGCAGGCCTGCTCCCAGGACAAGTCCGCCGCACCCCCGCCGCCGGGATCGAAAGACGCCGCCCCCGCCGCCGCCAAGACCTCATGGGTGGTGGGCATGAGCCAGTGCAACCTGGGCGAGCCCTGGCGCGTGCAGATGAACAAGGACATTGAGGAGGCCGCAAAAGCGCGGCCCGAGATAAAAATGGTGTTCAAGGACGCGCAGAACGACACCACGGTGCAGCAAAACCATGTGCGCGAATTCATCAGCCAAGGCGTGGACCTGCTCATCATCAGCCCGCTGGAGGCCGCGCCCCTCACGGGACCGGTGGCGGAGGCCTACAAAAAGGGCATCCCCGTCATCGTGCTTGACCGCGCGCTGCTGGGTTCGGACTTCACCATGTTTATCGGCGCAAACAACAAGCTGATTGGCGAGGCGGCGGGAAAATGGGTGGCCGGGAACCTGGCGGGCGGCGGCAGGGTGGTGGAACTGATGGGCCTGCAGACCAGCATCCCGGGGCGGGACCGCCATGACGGGTTCATCAAGGGGCTTGGCGGCGCGCCGGGCGTAGAAATTATCTTTTCGGCGGACATGAAATGGCTCCAGCCCGACGCGCAGCGGGAGATGGAGTCGGCGCTGGCGCGGTTCCCGCAGATTGATTTGGTGTACGGCCACAACGATCCGGGCGCCTATGGCGCGTACATTGCCGCCAAGGCCGCGGGCCGCGAGAAGGACATCAAGTTTGTCGGCATAGACGGCCTTCCCCACGAGGGCCGTGCCTATGTGGAGCAGGGTATCTTGAGCGTTTCCTTCGAGTATCCCACAGGCGGCAAGGAGGCGGTTGAGCATGCGCTGAAAATCCTGAAGGGTGAACAGGTTCCGAAGGAGCTCACCCTCAAGTCGCGTTATTTCACCAGGGAAAATTTGGCGGCGGGCGGGGAATGGCTTGAGGCCGGAGCCGCCCCGGCAACACCGGGATCCTGATTGGGTGAAAGCGACTTCGCGCAAATTCATTTTTGGAATGCTTTGCCTGTCCTGCCTGCCGCTGGCGGCGGGGTGCGCGCCCAGTCCGCATGATCTGGCGGCGCGCCACGACAATACCGGCCTGGCGGCGCTGCTGGAAAAGCGTCCCGCGGCGGTTGACGACAGGGACCGCAAGGGCAAGACGCCGCTTCATGCCGCCGTGAACGGGCGGAACGCGGAGGCGATGGCCCTGCTGGTGGAAAAGGGCGCGGATGTGAACGCCGGAGACGTGACGGGAATGACCCCCCTGCATGTCGCGGCAATGCTCGGCCGGAGCGCCGAGTCGCAATGGCTGCTGGAGCATGGCGCGAATGCGGCGGCCAGGGATCATTTCGGGGACACCCCGGCGCACACCGCCGCCGTTTTCGGCCAGGGCGGCGTGATGGCCGGACTCGTCGCCCATGGCGCGCCGCTTGACGCCCGCAACCGGGACGGACGCACCCCGGCGGAGCTTGCGCGGCATTACCGGCAGGGGAAGGCGGCGGACCACCTTGACCGTCTTGCGGCGCGGCGATGACGAATCCCCCGGGAGACTCCGCAAGGGACGGGACGGTGATCGTCTACACCGACGGCGGCTGCGACCCCAACCCGGGCACGGGCGGATGGGGCGCGGTGCTCATGTTTGGCGGCCATTACAAGGAACTTTCGGGCAGCGCGCCGGACACCACCAACAACCGCATGGAAATGACCGCGGCAATTGAGGCGCTCCGCGCGCTGAAACGGCCCTGCTCCGTGGTGCTGCACACGGATTCGGAATACCTGAAAAAAGGCGTCACCGAGTGGATGCCGAACTGGAAACGCCGCAACTGGAAGCGGGGCCGGAACGGTGAGGTGAAAAACGAGGATTTGTGGCGCATACTGGACGGGCTTATCCAGCGCCACACGGTGGAATGGCGGTGGGTGAGGGGGCATGCCGGAAACGGCTATAATGAGCGGTGTGACGAACTGGCGGGCGACGCAATCAGGAAACGCCGGTCAGGGGACGAGTCCGGCCACGCCTGAGAACACGGGGGCCGCGGCGCGCGGGCGCCGCATGCCGCAGACGGCGGAGTCAAATGAAAGAACCGTACAGCAGACTGAAAATCGGCCGCCGCGCCGAAATGCAGCGGCGGCTGACCTTCTACATCATTCCGGTGCTCATCGGGCTCGGCGGCGTGGTGTTTTCCAGCCAGTTTCAAAGCATTCTCTGGCGGTCGGTGACGCTCTTTGTCTCGGTGGCGCTTCCCCTGTATGCGGCGGGCAACCTCATCGCGCGCTACCGCACCAGCCGTCTGGAGCGGGTGGTCATGCTCTCCGCGGTGCTCATGCTGGTGCTTGGCGCGGCATCCACCGTGACCGGCCTGACAAACACCCTGGTTTCGCAGTTTTTTGAATACAACGAGTCCATCAACACCCTTTCCCGCATCATCGGCCTGGGCAGCCTGTTTTTGGGGCTCTTCGTGGTCCTTTTCAGCATGGTGCGGACCGGCGAGGACGTGGAGGAGTACGCCGAGCGCTTCATGCTGCTGGCCGAGCACATTTCCGAGGGATTCGTGCTGAGCACGGCCGAGGGCGACATCCTGCTGGTGAACAACAAGTTCCTTGAAATGTTCGGCGTGGCCCGCGGGGACGTGGTGGGGCGCAACGCCCGCGCCCTGGCGCAGCGCTTCGACATGGCCCCCATCCTGGAACACCTCAAAAACCGGCAGCTCGGGGTGGCGTCGGAATATGAAATCACCGTGCGCGTGGGGGACGCGGAAAAGGTGGTGCACTTCAACGGCGCGCCCGTGTTCAACCGTCAGCAGCGGCACACGGCGACCATCGCCACGGTGCGCGACATCACCGAGGAGGTGATGCTGCGGCGGCGCGTCGAGCAGAACGCGGTGGTGCTTCAGCGCATGGTGGAGGAGAAGACCCAGCTTCTGGAGGCCTCCCAGGAAAGGTTCCGCGACCTGCTGCTTTCCATGAACGAGGGGTTCCTCATCCTGGACTACGCCAATAAAATCCGCTTTTTCAACGCGCGCATGGCCCAGCTGCTCAGGGTGCCGGAGGACAGCCTGAACGGCCGGGACATCTTTGAGTTTGTGCCGGACGGGAGCCGCTCGGGGCTGTTAAACCTGCTGGCCACCGCGGCGGGCGGAAGCGAACGGGGCCGCCGCCGGGAAATTGAGTTCCTCAACGCCGACGGCAAGCAGGTGCCGACCGTGGTCGCCGCGACCTACCTCGTGGAGGGGGACCGGAAGGTGCGCGGCTATTCGCTGGTGGTCACGGGCATTGCCGACATCAAAAAGATGGAGCAGAAACTCGCCGCGCGGGCCCGCGAGCTTGAGCGCGCCAACGAGGAACTCCGCCTCCACGACCGCGCCAAGGACGGATTCCTGTCCAATGTGAGCCATGAGCTGCGCACACCGTTGAGCACCATCCAGGGCTATGTGGAACTGCTGGCGGGGGGCTCGCTTGGGGCGCTTTCGGAGCCGCAGGCCGCCGCCGTGAAAGTCATGGACCGCAATGTGGAGCGCCTGCTCGGGCTCATCAACGAGATGATTGAGTTCAGCCGCATCCAAATCAGGGGCATTCAGCTCGTGTACAACCTTTACCGCCCCGCCACCCTTGCGGGCGAGGCTGTGGCGGCAATCCACCCGGACACCATCGAAAAAGGCATCGAGGTGGCGGTGGACTTCGGTTCTGCGCCGGAATTTGTCTGGGGGGACCGTGACAAAACCGCGCAGGTGCTGGGAATCCTGCTGAACAACGCGGTGAAATTCACCCCCCGGGGCGGCCGCATCGGCGTGCGCGCCGAAAACGTTGAAAACGGGTTCAATTTTGTGGTGTCGGATTCGGGAATTGGCATTGATCCGGCGTTTCACCAGAAGATATTTGACCGCTTTTTCCAGGTGGACAGTTCCAAGACCCGCCAGTACGAGGGCACCGGCATCGGTTTGTCCATCGCGAAGAACATCGTGGAATCCCATGGCGGGACAATCCTGGTGAGGAGCGCCCTTGGCCAGGGCACGGAATTCATGGTCCATTTCCCGAACATGGGCATTATCTCCGGGTTCGCCCCCGAACAACTGGAGGGGCTGTCCGGCCTTAAAGTGCTGGTCGCCTCTGAGCGGCAGGAATTCGCCGACGGCCTGCGGCAGGTGCTCGACGGAGCGGTTGAGGAGGCCGCATGGACGCCCGGCGGCTACCAGGCGGTGCGCAAGGCGGTGGAATTCGCGCCAAAACTGATCATCGTCAACGAGTGTTCCTCGGACGTGCTCGGGGTTTCAACGCTGCGCCTGCTGCGTCAGAATCCGGAAACCCAGGCGGTGCCTGTGGTGGTGCTGACCATGGAAAGCGAGGAGTCGCTCCGCCAGGCCCGCGCCCAGTGGGAGAACGCCGAATTCCTGGTCAAGCCGTTTCCTGTCCTCACCCTGCTCGACACGCTGCGCTGGTTCTGCTACGAGTCGGACCGGGTGCCGTCGCGGGATCTGGTGGAGCCCGCGCAGGAAAGTTCGCGGCGCTACGTCTTTGTCATTGACTCGGATCCTGGCCTGCTCGAATGGGTTTCCATGGCGCTTAAATACCGCGACATCGGTTGTTTTTGCCTCCGGACGCCGGGTGAGGCCGTGGACATGGCCCAGACCGTGTCGCCCGATGCTGTGTTTTTGGACGGCGACGCGCCCGGCGGGCGGGTTCGGGAGATGATGGGGGAGATTAGATCCCATGAGGCGCTTGCGGAGGCGCCCCTTTTTGTGATGACCGGCCACGATGACGCGCGGGAGCGCGCGGGACTCGATGTGGCCGGTGTGCTTCGCAAGCCCTTCAGCATCAATGAAATGATAAATTTGTTGTCTGTGCCCAAATGACGGGCCGCAAGTTAGGTATTGCCCTGGAGATGGAGTGAGTATGTTTTTGAGTTTTGCCCTTCCCCTGGTTCTTGCGGTGTCCGCCGCGCCCGCCCCCCCCGCCCCCGGCACGGCGGAGCACTATGCGGCGCTTCCCCAGAGCGTGTTTTGCGTGGAGGCCGAAAGCGGCATGGTGCTCATGGAGGAAAACGCCGACCTCCAGCGCCCCCCCGCCAGCATGGTGAAAATGATGCTCATGCTGATGGTGGACGAGGGTGCCATTGCGGGACGATGGGCCTATGACAAGCCCATCCAGATATCGCGCAACGCCGAGGGAATGGGCGGCACACAGGTCTATGTGCGCACCGGGGACACCCATCCCCTGGAGGTGCTGATGACCGCGGTGGCGGTGGCCTCCGCCAACGACGCCGCGATGGCGGTGGCCGAGGGGCTCTGGGGAAGTTCGGCGGAGTACCTGAAGGCCATGAACGCGCGGGCGAAAACGCTTGGAATGGGCAGTTCCGTGTTCAACTCCGTGCACGGGCTGCCCCCCGGGAAAGGCCAGGAATTCGACCTCACATCGGCGCGGGACATGGCGCTGCTTGGCCGGGAATGCGTCAAGCATCCGAAGATTCTGGAGTGGACGCGCACACCCACCCTGACCTTCCGCGCGAGTGACGGCACCAAGCAGAGCACCAACAAGCTGCTTGAAACCCTGCCGGGCTGTGACGGCATCAAGACCGGCTACATCCGTGCGGCCGGCTTCTGCATCACCGCCACGGCGGAGCGCGGGGGGGTGCGGCTTGTGGCCGTGGTCATGGGGGACACCAAGCGGGGGCGTTTCGAGCGCACCAGCGAGGTGCTCGAGAAATGCTTCAAAATGGTCAGGCGTGTCCAGCCGGTGGCCGCGAATGCGGTCATTGGCAAGCCGGTGCCCGTGCCAAACGGTGTCACACCGCAGGTTTCCCTCCTCTCCCGGGGCGCGCTTCAGGCGGTCGTCAGGAATGAGGACGTCAAAAAACTCCAGCTTGTCATCACCGCGCCCACAAACATCCAGGCGCCGGTGGCCGCGGGCGCGGAGGTTGGTTCCGTGAAGCTGGTGCTGGGGGACACAGTCTTCGGCGAGACGCCGCTGGTTGCGGACGCCTCCGTTGCGCCCAAGACCTTCTGGCAGCGCACCCGTGAGAGGCTGAGGCTGTGACGTGCCGGCTCATGCGGGGACTGGCGGCGGCGGCCCTGTCGTTGGCCATGGCGTGCTGTTCCTCCACCCCCGGCCCCTCGGGTGCGCCCCTGGGGGAAAACCACCGGCTTGGCACGCAGTTGTTTTCCCCAAGATACGGTTTTGGGAACGGCACCAGGCTTGAGGAGGGCGCGGGTGAAATCCTGGCGATGGGTTCCAACATCCTCAAATTTGAGGTCGACGCCAACGCCTTCGCCAGTTACGGGCTGCCGGACAATCCAGGGATTAAAACGCTCCGTGATTTTTTCCTGCTTGACCCCTCCTGCCGCGCCGTGCTTGAAATGCCCTTCGAATATTACCTCATATGGGCCTATCCGCTGGGCCATGCCAAGTCCTGCCGGGACGAATGGACCGCGGTTGAAAAACAGCGGGAGTACGACGAGATCTACGGTCTTGTGCGCCACCTGCTGGAAACCTGCAACGGTTCGGGAAAAACCTTTTTGCTGGGCCACTGGGAGGGTGACTGGACCCTGCTGGGGGGCTATGACATCAACGCCGAGCCGGACCCGGCGGATGTGCGCGGCATGATTGACTGGCTTAACCTGCGCCAGTCCGCAGTTGACGCGGCGCGCCGTGACACCCCGCACAGCAACGTTTGGGTTTACCAGTACACCGAGGTGAACCTGGTGCAAAAGGGAATTCAGGGCCGGTCCTGCGTGTCGAACGATGTGCTTCCCGCCACCTCGGTGGACCTGGTTTCCTATTCCTCCTACGACTCCCTGGATTTGTCGGAGGGGTTGCCCGCCATGCGGAACAGGATTAAGTCGGCCCTTGATCATGTGGCGTCAAAGCTGCCCGCAAAGGAGACCGACTGGCCCTGGAAGCGGGTGTTCATCGGGGAGTACGGGTTTCCGCTGCGTGTGGTCGGCGGTTCTCCGGAAAAACAGGACGCCGCGTCGCGGGCCGTCATGCGCGCCGGATTGGAGTGGGGCTGCCCTTTCATCCTTTACTGGCAACTCTATGACAATGAGGTGGACCGGGAAACGGGCGGTTCCGCCGGATTTTGGCTCGTTGACGACAAGGGAAAACGGCAGCCCGTTTACCACACCCACCGGGATTTTCTGGGTCACATGCGCAACTGGTCCAAAGGCGGCCGCCGCCCCCCTGAGGCCGTTGCCGCCGAAGCCCTCGGCTGGTTTGAGGAAAGGGAGAAAGACGAAAAACCATGATGATTGCACTGTTTGCCGCGATGTTCGCCGCAACGGAAACCGCGCCGCCGCCCCCCGCCGTCGGGGATGTGCTGGTGGGGGTGAACTATTTTGCCGGCTGGTGGGAGGCCATGCCCAACAAATGGCACGGTGCGGACGGCGGGGACTGGCGGCCCAAATTTCCCGGCCGGGTGCCGTTGCTGGGCGAATACAACAGCCAGGCCGTAATGGACCGGGAGATTAAGGCGGCCGCCGGGCATGGTGTGGATTTCTTTGCCATCCTCTGGTACTACAACGGCGAGACGGGGGAAAGGGAGCCAAACGCCAGGAATTTGGAGCGGGGCGTGCTCGACTTCATGAATTCACCCGAAAACGGACGCATGAAGTTCTTTCTGGAGTTCTGCAACCATCCACCCTATGAAGTGGCAACCGATGCCGACTGGGAAAACTGCATCCGGTTTTGGATTGGTTGCTTCCGTCATCCAAGTTATCTCCGCGTTGACGGAAAGCTGGTGTTCAAGGTGCACGGGGGGCATTATTTTTTAAGGCAAAACAGTGACGACGCGGAGAATGCCGGAGAGAAACTGGAGCGCTTGCGCGCCGCCGCAAGGGATGCGGGACTGGGGGAGATGATCATCGGCTGCGGTGTTGGCGGCCATGAGTCAATCGGTGCGGAACATTGGGCGGCCAAAATCTTTGATTTCACCGCCACCTACATGGACCTCCCCCAGAAGGAGCAAAAGGCGGAGGATTACCCCTATGCCGACTTGGAAAATTTCACCGTGGAGGGGCGGGCGAAGCATGCTTCCGACGCTGTTCCCTACCTGCCATACCTTGCCGCCGGTTGGAATCCCCGTCCCTGGCCTGACAAGCGGGCCTGTTTCGCCTTTCCAACAGCGGCGGAATGGACGGGGTCGCTGGAAAGAATGAAGGAGGATCTCGCCAAAGGTTCCGCACTGGGACTGCCGGGAGGTGTAATGGCTTTCACCATTTACGCGTGGAATGAATTTGGCGAGGGCGGCATTGTGGCCCCCACAGTCGGCGACAAACACATGAAACTGGAGGGCATACGGTCGGTTTTTGGAGTGAAATGAAGCCGCCTCAGGAAAGCAGCGAGGAACTGCACATCATGGCGAACTCCACCGTGTCAAACACCTCCGGGGGCACCGAGGGGCCTGTGCGGGTGCAGTGGCTGTTGTAAAGCGTCCGCAGATGACCGGCAAGCTCCAGCGCGGTCATCCCTTCAATTTCATGCCTTCCAACCGAGTCAACGAGTTTTCCATTGGAAAAGAGCGCAAAACTGGGGGAGGACGGGGGCACGCCAATCATCGCGGCGCGCGCCTCGGCCACCGCCCCGTGGTCCATGCCGGCAAACACGGTAATGAGGTGGTCCGGTATCGGAGTGCCTTGAAGGGAAAGCGCCGCGCCGGGGCGGGCGTTGCGTGCGGCGCAGCCGCACACTGAATTAATCAGGCACAACAGCGTTCCGGGCCTTGCAAGGGCCTCACGGACGCCTTCCCCGGTGGTGATCGACTCAAAACCAACCGTTACCAGCGGTTCCCATAGGGGCTTCACCAGTTCGGGATCGTATTTGGGTTCCATGGGCAATTCCTTTCCGGTCGGCTCCAATGTCAACGGGCTAATAAACCGTCCTCTTTGCCGCGCTATTCCCGGGGGCGGGGCGCGGGTGTTCACCGGAATCCGCGCCGTCCTGTTATACTTCGCAGGCAATGAATCAACCCCTGGTGCATGTGCTGGTGATTAATTGGAACGGGGTGGAGCATCTTGAGGACTGCTTCACCTCGCTGCTCGCGTGCCCCTATGAAAACGCCCGTTTTGTGCTGGTGGACAACGGAAGCACGGACGGTTCGGAAGTCTTTGTCAGGGAGCGTTTCGGCCATGATCCCCGGGTGGAATTTCTCAATTGCGGCGCCAATCTGGGGTGGAGCGGGGGAAACAACGAGGGCATCAGGTGCGCGCTGGCCGCCGGGGCGGCGTATGTGTTTCTGCTCAACAACGACACCCGTGTGGCCCCGGATTTTCTGGATAAAACGGTGGCCGTGGCGGAGGGGGACGGCACGGTCGGGGTGGTCGCCCCGAAAATGGTGCTTTTCGGCCAGCCTTCCGTGCTCAATTCCACCGGATTGCTCATGAGCCCCATCGGTTCCTGCTGGGACCGGGGGGCGGGAAGGATTGACGGGCCGCAGTGGAACACACCGGGCGGGGTGGTGGGCGCCTGCGGCGGAGCCTGCCTCATCCGCGCCTCCCTTTTTGAAAAAACAGGCCTGCTGCCCGAAGAGTTCCAGATATATCTTGATGATTTGGACCTTTGCCTTCGTGTTTTGGCCGCCTCCAGCCGGATCGTGTACTGTCCGGACGCGGTGGTGGAGCACAAGTTCAGCGCGTCCATGGGGGTCGGCGAACGGGCGCGGTTTAAATACTATCTGGGCACGCGCAACCGGTTCTGGTTGATTCTGCGTAATTATCCGGCGTTTCGCATCATGCGGGTGTCACCCCTGCTGCTGTTTGGTGAGGCGAAGGCTGTCGGCCGGGCGGCGCTGGATGGTGAATGGTGGCGTGCGGGCGCCCACGCGCGTGCCTGGCTGGCCGCGCTTCGCTACATTCCCGCCGCCGCCGCCCACCGCCGCCGCATGCGTGCCGCGGGCCTGGCAATGGGTTCCTTTTGGCGGTGGGTGCAAAAAAGGCCCCTCTTCTGCCCCGGTGTGCTGCTTCCGGAAAACGGCTGGTACGCGCCGAGGATGGCGGGGGGTGTTCAGGTGCGGCCCATGGCCGCGCACGCGCGGATGGAATCGGCTGGAAACCAGTTGCGGGGCCGGGTGTTCAATTGCTATCCTGCCTTGGGAGCCGTGCGCATCCGCATCATGGGCGGGGGTGTGTGTCTGGCGGAGGTGGAGACGCTCGATTCGGCGGCCTTTGTCGTGCAACCCCCGGCGGGGGCGGTGGATTTCGTGTCTGATCGACTCTTTCCCGCCGAGGAGACCGGAGAATTGGCCGATTTCGGCGCGTGGATTCATGTGGAATCCGGCAACATCCCCGCAACGGGGGCGGCCCCAAACCGGAAATGACGGTAACCTGATGTTTTCCCTAAAACAAATGAAGCCCCTTGCGGAAATGGTGGACCGGGCCCTGGAGGAATTGCTTCCCCCGGATTCGGCGGTGCCGCAGGGGGTGCATGCGGCGATGCGTTACGCCCTGTTCAGCGGCGGCAAACGGCTCCGTCCCGTGTTCCTTTTGTCCACGGCCGGTTTGTTCGGGCGTGCGCCGGAGGATTTCCTGGAGGCCGCCTGCGCGGTGGAACTGGTCCACACGGCGTCCCTGATTCTGGACGATCTCCCCTGCATGGACGATGCAGGGGAACGGCGCGGACAGGCAAGCACCCACCGCCGTTTTGGCGAGTCCACGGCGCTGCTGGCGGCGATGGCCATGCTGTCCGAGGCCCACAACCGGGTGTGCGTCAATGCTGTCCGGCTCGGCCTGCCCGGAAACGCCCCGGCGGCGGTGGCGCTGCTGAACGAGGCCGCAGGCACGTCCGGGCTGGTGCGCGGACAGTACCTGGACCTCTTGCACACCGACGGACAGGCCCCCACGGAGACGCTTCTGGACATCCACCGCCACAAGGCGGGCTCCCTCTTCGAGGCGTCCCTTGCCTTGCCCGCCGTGCTGCTGGGGGAGGACCCGAAGATTATTGCCGCGCTGCGCACCTTTGCGGCCGATGTGGGACTGGCATTTCAAATCACCGACGACCTGATTGACGCGGGACACGCGGGCGAGGACGAGGGAAAGGCCTCCTTTGCGGTGATGGGGGGGGCGCGCGGACGTGTCGAAACACTGATTGACGAGGCTGTGGGCGCACTGGGCCATTTTGGCGGCGCCGCCGACCATCTGAGGCAACTCGCTGAATATGTCCGAAACCGGAAAGTCTGACAACCGGATACTGTACAACCGGATTTTGCTCCTGCTGGGCCTGATGGCGCTGGCGGGCGCGGCCGGCTGGTGGATGGGCAAATGGTCCGTGCCGGAGGAGGCTCCCGCGGTCCCCCGCACGGCGGAGTCCGCCCCGGAGAAACCCGGCGGTGACACGCCCGGTGAGCAGGCCGCGAAGGAGGAAAAACACCCGCCCGTCTACCTGCATGTCCGTCTGGACACCGACGCGGACTGGGCGGTGGCGCTTCAGGAGGCGGCCATGGCCGCGGAGGCCGGCGTGCACCAGTATCTGGTGCCCGTGGAGCTTGCATGGACCGAAGGGGAGCAGGTGGATGATCCGGCGGCAAGGCTGAAGCGTTTTGTTGAGGTCGATCCGAAAGCGTCCTTTCTGCTCAAGCTGAACCTGAACCCCTCCGCCCAATGGCTTCAGGCCCATCCCGCCGACACGATGGTTTCGGACAATCCGGCCCAGCCCTGTGTCTCGGCCGCCTCGCAGCAGTGGATTGAGGACGCCAAAATAGCGCTGACGGGGATGATGGAAAAACTTGAGGGCAGCGAGGTGAGCCGCCGTCTTTCCGGCTATGTGCCCTGCGCGCTTCTTGAGGGACAGTGGCAGCTCCCCGCCGGGTTTGACCGTTCCGAGGTCAACCGGCAGGGCTTCAGGGACTGGCTGATTCGCCGCTACCAGAGCGACGAGGGGTTGCAGCAGGCCTGGGGGCTTCCCGGGGCCACCGGCGCCGCGGTGGAGATTCCCGCGCCCGCCGATCCCAACGACTGCGCCAGGGTTTTTCTTGAGCTGCCCTCCGAACTGCCCCTGTCCGATTTCCTCCGCTACAGTTCGGATTCCGTCGCCGACGCCCTTGCCTCCGTGGCCTCGCACCTGGCGGGCACCAGCGTCATCAACCCGCTGATTCTCGCCCCCTACGGGTATGAGTTTGAGCTGGCCTCCAATGCTGCGGGCCATTTCGCCCTTGGCAGCCTGCTCGAAAGCGACATCGACGGCTTTCTCAGTCCCGTGTCCTATCTGGATCGCGGACTCGGCGGCGCGGGGGCCTTCATGGGGCCGGTTCATTCCCTCACCGACCGGGGAAAGCGCTGGTTTGTGGTGGACGACACGCGCACGGGCATGGCGCGCGACGAGGCCACCGGCCAGATCGCCCGCGTGAAGGGGGTGCGGGCCGGGGATATTTTTGACGTGCAGCGGCGCAACTTCGCCGCCGCGCTCGTCCACGGGCTGGGCATGGTGTGGTCGGACCCCCTTGCCGAGGGCTGGCTGCTGGACAGGGAGCAGTGGGCGCAGTTCGGAAAGATGAGGGAAATATACGCCGGCCACATGCCCGCGCCGCCGGGGGCGGTGTCCCAGGCGGAGCTCACCGGCGTGACGGTGGTGGTGGATGAGAATTCACGCTTTGTCCAGCGGTGTGATGTCAGGCTGAACACGCCGCTGCTGGCGGGCGGGCGCGACGCCGCGGTCCGCGCGGGCACGCAGGTCCGCTTTGTGCTGTTTCAGGATTTGATTGACGACATCGCGCCGCCCACGCCGGTGTACCTCTTCCTCAACCTGTTCCAACTGGACGCCGACAGCCGCAGGCGGCTCCATGACAGGCTGGCCCGTGACCGGGCCGCCGCCGTCTGGCTGTACGCGCCGGGTTATGTGGACGCCGCGGGTTCCGTAGACAACGTCTCCGCCACCACCGGCATGACGGTGAAAATGTTTGACCAGCCCGCCGAGACCGGAACCACTTTCGGCATCACCGGGCAGTTCATTCCGGAGAACGCCGTCATCGGCCAAATCCAGGCCATGGCCCCGCTTTTTTATGTCGAGGACGAAAACGCCGACATCCTTGGAAAGTACAAATCCTCCGGAAAGGGCAGCATCGCCATCAAGCCGCAGGAAAGCGGGTGGACCTCGGTGTACGTGGCGGAACCGGCCATGACCCCGGCGCTGTTCTGCGAGATCCTGCGCATTCTGGAGCAGCCCATGTATGCGCCCCCCGCCGAGGTGAACTATTACGACGCCACTTACGCCGCGCCCGGCCTGCTGGCCGTCCATGGCAGCGAGGCGGGAAAGCGCACCGTCACCCTCGGCCAGTACTACGACACGCAGGATCTCTTCGATCCCGCCATCGGCTGGGTGCAGAAGGACGGGTTCATGCTGCCCCTGCGCACCGGGGAAACCCGCCTGTTCACGATGAAGCCGATTGAAACTTTTCAAAACCCTGATGACGCCGCCGCGCCGGTTCCCGCGGGGGAAGTGGGGAAGAGTTAGCCGGGCAGGTGCCGCGAACCGGAAAGGAGCCCCCCATGCCCCGGATTTTCATGGTTGTGACGGTCCTGTTTTTTTGCGCCGCCGCCGGGGCGGCCGAACCCTGCTCCTTTGTGTGGTGGGCGGACGGGTGGCAGGCGCGCTCGCCGGAGGGGCGGCAGATGCTGCATTTCCAGGGTGACTGCTACGGGGCGGCGGTGGACGTGGAAAAACCCGCCGTGACCCGTCTTGGACCCCTTGACAGCCCAAAGGCCTATGCCGCCGCCGTCATGGAGGGCAACGAGGCCCTCATATCCCTCCCGGACGGCACGCTTGCGCTGGAACTTTCCGTTGACGGGGTTCTGCATACCTGCACCAGCGCCGCCTCCAAACAGGGCGACTCCCCCAATTTCCCGGTGCGTCTCATCGAAAGCGGTCGCTGGCTCCAGAGGGTGGACATCCTGAACCTGACATTTGCCAACGGACAGGGAAAGGTATTGGACGCGGAGGCGCGGCTTGAGCTTGTGGCGTGGCCCGACAGTTTTTCCGTGGTGCTTGAGGTGGCCCCAGGCAACGCGCTCAAGGCGGTGGATTTGCGGGTGGGCCTGAAGGGAAAGACCGTATCGCGCCACTATGACAGTCTGGCGGCGGGGGAGAAGGGGGTGGCGGGCATAACCTGGCGGCCGGGCGAAGAGAAACCAGCGGACGAAATGGGCCCGCCCCCGCGGGTCACCGATCCCCTGGCGGAGAACAAAGCCCTTCCGGTTGACCATGATCCCCTGCGGAACTGGCATCTGGTGAACCTGCCGGAGCGCCAGTGGCAGGTTGCCGGGGAGCCGGACCGGCTGGACCGCTTCGGCATCCTGCTGGAAAACCCCGGAAACACGGAAAAAACCTGGAACCTGCTTTTTGCCTTTGATGAGCCCTTTCCAGGCGTGACCGGCCTGTGCCCCATGCTCCGGGACGATCAGGGAAATCCCGCAGGTATCCCGGTGCAGATTTCCAAAAACTGGCACCGCCTGGAGGACAGGCGCTTTCTTTATGAGGGCCCCTGGTTCCACGGTTTCACCCGTGTGACGGTGCCGCCGGGACAGACATGGAAGGGGGAACTGGCGATCACCTACGCGCGCTGGGGCGGCGTGCCGTCCGCCTCGCACGCGCAGCTCTGCCTGATTGGCTGGGGTGTCAACCAGCGGTGGGACCAGGCCGCCATCGGAAGCTGGGGCGAGTCCATCTGCTACGACCCGGATGTGAACCTCAACCGTTCCATGATTGACGACGTGCGCCCGCTCATGGTCACGGGCATGCAGGGGGATCAGTGGGCCTGGACGGTGAATGTGGGCGGCGGCGATTTTCTTGTGTGTTACGACCAAAACGGGAAAAAGCAGCGCCTGGTCCGCATGCGCGCGGCCTATCTGGAGCCCGGCCCCAACCTCACCCGGACCGTGTACGGCGGGATCACTGCGGACGGGGCCGTTTCAGCGCGCCTTGAGGTGTCCACGCCCCGCTGTGATGATGTGAACCGCGCCTTCCACCGCATCCGCTACGACGTGCTGGCCCCGGTGAATTTCTCCCGGCTGGCCTTCTACCAGCTCGGCGCTGACCATTACAACGACCACCAGTTTTCCACCATGGCGCGGGGCAACCGCGAGGGGCTTGTGGAGGAGTGGACACCGGAAAAAGGCGGCAGGAAATACCACCGCACGGGCATGCCCTGCGGGGGCGAACTGCCCTGGTTCTCCCTGCACGGTGGGATTGCCGACAAGCACCACCCCAAGGCCGCCTGGGCGAACCGGGGGCTGGTGGTGCGCTCATGGAAGGCGCGGCTGGGCGGGAAGGACGCGCCCGCGCCCTTCGCCTCGGTCTACGGCACGGAGGACGGCATTCCAAGCGCGAACCTTGAGCTGGCACCCCCGCCGGGCATTGACCGGCTTGAGCCCGGCGATTTTGTGGAGGCCGAACTGGAACTGCTCATCCTGCCCCAGTCCGCCGAAGAGTACTACGGTCCCAACGGGGCGCTGCGCGCCGACCTCGCCGCCAACGGCAACACCTGGAAACCCGTTTGGCGGCTGGCAAAGGGGAACGACCTTGAAGTCCGCGCCGCCACGGGAACCGTCACCCGGCGCTATCCCGTGGAGGTTGCGGCGGGGGAGGGGGACCGCGCGGTCTTTGACGTCACCGGCGGCATGGGCTATGTGCCGGTCACGCTCACGGGGTTCAAGGAGCCAAAGGGCTATGTGCTTGAATGCGACGGCGTGGCGGTGGACCAGTCCGTGCACGGCAACGATTTCTGGCAGAGCAGCCGCGACAGTGAATCGGGCGCATGGACCTTCACCTACAACGTGCCGCTGGACAGCCCCGGTGACGGGGCGAAAACCCGGCATTTCGTGTTCCGCAGGGCGGATGAACCCACAAGGGAGGCGGCAAAATGAATGGTCTTCGACGGTATGCCGGTTTCAGTGCTGCCTTTCTGGCGTGCGTGTCCTTTCTTCTGGCCCCCCTGGCCCCAGCGGAGTCAAAAAATATCCGTGATTATGGGGCGAAGGGCGACGGGACAACCCTGGACGGAGGGGCCATCCAGACCGCGATTGACGCCTGCCACCAGTCGGGCGGCGGCACGGTGCTGGTGTCCCCCGGCACCTATCTGACGGGCGGGCTCGTCCTGAAGAGCCGGGTCCGGCTGCACCTCGAAAACGGGGCGACCCTGCTGGGCAGCACCCGACTGGAGGACTACCCCCAAATCATTCCCGCCCACCGCTCCTACACGGACAACTACACCGAGCGCAGCCTGATCACGGCGGAAAACGCGGAGCAGGTCGCCGTCACCGGCGGCGGTGTCATTGACGGGCAGGGGGCCGCCTTCACCGGCGAGTACAAGATGCGGCCCTACATGTTCCGGTTCATCTCCTGCGCCGGGGTGCTGCTGGAGGGGCTGCGCCTGCAGAACGGGCCCATGTGGACGGTGCACCTGCTGGCCTGTGACGACGCGCGCGTCACCGGCGTCACCATCCGCAGCCGCGTCAACAAGAACAACGACGGCCTCGACATTGACAGTTGCTCCAATGTGCGGGTCTCCGACTGCGACATCAGCAGCGGCGACGACGCCATTGTCCTGAAGAGCACCTCGCCCCGGCCCTGTGAACGGATCGCCGTCACCAACTGCATTGTCAGCAGCGCGTGCAACGCCCTGAAGATGGGCACCGAGTCCAACGGGGGCTTCAAGAACATCACCATCGGCGACTGCGTGGTCTATGACACGGAACTCTCGGGGCTGGCCCTCGAAATCGTTGACGGCGGGGCCATGGACGGCGTGGTGGTGTCCAACATCGCCATGCGGAACGTGGGCTGCCCCGTGTTCATCCGCCTGGGCGACCGCGCCCGGCCCCACATCAAGGACGGGGAGAAGCCGGGGGTGGGTTCCATGAAAAACATCACCATCAGCAATATTGACGCCACCGTCCACGACCCGACGGGCTGTTCCGTCACGGGCCTGCCGGATCATCCCGTGGAGAATGTTTCCCTGAGCCGTCTCCGGTTCCGGTTTCCCGGCGGGGGTGCGGAAAAATGGGTGAGCCGGAGCGTGCCCGAACAACGGGAGAAGTATCCCGAGCATAAAATGTTTGACCATCTCCCCGCCTACGGCTTTTATTTGCGCCATGTGCGCAACGTGTCCCTTGACGGGGTGGATTTGGGGGTGGAAACAGCCGATGCGCGGCCCGCGCTGGTGTGCGCCGACGGGGAGGACCTTGTCCTGAACGGTGTCAGGGCCGCCGCCAGCCATGCGACGCCGGGGCTTTTCTGGCTGGACGGCACGCGGAACGCCCGGATTACCCAGTGCGCGGCGGGGGAGGGCACAGGGGCCTTTCTCCATGTGTCCGGCGCGGGGAGCGCGGGCATACTGCTCGGCCGGAATGATCTGAGAAACGCCGAAAAGGAAGCCACCCTGGCAAAGGGGCTTTCCCGCCGGACCGTGGACAGCCGGGACAACTGGACAAAATAGGCCGGGCTACACCGCCGACCGGAGGGTGGTCACGGAGACCGAGAAGGCGGCCTCGTTGGAGGCGGGGACCAGGTACGAAAAGGGCTGCTCGGAATACACCATGGCCACGATGTCATTCGGGCCCGGCACGATAACCTTGAACTTGATGAACACCTGCTCCGGATAGGATTCGGCCACGGTGATTTCCGGTTCAAGCAACTCGTATCCGCCCGTGGGGAAGATGAATTTGC
>JBHEKP010000245.1:0-5537 GCA_041859375.1 Candidatus Hydrogenedentales bacterium | reverse complement strand
CCACCGATAATTTTTCCAGTTCCTCAAGCATTTTACCCATGCCGCACTCTTCTTTCCGGCCGGTGCCCACCGGTGCCGCCTGAATGATACCACAAAGCGCGGGGGACGCCATGTTCCCCCGTCCTTCACAACCCCAGTGTTTTCAGGTAATCCCGGTTTCTTTGGGCGCTTTCCTTGGGCGCGCCCATGCCAGGCAGCACATCCTGCTCGACCGTGATAAATCCGTTGTAGTCCCGCCCGCGAAGCCATTCCGTGGTTCCGGAGAAGTCCACACAGCCCCGGCCCAGTTCGCAGAAGACGCCCTGCCCCACGGACTGGAAATAGTCCCATCCCTCGGCGGCGGCCCGCGCGGCCACCTCCGGCTCGCAGTCCTTGTAATGCATGTGGGTGACGCGCCCGGCGAAGCGGTCCAGCCCCGCGCGGGTCAGGGAGCCGTCGCGGTCGCCCGCGCCGAAGGCGTAGTGCCCCGTGTCGAAGACAAGGCCCAGCAGCTCCGCGCTGGTCCGTTGCAGCAATGCGCCGATCTCGTCCGGCGTCTCCACATAGCCCGCGCAGTGGTGGTGGAAGCCCGTGGGCAGGCCCGTGGCCTCCCGCACCGCCCGCGCCACCGCCTCCACGCCCCGCGCGAACACGGCCCAGCCTGCGTCGTCCAGCCCCATCGCCGGGGTCACCCGCCCCGCGTTGGCCGTGCGCTCCGCCACGCTTCCGTTGTCGTCGGCGAGGATGATCATGGGCGCGTGATCCGGCGACGCCGCGCCCGCCAGCAGCCGCGCCACACGCACCGCCGCCTCCGCGCCCGCCCCATGCGCGCCCGCGTCGGCGAAGCGCACCGGCACAAAAGCGCCCACCAGGGTGATCCCCCGCGCCTCCAGCACGGCGCGCAGCGCGGCGGGCTCCGTGGGCATGAAACCCCAGTCGCCCAGTTCCGTGCCGCAGTAGCCCGTCTCCGCCAGCTCGTCCAGCATCCGTTCGCAGGTGAGCGGCTGGCCGCCCAGCCCCTCAAACTCCAGGCTGCCCCACGAGCACGGCGCGTTTCCAACACGAATCAATGCCATAAACTCCATCCCTCGCTTGATAGTTTGCCGTCCACTCCTCAGAACTTCCTGCTCCATTCCTTCGGCCACCGCTCCACCACCACCTTCGTCTCGGTGAAGAACTCCACCGCGTGCTCCGCCTGCCCGTGGAGGTCGCCGAAGAAGCTGTCGGCCCAGCCGCTGAAGGGGAAGAAGGCCATGGGCGCGGCGATGCCGATGTTCACGCCGATGTTACCGGCATGGGCCTCGGTGCGGAACTGCCGCGCGGCGGCGCCGCTGGCGGTGAAGATGCAGGCCATGTTGCCGAAGGCCCGGTCGTTCACCATGGCGATGCCCTCCTCCAGCGTCTCCGCGTGCATCAGGCCGAACACGGGCCCGAAAATCTCCGTCTTCGCGGTCCCGCCCCGCGGCGGCACACCGTCCAGCAGCGTGGGGAAGACGTAGCTGCCCCCCTCATGCCCCGGCACCGTCCTGCCGCGCCCGTCCACCAGCACCCGCGCTCCCTCGGCCTCCGCCGCGCCTATCAGCCCCTCGATGCGCGCCTTGCTCTCCGCGCTGATCACCGCGCCCGTCTCCACGCCCTCGTCGAGCCCGTAGCCCACGCGCCGCGCGGCGGCGGCCTCCGCGAAGCATGCGCGGAATTTGTCCCGCGCCGCGCCGACGGTGATGCCCGTGGAAAGCGCCAGGCAGCGCTGGCCCGCGCAGCCGTAGGCCGAGTCCGCCAGGATGCGCGTGGCCGTCTCCATGTCCGCGTCGGGCATGATCAGCACCGGGTTCTTCGCGCCGCCCTGGCACTGGGCCCGCTTGCCGTTGGCCGCCGCCCGCGCGTAGATGGCCCGCGCGGCGGGGGTGGACCCCACCATGCTGATCGTCCGGATGTCCGGGTGGTCCAGAATCGCCTCCACCGTGCCCTTAGCGCCGTTCACCAGCTGCAGCACCCCCGGCGGCAGGCCGAGCCGGTCCACCAGTTCAAAGACAAGCTGCTGGGTCACGGGGCACTTCTCGCTCGGCTTCACGATGAAGCAGTTGCCCGTCGCCAGCGCGTAGGGCAGGAACCAGAAGGGGATCATCGCCGGGAAGTTGAAGGGGGCGATCATCGCGCCCGTGCCCAAAGGCTGGCGGAACATGTGCTCGTCGATGCCCCGCGCGATGTCCTCGTTGTTGCGCCCCTGCATCATCAGCGGGATGCCGCAGGCCACCTCCACGTTCTCGATGGCCCGGCGCAGCTCGCCCACGCTCTCGCCCCGCGTCTTGCCGCACTCCTCCGTGCAGGACCGCGCCAGCGCGTCCAGGTTGTCCTCCAGCAGCCCCTTGAGCTTGAACAGAAACTGGATGCGGTCGGGCGCGGGCACGCGCCGCCACTCCCTGAACGCCGCCGCCGCCGCGCGGGCCGCCCCGTCCACCTCCTCCGCCGGGGAGAGCGGCGCGTCCGCGATGCGCTCCCCCGTGCCGGGGTTAACCACCGGAACACAGTCCGCCGCCTTCGACTCCACCCACTGCCCGTTCACATAGTTCTTCAAGCGCATGGCCATCACACTCTTTCCCGCACACCGCGCGTCAGCCGGCGTCTCGTTCCCATTGTCTTACCAGACCCTAAACCCTCAGAAAAAATACCGCTCCTTGGCGCGCATTTTTTCCCAACCCTTGCGGGCCTCCTGCACGGTCTCCATCTCGCTGACCTCGGCCACATGCACATCCCACCAACTGTTATAGCCGGGCACGTTCACGTAGCGATCGTTCTGTATGTAGATGACTGTGGTCTTGTCGATTGTCTCGGCCGTCTTGATGGCCGCGGCGAAATCGTCGTAGGTCTTGCACTCGATGACGTGGGCGCCGAGGCTGCGGGCATTGGCAGCGAGGTCCACCGGCAGCACCTCGACATTCTCGCCAACCGTATCACCGGGCAGCACGTTGTCCTGCGGATAAACGTAGCGTGTGGCGAACCCTTCCTGGCCGAGCGAGCGGCTGAGCCCGCCGATGCTCTTGTAGCCAAAGTTGTCGAAGATGATGATCGTCAGCTTGAAGCCCTCCTGGATCGACGTGACAATCTCGGAGTTCATCATGAGATAGCCGCCGTCGCCCTGCATGATGTACACGTCCCGGTCCGGTGCGGCCATCTTGACGCCCAGCCCGCCCGCAATCTCGTAGCCCATGCAACTGTAGCCGTATTCGAGGTGGTAGTTCTTCGGGTGCCGCGACCGCCACAGCTTGTGCAGGTCGCCCGGCAGCGAGCCCGACGCGCATACCATGATGCTCTCGGGCTTGCCGATCTCGTTCACAGCGCCGACCAGTTCGCCCTGGCTCGTGAGCGGCGTGTTGCGGATGGCGTAGATGCGGTCCACCTCAGCCTCCCACGCGTCGTGCAGCGCGCGCGCGTTTGCCTGGTACGCGGCGTCCGTCTGGCAGCCGGCCAGCGCACCGCCCAGTTCTTCAAGCACGGCGCGCGCATCGCCCAGCAGCGGCATGGCGCAGTGCTTGTTCGCATCGAACTCCGCCACGTTGATGTTGACAAAGCGCACATTCGGGTTCTGGAACTGGGTCTTGCTGGCCGTGGTGAAGTCGCTGTACCGCGTGCCGATGCCGATAACCAAGTCGGCTTCGAGTGCCACGGTGTTGGCCGCGCTGGTGCCGGTCACACCAATGGCGCCCAGGTTCAGCGGGTGGTCGTAGCGCAGGCTGCCCTTGCCCGCCATCGTCTCGCCCACGGGGATGCCCGTGGCGTCCACGAAGGCCTTCAGCGCGGCGCAGGCGTCGCTGTAGATCACGCCGCCGCCCGCCACGATCATCGGGCGCTTCGACGCGCGGATCCACTCCGCCGCCCGCGCCAGCGCCGCCTTGTCCGCGCGGACGCGGGGAATGTGCCACACCCGTTTGCGGAAGAACTCCTCCGGGTAGTCGTACGCCTCGGCCTGCACGTCCTGCGGCAGCGCCAGGGTCACCGCGCCCGTGTCGGACGGGCTCGTCAGCACCCGCACCGCCTCGGGCAGCGCGCACAGAATCTGGTCGGGCCGGTTGATGCGGTCCCAGTAGCGGCTCACCGGCTTGAAGCAGTCGTTCACCGAAATGTCCTGGCTGTGCTCCGACTCAAGCTGCTGGAGCACCGGGGCCACGTTGCGCCGCGCGAAGATGTCGCCCGGCATCAGCAGCACCGGCAGCCGGTTCACCGTCGCGCCCGCCGCGCCCGTCACCATGTTCGTCGCGCCCGGGCCGATGGAGGACACGCACGCGAAGGTCTGCATGCGGTTCTTCGTCTTCGCGTAGCCCGCCGCGGCGTGCACCATCGCCTGCTCGTTGCGGATTTGGTAGTAGCGGAAGTCTGGGTTCTGCTGGAGCGCCTGGCCGATGCCCGCCACGCAGCCGTGGCCGAAGATGCCGAAGCACCCCGCGAAGAGCGGCTGCTCCACCCCGTCCCGCTCCGTGTGCTGCTGCTTCAGAAACGCAATCACCGCCTGTGCCATCGTCATTCGCATTGTACGGCCTCCCAATGGTTTCCCGGCAAAAAGGTACTCAGAAACGGCGTTGAAAAGGACGGGGGCATGATAGCAGAATGGAAACGCAAAGAGGCAACCCCCGGCTCGCCGGAAAACACAGGGAGATCCCCCGATGAAAACAACGCGCAGACAACTGCTGGCCGGAGGCGCGGCACTGGCGGCGGGCGCCCTCGCGGGCGCTCATTCCCCGGCCCGGGCGGCGGAAAGCGGCGGCGCGGCCCCGCGCCGCACCCCCCTCAGCCTGGCGGCCTATTCCTTCCGCGACCTGCTCCCGCGCGGCGACAAGAAGGGCTCCATGACCCTCCATGACCTGCTGGACCTCTGTCCGGGGTGGGGGCTGGACGCCTTTGAGCCCACCTCCTACTACTTCAGCTCCGAGGAGCCCGAATACCTCCACTCGCTGAAGGCGAAGGCCTTCCGCCTGGGACTGGACATTTCGGGCACCGCCGTGGGCAACAACTTCTGCCTGCCCCCCGGCGCGGAGCGTGACCGGGAAATGGCCGCCATGAAGCGCTGGATTGGCAACGCCGTCGAAATCGGCGCGCCGGTCATCCGCATCTTCGCGGGCCGCGAGGACAAGAAGACGGACCGCGAAACCGCCTTCAGCCGGGTCGTGGAGGCCGTGAAGGAGGCCTGCGACTACGCCGGGTCGCGCGGCGTCTTCCTCGCCGTTGAAAACCACGGCTACCTCACGGAGACCGCCGCCGACGTGCTGCGCATCCTGGAGACCGTCAACCATGAATGGCTCGCCGTGAACCTCGACACGGGCAACTTCGACGCGGACCCCTACGGGGAGATGGCGAAACTCGCCCCGAAGGCGCTCAACGTGCAGGTCAAGGCCGCCGTGACCGTGGACGGCAAAAAGGAGCCGGCCGACTTCACCCGCATCGCGGCGGTGCTGCGCGCCGCCAACTACCGCGGCTGCGTGGCGCTGGAGTACGAGGAAAAAGAGGACCCCATGACCGCCGTCCCGCCAATGCTCGCAAAGCTGCGCGCCGCCCTCGACGCCTGA
>JBHEKP010000078.1:0-11566 GCA_041859375.1 Candidatus Hydrogenedentales bacterium | reverse complement strand
GCGATCTTGGCCGCCTTCCTCCATGCAGTCATTTTCTCATCCCTCCCTGGATGATGGTTTTTCCGTCAGATGATCTTCGATTACACCCCGCCGTCCGCGCGGCGCTGGAGCAGTTGCCGGAGATAGGCGGCGTAGGCGCTTTTTCCCATGCGGTCGCAGGCGGCCTTGACCTGATCGGGGCCGATCCAGCCCTGCCACAGGGCGATTTCCTCCAGGCAGGCGATTTTCAGGCCCTGCCGCTCCTCGATGGCCTGCACGAACTGGCCCGCCTCCATGAGGCTGCGGTTGGTGCCCGTGTCGAGCCAGGCCACGCCGCGGCCGAGCACCTCGACGCGGAGCCGGTCCTCGTCCAGGTAGAGGCGGTTCAGATCGGTGATTTCCAGCTCGCCCCGCGCCCCCGGCTTCAGGTTCCGTGCCTTCTCCGCCACGTCGGGCCCGTAGAAGTAGAGGCCGGGCACGGCATAGGGGCTTTTCGGCTTTTCCGGCTTTTCCTCCAGCGACACGGCCCGTCCCGCGCCGTCGAATTCCACCACGCCGTAGCGTTCGGGATCGCTGACATAGTAGGCGAAGATGAGCGCGCCGTCGGTGAGTTTCGCGGCGTTTTGCAGGGAGCCGGTGAGTCCGTGGCCGTAAAAGATGTTGTCGCCCAGCACCAGCGCGGCGGGTCCGTCCGCGAGGAAGTCCGCGCCGATGACAAAGGCCTGGGCCAGGCCCTCGGGCCGGGGCTGCTCGGCGTATTCGATGGAGACGCCCCACTGCGCGCCGTCGCCCAGCAGCCGCCGGAAGAGCGGCAGGTCGTGGGGCGTGCTGATGAGCAGGATGTCGCGGATGCCCGCGATCATGAGCGTGCTCAGGGGGTAATAGACCATCGGCTTGTCGTAGACGGGAAGCAGCTGCTTGCTCACCGCCACGGTGAGCGGGTGCAGGCGCGTTCCCGCGCCGCCCGCCAGCACTATGCCTTTCATGGGCGAATCTCCCGGCCGCATGCGCGGCTTGAAATCATTGTCCCGCCGGGCGCGCCCCAAGTCAACCGTGGGGGCGGCCCTTTGAGGGGGTCTTGCGGGGTTATTTCACCGGCGGCGACACCTCGGCGGTTTTCGCGGCGAAGTCCACGGTGACCGTGGTGCCGTCGGCGAAGGTGCTCCGCTGTTTGCGCATGGACGCGTCCAGGAACTCGTGGTTGGTCATTTCGCTGAAGGCGCAGCGCTCCGCGAGCGCGGCGGCCTCCTTCACCCGCGCAACCGTTGCCTCGTCGGCGCCGGGGCCGATGTAGGGCAGGCCCGCGTTCAACAGGCAGTGGACACGGCCCGCGTCGCCGTTGGGGATGCCCCAGCCGCCGTCCTCGCCCATGTCCCAGGGGGTGAGCAGGCTGTCGTGGTACACGAGGTTGAAGAGGGGCGCGGGGATGCCGCAGGCGTCGCCGCCCCCGATGTTGGGCAGGGTGGGATAGGGGCCGTGGTGGACCAGGTCAATGGATCCGGCCAGGTAGTCCGTGGGCTCCTCGGAGCTGACCACATACCCCCGCGCGCGGAGCAGGTCGAAGCAGTCGCGTCGGTGTTCGGCGCATTCGGCGCGGGTCATGGGGTGGCCCGGCTGGGCGCTCTCCTCCAGCGGCACCACGGAGAACACGTCCAGGTAGGCGCCGCGCACTTTCACGCCGTTGGCGGCGAACCAGTCGTGGTTGCGGCGCACGTAACCGGGGGAGAAGCGCGGGCTGATGATGGTCTGGGGACCGCCGCACCAGGTGCTGTGTTCCTCCCGCGATCCGTCCAGCCGGGTCACGGTGAGCCGGTCGTCGAAGGAGGCGGCGTTGTAGTAGAAGTCGCGGTACTGGTCGTGCACCGCGAAGAAGTAGTTCATGGCGGCGCAGGTGTCGGCCAGTTTGCGCAGCCCCTCCACGCCGCCCTGCTCCGCGCCCGCGGGCATCACATCGGGATGGGCGTTGTCATAACCGTGGAAGCCCCATCCGTCGAGGTGCACATAGGCGGAGCCGAGGCCCTTCGCGTGGAGCCCCTCCAGGCTTTCGCGGATCTGGTCGAAGGTGGTGAGCGCGTGGTTGTTCTCAATCTTCTCCTTGTTGAACAGGGAGGCCTCGGGCACGAAGTGGTAGAGCGCGCCCACATGCACCACCGGGCGGCCGATGACCTCCGCGAGGCCGGGCGTGCGCGCCAGTTTCTCCCGGAGGGACACGAAATCACCGCGCTCGATCACATGGCGGCGGTAGCGCTTGGCCATGGTGACATAAGTCGCGTTTTCACTGAAGACGTAGCGGATGGTGCGCAGGTGGCCGAAGCGGCCCAGGGTGGGGAACCAGCGCGGCGCGATGCGGGTGGGCCCGCCCTTCAGGTGCCGGTAGGACGCGCCCCCGTCGCTCGACGTTTCCAGGATGGCCTGGACGCCGTGGCCGTCGCGGATCTGCCCCCACCAGGGCATGTACAGGCTGCGCGAGTTGCACAGGTCGGCGGCCGTGATGGCGCCGGGCCAGTCGCCCGGCAGGAGCATGCCCTGCATCCGGGGGATGACGGCGAGATCGGCGGCGGTGTTCCCCGTCTCCACGGCCTTCGGCCATTCCAGGATGCCCGCCTCCGCGCCGGTGTCCTTCGCGGCAATGTCCACCACCATCTCCCCGCCGGAAAGACCGTGGGTGATGCGGATTTCCAGCCCGGGCGCGGCCTCATAGCCGGAAAGGGTCAGCATCATGCCCGCGCTGTAACCGGTGAAAAATTCCGCCGCCTTCTTCTCCTTCGCGTCGGCCAGCGCGACCTTTTTGCCGCCTATTTCCAAATCCTTGTCGTCCGAGGGGAAGAATTTCCACTCGCCGCCCGCCGCCGTGCGCACGGTCATGGCCAGGTCTTTGGCCGAAATTTCCAGCGTGAGCCCCGGCGATTCTGTCTTCCAGGCGTCGGTTGTTTCCGAAAACACGCCCGGTGCGCGGGAGGGCTTTTCCACCGTGTTGGCCAGCAGCCACTGGCGCACTACGTCTATGTCCATGTACAGCGCGTTGAATGCGGCCCCGTCGGCGGCCCCCGCCGCCACCTTTTCGCGGAGGCCCTTGATGCGCGCCGTCTTCTCATCCGCGAGTTCCTGCCCCACGGGTATGGCCTCCAGCCGTTCTACATAAAAGGACAGGGTCTCCAGCCGGGGCGCGAAAGAGGCGTCGGGCGCGGCGAGCACTGCGCCAAGCATGAGGAATGCGGCAATCATGGGATGTCTCCTTGGTTTTTAAGGCGCGGTCACCAGCGCGCGCACGGCCTCAAGCCGCTTGTCGCCGATGCCGGAAACGTCGTTCAGCTCGTCCACGGTTTGGAAGGGACGGGTCTGGCGGTGGGCGATGATGCGCTGCGCCAGCGCCGGACCGATGCCCGGCAGGGTCTCCAGCTCCGCCTGGGTGGCGGTGTTCAGGTTGAGGATGCCGCCGGACGCGCTGGAACCGCCTGTTGCGGCGGCGGGAACACCGCCGTCCGCAGGCGGCGGGGCCGGTGCGGGTGCGGGCGCGGGGGCCGCAACCCCCAGGTAGGCGGCGGGGTTGGACGCGGCGGTGTGGGAGGGGCCCCGCGCGATGATGCGGTCACCGGCCCTTTCAGCCGTCGCCGCCACGGGCACGGTCAGGGTGGTGCCGTCCACCAGAGGCGCGGCGAGGTTCAGTTCGGAAAGGTCCGATCCGGGCGCGGCGCCGCCCGCCTCCATGATGAGATCAGACACCCGGCTGTCCGGCGGCAGCCGGTACAGTCCCTCGCGGCGCACGCCGCCGCGCACCGCCACGGCAATGTCCTTCTCCGGGGGGGTGGGGGCGGCAACCGGCGCGGCCTGGGCCGCCGGCTGGACCGGCGCGGGGGGCATGGCGGCCTGCGGCGGGGCTGTGGCGGGTGCGGTCTGCGCCGGGGTTGTCTCCGCGGCCGGGGCGGCGGGGGTGTTCATGCGGCGCGCCTGCCAGAGCAGCGCGCCCGTGCCCGCCAGCACCACCAGGGTGAAAATGGAAAGCAGCGCCTGTTCCTTGCGCGTCAACAGCCGGTTGGGAGAAAACATGCCCCTTGCTCCAATGTCCCCGGTCCAACATCAAACCCCGTCCGCGCGGCGCGGGCGGCGCGCCCCACTATCGCATGATATCCGCCCCGTCCGCAACCGGCGCGGCTCAGCCTGCCAGCACCCGCCGCACCGCCGCGAGGGCGCGGTCATGGAGCGCGCCGTTCGACGCGAGCAGCCCCGTGTTGGCCGCGAGGGTGCGGCCGTGGGAGAAGTCCTGGGCTTTTCCGTAAAGGTCGGTGACCCTTCCGCCCGCCTCCTCCAGCACGATGGCCCCGCCCGCGTGGTCCCAAATCTTCTCCTTGTAGTCGGGCCGCGTCGGGGAGAGGAGCCGCAGCAGCAGCTCGCCGTGGCCCGCCGCCAGCACGGCAAACTTCGCCTGGCTGTCCATGGGCACCGGCTCCCCCGCCAGCCCCATCTCCCGCGCAATGGCGTCAATCTGGCCCGTGTCCGTGTGGGCCGCCTCCATGGACCGCATCAGCCGCGCCGCGCGCGGGTCGTCGCATTCCGAAACGCGCAGTTGACGCCACGGCGCGCCGTCGAGGTCGGCGCAGCGCCACGCGCCCTCGCCCCGCCGCGCCAGCGCCACCATGCCGCCGCCCGCCGTGGGGGCGCATTCCGCGTCGAGGGCCGGGCAGGCAAGCCCGCCCAGCACGGGCCGCCCGTCCTCCACCAGCCCCAGCGCCACGGCGTACTGGCCGCCGCGCAGAAAGCCCTTCGTCCCGTCTATCGGGTCCAGCGTCCAGAAAACCCGGCCCGGCTCCGCCGCGCCCCGGTCTATCCATTCGCACACTGCCGCGTCCGTGGCCCCCTCGATGAAGGCGGACACAAAATGCACCACCCGCTCCAGCACCGGCGCGCCCTCCGGCGCGGACAGGGCGCGCGCGTCCTCCTCGGCCACCAGGGTCATGCCGGTAAAGGCCCCGCAGAGCCGCTGACCCGCCAGCGCCTGGATGGCATAGTCCGCCACGGTCACCGGCGACAGGTCGCCCTTGGTGTGCCGTTCCACCGTCATGCCGCCCTGCACGCGCCGCGCCAGTTCCGACGCCTCGCGCAGGAAGGAATACATCACCCGCATTTCATGGGAGGACAGGTCGATCATGGGGAGTCCCCGGGGGTTGGCCCCCGCGTTGCATGCCTCGCGGGGGGATGTTGCGGTTTCCTATGGTTACTATAGCACAGCGGGACCGGGCGGCTTTGGGTTACAATACGGGCATGGAATACGCGCTTGCACAGGGTGAGCCGCTGCGGGACGGGGCCGCCCGCGTCATGGCGGAGGGGCTGGCCGCCGCCACCGCCGATCTGCGCCTGCCCCCGGATCAGCGCGACCACGGCGTGCATGAGTGCCGCAAGGGCCTGAAAATGCTGCGCGCGCTGGTCAGGCTCGTGCGGCCGGGCATGGAGAAGGAGGATTTCCGGCGGTGGAACTGGGGACTGCGCGACACGGGCCGCCTGCTGTCCCCCGCGCGCGACCGTGCCGCCCTCGCGGAATGCGCCGACTTTCTGTTGCAGGCCGCCGGAGAGGGGGAAGAGCGGGAGGCGCTGGCGCTGCTGCGGGAGGGGTTGTCCGGGGGCGGCGACGACACAACGGACGGAGGGATGGGGGAGGCGTTGCCACGGCTTGCGGAAATGACGGCATGGCTTGGGACGCCCCTGCTCCGGGGCAAATGGAAGGAGGAGGAGGTTCTCTTTGACGGGTTGCGCCGGTCATACCGCAACGGACTGGCCGCGCGGAGGGAGGCGGAGGCGTCGGGGGGGGTGGAGGCGGCCCATGAATGGCGCAAGCGGGCCAAGGATCTGCGCTACCAGATCATGCTGCTCCGGGGCGCGTGGCCCTTGTGGTGCGACGCCCAGGAGGCGGAGCTTCACCGGCTGACCGACGCGCTCGGGCGGCTGCATGACTGCGCCGCCCTCCGGACGGCGGTGGAAGGCGCGGCGGGCGCGGCACTGCTCACGGCGCAGCGCGCCGCGGTTTTCGCGGCGGCGGACCGCGCCATGGAAAGGGAATGGGCGCGGGCGCAATGGTGCGACGCGCGTGTCTACTGCGGTGGCCCCCGTGGTTTCGCCCGGCGGCTGGTGTCGTGGCGGCGCGGGGATACCGGCTGAAGTCTTTTTGTGCTGGCAATGGGGGCGCGGGGCGGGTTACCATCTTTTCCGGAGAGACATGCGCGGGATTTCGCGCCTCACAACCAAGGGAAACGGAGCGGCATGGCGGACGAAGGCCGGATTATGGGACTGGACATCGGTGATGTGCGCATCGGCGTCGCGCTGAGCGATTCGCTGCGCATGATGGCCAGCCCCCACAGCGTGGTGAAGGAACCCTCCCGCGAGGCGGCGGTGCGGACCATCAAGCGGCTGGTGGAGGAGACGGGGGCGGTGCTCATCGTGGCGGGCGTGCCCCTGAACGAGGCGGGCGGCCAGGGCATCCAGGCGGAAAAGACGCTGGCCTTTGTGGAGCGGCTCCGCGCCGAGGTCTCCGTGGAGGTGGTGCTCCAGGACGAGCGGTACACCACGGCGGCGGCGGAGCGGATGCTCATCGGCGCGAACCTGCGCCGGGACCGGCGTCGGCAGGTGGTGGACAAGATTGCGGCCACCCACATCCTGCAAACCTACCTGGACCGGGAGGCCGCGCGCAGGCGCGGCGCCGAGTAGGCCATGGGAGGGCGCGCACCGGACAGCGGCAACCCCGGCGCGGTTCGTCCGCGCGGCCGTTTTTTGCGTTTTGTCACCACCCTGCTGCTCTACGGCGTCGCGGCGCTGTGCCTCGCCGGGGTGCTCGCGGCGGTGGTGGGCTTCGTGGTGTACGACCATGTCACCCAGCCGGGCATCGAGGGCCCGGAGATTTCGGTGGAGGTGCCCCAGGGCTCCACGGGCCGCGACATCGGCCGCCTGCTGGTGGAGCAGGGGCTGCTGGAGCACGAGGTGTTTTTCAGGCTCGCGCTCCAGCTTGAGGGCGGGGGCCAGGACATCCGCGCCGGCGTCTACAGCCTGCACCGGGGCAACTCCGCCGTGGACCTGCTCCGCGCCCTGCGCAGGGGCCCCGCGCGCCAGCTTCTTGAGGACCAGTTCAAGGTGACCATCCCCGAGGGGCTCACCATCAAGCAGGCGGCGGAGCTGACGCCGGATCCCAAGGGTTTCATCGAGGCGGCGCGGAACCGCGACCTGATCGCGCGGCTTGGGCTGGACACGGAAACCCTGGAGGGCTTCCTCATGCCCAACACCTATTTCTTCGACAAGCCGCCCGCGCCGGCGGAACTGGTGGGGCGTATGGTGGACCAGTTCGAGAAGGACTACAAAAAACTCACCGCCGAGGTGCCGGGCGCGGACAAACTGGACAAAAAGACGGTGGTGACCATCGCCTCATTGGTGGAGGAGGAGACGAAGGCCGACGAGGAGCGGCCCCTCGTGGCGCGGGTGATTTACAACCGGCTTGCGGGGAAGATGCGGCTCCAGATGGACTCCACGCTCCAGTTCGCGCTGGACAAGTACGGCCAGCGCCTGCTCTACGATGACCGCGAGGTGGAGTCGCCCTACAACACCTACCTCAACGAGGGACTGCCGCCCGGCCCGATTTCAAGCCCCGGCCTGGCGAGCCTGCGCGCCGCGCTGCGGCCCGCCGAGGGCGCATACCTCTATTTCGTGTCCAACGCCGACGGGCGCACCCACACCTTCAGCGCCACCGAGGAGGAGCATGTGCGCGCCGTGAACCGGTTCCGCCAGGAAATCGCGCCGCAGCGCAGGGAGCTGCGGGAGCAGCAGCGGCAGGGCGGCGCGCCCGCACCCGCCGGAGAACTGACCCCGGCCACGCCGGAGGAGGACACCCCCTGATGCAGGAAGACGGCAGCATGTCCCCCGCAGCCGCCCCGGACGGCACCGATCGCGGCGCGCCCGCGCTGCGGCTGGCGGCGTGGCTGGTGCACCTGCTCACCGCCAGCGGGGCGGTGTTCGGGCTGCTGGCGCTGGTGGCCGCCGCGCGGGGCCAGTGGCTCGCCTCCTTCCAGTGGATGACGGTCACCCTGGTCATTGATTCCGTGGACGGGGCGCTGGCCCGCTATTTCCGGGTGAAGCAGCGCGTGCCCGGCGTGGACGGGGCGCTGCTCGACAACGTGGTGGACTACTTCACCTACGCCGCCGTGCCCGCCTTTTTCTTCTGCATGTCCGAAAGCCTGCTGCCCCACGGCACGCGCGTCCTCTCCGCCGCCGCCATTTTGCTCGCGTCGTCCTACCAGTTCTCGCGCACCGACGCGAAAACGCCCGACCACGCCTTCAGCGGATTCCCCTCCTACTGGAACGTGCTGCTCTTCTACCTTTTCGTGTCGGACTGGCCCCCCGTGGCGAACCTGCTGGTCATCCTCGCGTGCGCCGTCATGTCCTTCCTCCCGCTGCGCTGCCTCTATCCCAGCCGCACCCGCGCCTGGCGGCCCTTCAACCTCGCCTTCGGCGGCCTTTGGGCGGCCAGCCTCATGGCGGCAATCCTCACCTACCCCGAAAACCACCGGCCCTTTGTGGCCTTTTCATGGGCCTATGTGGCCTATTACTGCGCCTTCAGCGCATGGATGACCTGGCGCGGACTGGCGGGGACCGTAAAACAGGACTGAGCGCGGTTCAGGTGTTCCCGCCGCAGGGAGGGGTTGCATTGGATTCCAAACAGGATTTGCCGGAACAAAACAAGCCAAAACGATCAAAGTTTATCCCCGTCCTGCTGTGTGTTTTGCCGGTGCTGGTGATTCTGTATATTGGCAGTTATTGCGCCTTGAGCCTGGCGGGGGAGTATGTACTGGTTGACAAGAATGGGCTTATGTACAGGGAATGGTGCCCCCGGTTCCTTGCCCGCCAGGACGGGTCCAATATCCCCGACGGACCCCGCGTCGAAATTACCCGCCTGGGCTCGTGTTATATGCCGCTTATGGCGGTGGATGGCCTGTTTTGGCATAAATCCATCCAGGACCACCTGTGGCCTTGAGCGGTGGCCCCCGTGGGCGTTGTTTTTTATGGGCGCGAAAAACGCGCTATGCTGTGTCCGGGGACGGCGGCGGGCCGGTTCCCGTGCTTTTTGTCCTTCAACCCGACGGGGAGGTGTTGAGCAATGATTATCGGCGTGCCAAAAGAGATCAAGGCGGGGGAGGCGCGGGTGGCCATCGTGCCTTCGGGGGTGGCGGCCTTCAGGGCGCACGGCCACCGGGTGGTGGTGGAGAAGGGGGCGGGCGCGGGCAGCGGCATTTCCGACGGGGCCTACCGCGAGGCGGGGGCCGAACTGGCCGCCTCGGCAAAGGCGGTGTGGGCGCGGTCGGACATGGTGGTGAAGGTGAAGGAGCCCCTTCCGGCGGAATGGCCGCTGATGCGCCCCGGCCAGATTTTGTACACCTACCTGCACCTCGCCTCGAACGGGGATCTGGCGCGTGAACTGATGCGGCGCGGGGTCACCGCGGTGGGCTACGAGACCATCCAGCTCGGCGACGGCTCCCTGCCGCTGCTGACGCCCATGAGCGAGGTGGCGGGGCGGCTGTCGGTGCAGGCGGGGGCGCGCTGCCTGGAGGCGCCCGTTGGCGGGCCGGGCATCCTGCTGGGCGGCGTGTCGGGCGTGAAGCCCGCCGAGGTGGTCATCCTCGGCGCGGGCGTGGCGGGAAGCAACGCCTGCCAGATCGCCGTGGGCATGGGCGCGCACGTGACGGTGATAGACATCAACCCGGCGCGGCTGCGCTACCTCCACGACATCATGGGCGGTCGCGTCACCACCCTCATGTCCAACCGGGCCAACATCGAGGGCGAGGTCTGCCGCGCCGACCTGGTGATCGGTTCCGTGCTGGTGCCCGGCGCGCGCGCGCCGCACCTCGTCACGCGCGGCATGGTGCGCCGTATGCGGCGCAACTCGGTGATTGTGGACATCGCCATCGACCAGGGCGGCTGCGCCGAAACCTCGCGCCCCACAACCCACGCCGAGCCGACCTTCCGGGTCCATGACGTGATACACTACTGCGTCGCCAACATGCCCGGGGCGGTGCCGCGCACCTCCACCTACGCGCTCACCAACGCCACCCTGGGCTACGGCCTGAAGCTCGCGGACCTGGGCTTCGCGCGGGCCGTGGCGGCCGACGCCGCGCTGCGCCTGGGCGTGAACGTCCACAACGGCGGCGTCACCCACGGCGCGGTGGCCGCCGCCCTGGGCATGGAATGCGCGGAAATTTAGGCACAACACGGAAAGAGCAGCAGTGAACACGCGGATTGCCGAAAACATCCACTGGGTGGGCCATGTTGACTGGCCCGTGCGGGACTTCCACAGCTACGAGACCGAGCAGGGCACGTCGTACAACGCCTACCTGGTGGTGGACGACGCCTGCGCGCTCATCGACACGGTGAAGGCGCCCTTCGGCGCGGACCTGCTGCGGCGCGTGGCGGAAATCACGCCGCTGGATACGGTGAAACACGTGGTGTGCAACCACGCGGAGCCGGACCACGCGGGATCGCTGCCCGAGGTGATGGCCGCGCTGCCCAACGCCGAGCTGGTGTGCAACAAGAAGTGCGCCCGCGTGCTCTGCCAGTATTTCGGTAATCCCGGCTGGAAAATCCGCGAGGTGTCGGAGGCCGACACCCTTTCCACGGGACGTTTCACCCTGCGTTTCCCCCAGACGCCGCTGGTGCACTGGCCCGAGTCCATGTTCACCCACATCCCCGAGGCGGACGTGCTGTTCTCCATGGATGCATTCGGACAGCACTACGCCTCGGCGGAGCGCTTCGACGACGAGTCGCCCGTTGAGACGGTCATGGCCGAGGCGAAGACCTACTACGCCAACATCGTCATGCCCTACGGCAGCGCGGCCGCCAAGGTGCTCGCCCAGTCCGGCGCGCTGACCGGCGGCCTCATCGCCCCGTCCCACGGGGTGATCTGGCGCGGCCGCAAGGCGCGCATACTCGACGCGTACCAGGCGTGGACCTCGGGCGTCCAGGCGGCGAAGGTGCTGGTAATCTACGACACCATGTGGGAGAGCACGGCCATGATGGCCACGGCCGTCGCGGACGCGGCGAGCGTGCCCGGCGTGACCGTGCGGATGATCCACGCGCGGCGCACGGGCCTCACCCAAATCGCCGCGGAGATGCTCGACGCCGCCGCCGTGGCGCTGGGCTCGCCCACGCTGAACGGGGCCATGATGCCCTCCATCGGCGCGCTGATGACCTACCTGCGCGGGCTCAAGCCGTCGCCCAAGGCCGCCGCCGCCTTCGGGTCCACGGGCTGGGCCAGGGGCGGCGCGGAGGACGCGCACGAGGCGCTGGCCGCGCTGAAGTGGGACGTGCTCCAGGAGCCAATAAAGGCGCAGTACCGGCCCACGGACGAAATCCTGGGCAAGTGCCGCGAACTGGGCGCGATGCTCGCCGCGAAGGCGCTGGAGCGGGCCGGAACGGCCTGATCAGCGGCCCCGACGCAGCCAGTGCAGGAAGGGTCTGCGGAATTCGGGGCAGTTGTTGTCCCGGTTGATCACGGCGCACACGGCGGGCACCATCTCCAGCCGGTGCGTCCCCTCCGAAAAGGAGCCCTTCTGCACCAGCC
>JBHEKP010000238.1:0-14608 GCA_041859375.1 Candidatus Hydrogenedentales bacterium | reverse complement strand
GTCACCGGTCCCTGGACCGTGTCCGTCGGCCCCGGTTCCGTCACCCTGGACGGAAAAACCGTCACGGTTGCCGAATCTGCGGTCTTCGAAATCGCGCCGCCCCCCTTCATTGAGGTGCGCAACGAAATCAGGCCCAACATTCCCCTCTTCAACCCCAAGGCGGGCGGCTGGGTGAAGGGCGCGCGCGCCGAAAAACTGATGGCCGAGGAATGCTCCGCCACCGGCGCGCTTCTGCCGGATTCGCTGGTGCTGAAGCCCGAGCCGGAGGGCGCGCCCTTCAAACGGGGGGTGGACTACGAGATGGATCCCTTCTGGGCCACCTTTGGCCGCCTGGAGGGCGGGGCCATCGGCGAGTTCCAAAAGATCTTCGTTGATTACGACTGCACCCTCAGCCGCCTCGACAGCATCGTGGCGGACGCCGACGGCAAACTCCGCCTGGTGCGGGGCGTCCCCGCGCCCGCGCTGGCGCTGCCTTTTAATCCTGAACCCGGCGAAACGGTGGTGGCGAACATCTTCGTGCCCGCGGGCTGCGAGAAACTGTCCGCTGAAAACCTCTTCCCCGTCGAGAAGACCGCCCCCGTCCCCGTGGCCACGGGAAAGGAGGCGGAAGCGCTCCTGCCCAAAACCCTGGCCAAACTGCGCGAGGGCGGGGTTGTCACCATCGTCGCCTTCGGCGACAGCGTCACCAACGGCGGCGGCGTGGGGGACAAAAAGGAGCTCTGGTACCAGAATGTCTTTGCGGCGCGGCTCCGGGAGCGCTTCCCCAAGGCCGAGGTGCGCATGCGCACCGCCGCATGGCCCGGCGGCGGCAGCCGGAACTATTTGGAGGCGCCCGCCGGGGGCACCTACGACTTCCAGCGGGACGTGCTCGATCCCAAGCCCGACCTGGTGACCATCGAATTCGTGAACGACGCCTACCTCGACGAGACCACCACCCAGCCGCACTACGCCGGCATCCTCGAAAAGATACAATCCGCCGGCGCGGAGGTGGCGCTCATCACCCCGCATCTTGTGCGCCCCGACTGGATGAAGGTGGAAACCCTCAAGTTCGACGGGGACCCCCGCCCCTACGTCAGGGGGTTGCTGCGTTTTGCCGCCGAAAACAAGGTCGCCCTCGCCGACGCATCGGCCCTCTGGTGCCAGCTTCACCGCTGCGGCCTGCCCTACATCACCCTGCTCTCCAACGCCATCAACCACCCCGACGCGCGGGGCCAGGCCCTCTTCGCCGACGCGCTCATGGCGCTGTTCCCGGAGGAGTGACCGCGCCGCCTACTTTTTAAGGATGCCGCCGCGCCCCTGGCTCAGGTAGATGCCCTGCATGTTCATCTTGAGCTCGTCGGGGTTGTCGGATGCGATGAGGGCGTCGTCCTCGCGGATGAGCCGCTGGCGCAGCAGCCCCGCAAGGCTCATGTTGAAGGTCTGCATGCCGTCCTCCGCGCCGCCCGCGATGGCGTTCGGAATCTGCTTCACGTTGTTGTCGCGGATCAGCCCCGCGATGCCGGGGTTGGAAATCATCACCTCGATGGCGGGCACGCGGCCGCGCGTGTCCGCCGCCGGCAGCAGCCGCTGCGAGATGCAGGCGCGGAGCTGGAGGGCGAGCTGGGAACGCACCTGCGCGTGCATGTTCGAGGGGAACATGTCCATGATGCGGTCGATGGTCATCATCACGTTCGTGGTGTGCAGCGTGGAGAAGACCAGGTGGCCAGTTTCCGCGGCGGAGATGGCGGCCTGGAAGGTCTCCGCGTCGCGCATCTCGCCGATGAGAATCACGTCCGGGTCCTCGCGCATGACGGCGCGCAGCGCCGCGAGGAAGTCGCGCGTGTCGATGGCCACCTCGCGCTGGGTGACGATGCTTTTCTTGTTGGTGTGCAGGTATTCGATGGGATCCTCAAGCGTGACGATGTGCATGCGCTTGTGGTCGTTGATCCAGTCCACCAGCGAGGCCAGCGTGGTGGACTTGCCGCTGCCCGTGGTGCCCGTGATGAGCACAAGGCCCCGGGGCATGTCGGCGATGCGCGAAAGCACCGGCGGCAGGTTGAGCGCCTCAAAGCCGAGGATTTTGCTCTTCACATGGCGCATCACGATGGCCGTGGACCCGCGCTGGCGCAGGGCGTTCACGCGGAAGCGGCCCAGCCCCGGCACGCCGTGGGCGAGGTCGAAATCGCCCCGGTCGTAGAAGGTGTCGCGCTGGCGCTCGTTCATCATCTCGTTCACGAAGGACTCCATGTCCTCCAGCGTGAGCGGGTCCGCGGGCAGGAAGCGGATTTCGCCGTCAATGCGCACCGCGGGCGGGCTGCCCACCGACAGGTGCAGGTCGGACGCGCCGTTTTTCACGGCGTAGCCGAGCAGTTTCTTGAGTTTGGACCGGTTTTTTCCGTCGTCCGAGGGTATTTCCGCCGCTGTCATTTCTTTTCCTCCATCCACGGCCATGGATAGCCGCAAATATGGCACCGCGCGTCCGCCGCCGGCCGTTCGTACCGGCAGTGCATGCAGGTGGCCGTTTCCCCGTTTTCCCGCGCCGTTTCCGGCGCCTTTCCCTTTGCGTCGGCCTTTGCGGGGGATACGGCCCCCGGGGCCTTTTTCCGGGCCTGGGACATGGTCCCTTTCCTCACGCCTCCGGCGTCCATGCGCTGAGCGCCGCGGCGTTCTCCTTGATTTTTTTGGCGGCCTCCACAATGTCCCACATGTCCTGCTCCGTGGCGAGCAGCTTCTCGTGGGTCATCCAAAGACCGCTGCGGCGGCAGAGATCCTCAGCCACCGGGCAGCGGCAGTTGTTGTAAATGCCGCCGGGCCAGTTTTTGAAGACGGGCTGCTCGTAGAGCGGCAGCGGGTACCCCGGCCCCACGGGCCAGCCCTCCGCGTTCGCCGCCGCGGCGAACTGCGCGCGGGAGCAGCCGAATTCCGCCTCGTTGATGCGCAGGCAGTAGAGGTGGTAGGCGCGCCGCGTGATCCGGTTGCTCTTCGGCTGCGGCTCCAGACCCCCGATCTTTTCAAGCTCGTTGTTCAGTATCGCCGCGTTGCGCTCGCGCAGGAGCGTCTGCTCGCCCAGCCGCTTCAGCTGGCAGCGCAGCAGCGCGGCCTGGAATTCGGTCATGCGCGCGTTGGTGCCGAGGTTGATGTGGTGGTACCAGGGAAGCTCCTTGCCGCCCCGTCCGCAGTTCGTGATTGACCGGCAGCGCGCCGCCAGCGCCGGATCGTCCGTCACAATCGCGCCGCCCTCGCCCGCCGTGATGTTCTTGGAGACCTGGAAGCTGAAAATGCCGCACACGCCCAGCGTGCCCGCTCCCCGGCCTACCCAGCGGCCGCCCCAGCAGTGGCAGGCGTCCTCGATGATGGGGAGGCCCCGGTCGGCGGCGATGTCGTTGAGGCGGTCCATGTCGCAGATGCGCCCCCCGAAATGCACCGGCATGATTGCCTTTGTGCGGGGGGTGACCGCCGCCGCGACCGCGTCCGGATCGATGCACCACGTGTCGTCCAGATCGGCGAACACGGGGGTGGCGCCCACGCGGGCGACGGCGCTTGCCGTGGCGATGAAGGTGTACGGAGGCACGATGACCTCGTCGCCGGGGCCGATGCCCAGCGCCTGGAGCACCACCTCCGCCGCCGCCGTGCCGCTGTTCACGGTCACACACTGGCCCGCGCCCTGAAACGCGGCGTATTCCTCCTCAAAGGCGGCCACATGGTCGCCGTAAAACCATTTTCCCGTCTCCAGGACCCCGAGAAGGGCCTGACGCTCCGAATCGTCAAAAACCGGCCATGTGGGCCATGTTTTGCCGGCGCCCCGGACGGGTTCGCCGCCCAGCAGCGCGAGCGGGGACGGTTTAGCCTTGTTGGACACAGTCTGCAACTCCCTTTGGTGTTCCCTTCACGCTTCCGCCCAATCCTCCCATCTGCCCGATAATTATGCCTTTTCCACTGGCGGGACTCAACAAAAAGCCCCGCCGAAATTGAAGCGTCCGGGACGGGCCGCGGGCCCGCCCCGGACGCGGTGAAAACGTTCAGTAAACCGCCAGCCCCGCATTGCCCATCGGGGCGTAGACGGCGTCGCCGTTGAAGCGCAGCCGGAGCGGCCAGCCCATCACGGGCGTCTGAAGCGCCGGAACAAGCGCGCTTTCGCTGTAATCATACCGGACGATCAGCGATCCGCAGAGCATCACATGAAGCCCGTTTCCGCGCGCGTCCAGCAGTTGCCCGTAGTTGTAATTGTCGGTTATGGCCGTTTTCGGCCCCATCACCAGCGCGCCCGCCGTGCTGATCACGGCGGTTCCCGCATACTGGACGGCGTTGTCGTTCATGGAGAACCACACCATGCCGTCGCGCACCAGGATCTGCCCCGTGTTCTGGGGCAGTTCCAGCGCGGACAGGGGCTCCACAATCCCGCCGCCGCCGTCCCAGGCAAGGGTGTTCAGCACGCGCTTCCAGTTCCATCCCTCGCCGTACTGGGTGTCTTCTGTGACTATCACGCCCTCCGCGCCCTCGCGCCGCACAAATATGCCCGGAACGCTCGCGCCCGGACCCATCGTGAGCGTCTCGGGGTGGAACACCTGGAGGAAATAGGCGCACCACGCGCGGCCCTGGCTGTCCGCCGCCGCCGAATACCACGTGGTCACGTACACGCCGTCCGGCCCCGCGGCCACCCCCGCCACGGGGGCGATGCCGAAGCCTGCCGTGCCGTCCAGCGCGCCGGTGGCCGCGTCCACCACCGCAAGGCCCCGGTCGGGCGGCATTTCGCCGATGACGGTCCCGTAACTGTCCGCCCAGCCCTGGAGCACCACCTTGCCGTTCACCAGCATCGCGGCGTCCTCGGCGCGGTAATAGTAGCCCGGCCACCAGCGCATGTCGTACATGGCCGCCTTTTCCGATCCCGCCGAACCCGGCTCGGAGGACCCGCCGCCGCCCGCGTCGCGCGGCATGGCCGCATCCACCATCACCTCCGGGCCGCCGTACCATCCGCCGCCCCACCAGCCTGAATACCAAGGCTGCATGTTGACGCGCGTGGTCCACACCGCCACCGGCGGCGTCACGGTGCAGTCCACCCGGCTCACCGTGTAATAACCTTGGTAGTTGTTCGCCTCGTCGTAGCCGGAGGACACCAGCGCCACCGCGCCGCCGGGCAGGCCAAAGGCCGCGGTGAACGACGCGCCCGGCAGCGTCACCACGCCGGCGGGCTCAGACCCGGGCGCGCTTTTCACGCGCACCTCCGTGCTGTTCTTGGCGTAACTGGTCACAATCTCCGCCGCAAGCCCGTTGTCCAGCGGCACATAGTCCGCAATGTATTCCGCCAGAGGCACCCGGTTCACCACCACCGGCTGGCTGCCCGCAAGCTCGATGGCGGAGAGTTCCTCCGCGGTGACGCCGTAATAGCGGCTCCCGTACTCCAGCGAGCGCAGCACCGAACCCTGCACATCCACATGGCCCAGCGGCGCGACGCCGCCCCGGTCCCAGGCGAGGAACTGGAGGCGGTCATAGCCGCCCGCGCCCTCCTCCCAGCCGCTGAAGGGCACCACAAGCAGGTCCTCCAGCACCGTGAAGGCCTTCACGTCCCCGTAGGCGGCCGACCAGCTCCAGTTGTCCCCGAAAGTTTCCCGGTCCAGCAGGGCGGGCGCGGCGGGATCGGCCACGTCAAAGAGGCTCACGCAGACCCTGCGCCCGTTGGTGTCGTCCACGCCGAGCGCGATAAGCCGGTCGCCGCGCGGCTCGATGTGGGTGGACCAGCCCGGCACGACCAGTTCGCCCGCCACCTTCGGTGCGGCGGGGTCGGAAAGGTCGAGAACGAAGAGCGGATCGACCATGAAATAGGTGACGATGTAGGCGCGGGGGCCGTCAAAGCGGGTGGCGAAGAGCGCCTCGCCCGAGGCGTTTTCCACGCGCGCCTTGCCCAGCACCTCCAGCGCGTCCGGATTGGAAAGGTCCACGGTGATCACGTCCGTCTCGCGCTCCGGCCACCACGTGTTGGTGACCAGCCGCAGCGTGCCGTTCCATGCGTCCATCTTGAACCGGTCCGTGATCTGCCCCGGCACCGAAATCGCCCCGCGAACCGCCATCTCGCCGTGCGGATCGCTGATGTCCACATAGGTCACCGCCGTGGTGTTGGCCTGCCAGTCGGGCGCGGCGACGAACATCGCCTCGTTCGACGCCTGGATCAGCGTGCCGTAGCCGTCAAAGCTGACCGTGCCCACCGCCTCGGGGCTGCCCGGCTCCGACAGGTCCACGCTGGTGACCCAGGTGCTGTTGCCGGACTGCTCCTTGGCGGGGGAGGAAACCGGCGTGTCCGCAGTGGCGCCCTCCTGCCATACATAGTTGTAGTTGGCGCACACGGCGTAAAGCGCGTCACCCACAAGGCGGCTGTCAATAAAGTCGCCCGGCAGGTTCAGCGATCCAATCACCGCCGGGGCGGCGGGGTTGGAAACATCCACGGCGTAAACGCGCGACGCCACCTCGCACTTGAACAGGCCCCCCTCCTCGCGCACCTCCGCGGCGTAGCCGGAAAGAACCCACGCCATACCGCCGCGCAGGTACAGGTCGCGCGGATAACCGGGCGTGGCGGCCCGGCCCGTCACCGTTTCCGTGTCCAGGTCCACAATGGTCAGGCCGCGGTACTGGTTCAAAATGTAGAGATACCTTCCGTCACGGCGGATCACGTCCGGCTCCACCACCTCACGCGGCTCCCCTCCCGCATCGCCCTCCGTCTCCGGCGCGGACACGGCGTCGTCAAGCGCGCCGTTCCGGTAATAGCCCCCGTTCACGTTCGCGCTCAAAAACTGCGGCGGGTTCTTGGGATCAATCACCGGCGGCTTGTCCGGCGTCACCACCGGAGGCTTGTTGGGATCAGGCAGGGGGTTCCGCCGGGGACAACCCGCAAAACCGCCCGCAACAACAGCCAGAACCAGCAGACAGATTAACCTGCGCATACCCATGCCTCCACGCATACCTCCCGCATCCCCTCTTTCGTCTCCCTTAAATTATACAGCCATCCCATCGGGAATATTACATTTTTCTCCCCTGACTTGCGCGCGCCTTGGGGGGCGCTGTCTGCCGTGCCGTAATGGGGGGGGAGTGCATGGGCGAAATTAATGACGCGGAAATGGGGCTGAACCCGAACAAAAAAGCCCGGACGGTGATCCGTCCGGGCTTTTGTCTGTCTTGGGTGGGGCTTACTGGATGTCCATCCCCGTGATCATCCATGCGCCGTTCTCCTTGGCGATGGTGAAGTCGATGGACGCGGAACCGAAGGAGCCGGAAAGATAGACGGGCGACACGGTGGCCGTTTCCCCGTCGATGGTGGTGGCGGCGTCGGCCATGTCAATCTCAAGGCCGTCCAGATAGCCGGATTCCTTGGCGCTGTCGAGGAAGTCCTTGAGCCCCTGCTTGTCGCCAAACTGGGGATGCTCGAACTTTTCGGAGTAGTAGGTCAGCAGCTTGTCAATATCCTTGGCGGTGGCCGCGGCGAGACAGGCCTCGGTCTTTTGGGCGATCATTTCCTCATCGCTCATGCCTTTGGAAGTGGAAGCGCAGCCCCCGAACACCAATGCAACCCCCAGAACCACCATCAATCCCGCCATCATTCGCATCTTCATACCGGTCTCCATTCCTGTTGTTGTTTCAATGAGGGACCTGCGCGAACTATTCCCGCAGGCCGCTTCACACTAAGTCTGAACTAAAAAACCACCGCAGCGGCGTCATACACAAACTTCAGGCCGAAAAAGAAAAGGGCCACACCGCATCCGGCGGAAAAGCGCCTTTGCGTTTTTTCGCCGAGCATTTGACCACCCTTGTTGCCGGTTAGTGACAACAATTCCAGCCATCCAAAATCGCACATCCAGTGGACAAGCACGAAAAGCACCAGGGCCGCAATGCCAATGCCCAGCGCCTGGGTGACCAGCGCCAGCCCCACTGTGGCCCACCAAAGGATAAAATAGGGGTTTGCGCCGGAAAGCACCACCCCCGTCCAATACGGGTGTCTTTTTAGTTGGTTGTCGTCGCTATTTGTCTGTATTGGCGGGTTTTTGATGAGCCCGTAGGCCATCCACACCAAAAAACCGCCGCCGATTATCCCGATGGCAGGCCGCACACCAGGCAACTCCATCACCACCCCGGCACCGCAGGCCAGCAGGATAAGCATGGGCAGTTCAACCGTGATATGGCCAAGGGTCATGGCCACTCCGGCATGGCGCGACCGCATGCCTGCGGCCAGTGTGGCCACAGTCATCGGCCCGGGGGCCATGATGGCGGAAAGGGATATGCCCACCGCTGTCACGATAAATGCAAACATTCAGTTTTCCAAGTTTGGGAAAGTTTCCTATTATTTCCCATCCACAAACAAAATTTAAATGAGGATGATTACCGCCTGTTTAGTCCTTTTGCCGGATTCGCATTACTCCCCTGGACGCGCCTTCGGGGCAACGGACGCGCAGGCGCAGGGCGGTGCGTCCTTTTTCATCACTGGTGACCTGATCGGTGCGCTGGATGCGCCAGACGTTGGGACGGTCCAGCGGTGTGATGTGGCGGGAGTCCTCAACACCCGCTATCAGGAGGATGGCATCCGCCGTTTCGGGACCGTCAGCGCCCTGCGGGGGAACAATTTCGATGATGTATTCACCGGGCCTGGGCACCATGGGGGTAAGGTCCGCCTCCACAGACCGCCATTCCGTTGAGACGTCAACACGTTCCCACGCTGGCACGGGAGCCCATTGTGCGTTTTCGGCCTTGTCCGCCACGGGCACGGCGTCCAGGTCGTAGGCGGCAAATTGCAGGATATCTGGTGTTTCAGCAGTTTCGGTAACCGTGAGGCGCAACGCGTCCACTTCGGTCCGCTTGAAGGTTTCAATGCGCTTGTGGCCGACGGGTCCGCCTCCGGCGAGGGCTTTCCATTTTCCGCCGATCAGGCCCTCCACGGTGTGCCTGCGGATGGCATGGCCCCTGCGGATGTCCTCGCGTATCACGACATGGGTGACGGGGGTCGGGGTGTCAAAGCGGATTTCGCATCCATTGCCTTCGCCGGAGCATTCGCCTTTTTTGTTCTCATACAGCCGCCGGATGGCCGCGCCAAACTCGCGGTAGCGGGCCAGGTGCGCTTCCGGGATCAGGCCGGAGGTGTCGGGGGTGGCGTTGAGGAGCAGCACGCCGCCCCGGCCCACGGACTTGAGATAGGCCTCCATGAGCGTGTCGAGGGGCTTGATCATGTGGTCGGTGCCGGGGCCCCAGAACCATTTGTGGTCGAGCAGGGTGGTGTCCATTTCCATGGGCAGCCAGACCCCGCCGTCGGGATCGGAATTGCTCCCCGTGGCACCGCCCGAGGCGGCGTCGGCGCGGCTGACTGTCTGCCAGGCGGGTTCGGGGGCAAAGCCCTTTTCATTGCCGGGCCAGCGAATGGTGGCATGGGGCCCCTGGAAGACCATGGCTTTCGGCGCGTGCCGCTGAATGATGTCGCCGAGTTCGATGACGCAACTGCCGTCGAACCAGAGTTCCGATATTTCGCCGTAGCGGGTGAGCACCTCGGTCCATTGTTGGCGCAGGACCTTGTTGTACTCCTCCTGTTTCGCCGGATCGGCGGTTTTGCCGCCGCTTCCGATGCCCGCGCCCCACTGGTCGTCGCCGGGATAGATGTACACGCCGAGTTTCAGCCCGTGGCGTTTGCAGCTTGCAGCGAGGTCGCCGAGCAGGTCGCCCCCGCCCCCCTTCCAGGGGATGTTGCGCACGCAGTATTCGGTGGTTTCCGTGGGCCACCAGCAGAAGCCGCCGGTGTGCTTCGCCACGAAAAGGATCTGCTTCGCGCCGAAGGACTCCGCCGCTTCGCACCATTGTTCGGTGTCGAGTTGCGCGGGGTTTATCTGGTCCAGCGGGGTGGAGTGGTCGTCATACTCGCGTCCCTGCCAGGTGCAGGGGTCAAGGCACAGGAACATCTCCAGCTCCATTTCGTGCCAGGCGATCTGTTCCGGTGTGGGCCGGCCGGGCTGGGCCATGGCGGGAAGCGCCGCGGGGAGCAGAATGGAAAGGGCGAAAAGGATCGTGCGTCTCATGGGGGCGCTCCAATTAATGGTGTTTCTCAAACAGGGCGCGGGCGGTTTCCACGGGATCGCCCGTGGGCGTGTCGGCGTATGCTTCGGAACCATGGGTCCATTCCCATTCCCAGTCCATCATCCGCTTCTGGAACTGCTCATCATTGAGGGGTTCCCCGGACGCCAGCGCATCGGCGGCCTCCCGGAGAAACATTTCCCACCGGGGCTTGTAAAAGCCGGAAACCATGCCCGCCCATTGCTTTTGCGCGTACTCGTGGAGGACGCTGTCCTTCGGCCCCCAAAGGGTGATCTGGTTTCGGGCGTTCCATTCCAAATGGCGCTTTTCCGCCTCGTCCGCGCCCCAACGGCGCGCGTCTGCAATCCACTTGCCCAGCAGAAATTCCCGGCGCGTGGCCAGCAGCGCGTCCAGATCGTCCATCAGTCCAAGGAATTTCTCCGATGCGGCGGCAAAGCGCTCCCGCTCCCTGAGATGGAAAGCCTTCATCATTTCCCGATGGTGCCCTGTGGAAAGGTTGGCCAGAACCTGCCGCCCAATGGTCACCACGTCGTGCCGGTAGGTCTCCATGCCGCCAAACTGTTCCCCGCAGGAGAGGAGCAGTTCCCATGCCCGCATCAGGTCCGCCGCCGGATAGGCGGGGGCCTTGGCGGCCACATTCAGGCCGGGCCGGGCGCAAATGACGGGATTGGACGGCGTGGCCTGGGCATAGACCGTGGCAAGAAGGATATCCCACGCCTCCCCGGCGGCCTTGTCCGGCCTGCCGTAGCGGCGGGCGGCGTAGTCGCGCACCCACTCCGCCACTTCCGGCGCCTCGTCACGGAAGCCCATTTCTGCCATGAGCTCATAAAACACGGGGTTCTGCTCCACGCCCTCCATCATCATGCCCGTGCCGCAGAGGCCGCCCCGGGCCGGATCCTTCAGCGCGGCGGGCGGACCGGAGGCGACACCCTTCAAATTGCCGAACAGACTCACATTCCCGCCGAAATCATGGACAACGCACCAGATCCAGGGCTTGCCGTAAAAGGCCTCGGTCTTGGTCCACACCGGCTGGACATCGCAAAAGAGGTCGAGGAGAATCATGCGGTCGTTGGGCACCGCCTCCAGCAGCGCACGGGACTGTGGCGGCTTCCAGAATTCGGGGTTGTTGAAGAAGATCCAGCCCTGCATCACCCATACGGCGTCCGGATCCGTCGCCGTCATGGAACCGAGCACGGCCCGCGCCATCCCGGCGAGGAATTCCGGGTCGCTGCTGGGCGGGCTCATCTCGATGAAGGTATCCGCGGCGTAGAGATGGTCGGTTCCGAAGAGGCGCGTCTGCTCCTCCACAAAGGCCCTGCCGATGCGGGTGAACAGCGGATCGGAGGGATCCAGGAAGTGTGTGGCGGGGAAACCGCACCAGGGCGAGGTCTGCCGCAGCGCGGCGTCGGGAAAGACCCGCTTCAACGCGGCGGGCGCGTGGCCGGTGAATCCCTGGAGCACGGGGGTCATGCCCAGCGCGCGCTCGCGGGCGAGTATTTTTTGCCCCAGTTCGGCGTGCCGGTCAATCCATTGCCGGCTGAGGGGACCGCCCCAGCCGTCCATGCAGCCCATCCATCCAAAGGGCAGGTACGCCGGACCCACCAGAAAACCGTTGATCTCCTCCTCCGTCAGGCCCAGCCCGCCCAGCACCTTTTGCCAGACAGCCTCCTGGCCGGTGACTGCGAGGGGCATGTTGATCCCGTTCAGCGCCATCCAGTCGATTTCGCGCTCCCACCGTTCCCAGTCCCACCACGCCATGGTGTAGCTGAAGGTGCAGTAGTTGAAATGGTAGCGGCGCGCGTGCGGGCTGGCGATGCGGGTCTTTGCCATGTCCGGCAGCGGGCTCGGCAGGTTCAACTGGCTGCCGAACCAGGAGATGTGCGCCCCGCAGGCCCGTTTCAGGTACCAGTGCAGCCCGGAGGCCATGGCCACGCCGTCGGTGCCGCGTATGACGGGCCGTCCGCCGGAGGCCTCGATTTCAAAGACGGTTTTGCCCTCCTCCGCCGGAAGGGGCTCAAAACGGAATTCCGCGGCCCTGCCCCCCAGCAGGCGGGTTGCAAGGCCCGCCGCCGCATCCGCCGGGCTTTCAGGATGCGCGGAAAGGGAAAAAAGCACTCCGGCGGCGAAAAGGCAGAGGACGTGTCTCATCACGGTGCTCCCGTTGAGGGCCCGCCTGTGCTCATCCCCCCGTCAGCAGTATCCGCAGGATCCACAAGCCCAGCAGCAGCGCCGGGGCGGACCAGTCCATTGGACCGGACATGGGGGGGAGGATCCGCCGCACACCCCGCAGCGCGGGGTCCGTCACGGCGGGCAGCCACCGCAGGCGCGGCGTGTTCAGGTTTAAGTTCAGCCACGGCGCCACCCAGCGCAGTACCACCGCTGTCATGTAGAGCGTGATGATGCTGTTCAGGATGATTTCTGGCATGGATGTCCCACGGGGTGTTCGGCCAGCCGGGTGTACACAGGACCGCCCGGTTTCAGTTCGCTGCTGAATAATGCCACGGCGGCGGCGGTGAATTCATCCCCATAAGGCTGTGATCCGGCGTCAATACGTTCATTCAGCGCTCGCGCCAGTTCGGACGGGGCGGCGTGTCCGCGCACCCGCGCCAGGGTCACATGGGGGTGGAAGGGCTTGTTGTCCGGGGTGAAGCCCGCTGAGGTGCACACTTTTTCAATGGCCCCCTGCAATTCTTTCAAATCCCCCGAAAGCACCCGGATGCCCGCCCAGACGACCGAGGGGCGGGCAGGGTTGGGAAAGGCACCCAGCCCCGCCACGGAAAGGGAGGGTGCCGGGTGCGCGCCGCAGGCCGCCGAAACAAGGGGGGTGAGGGCGGCAAGCCGCTCCCCGTCGCATTCCCCAAGAAACCGCAGGGTCAGGTGCATGTTTTCGGGGCGCACCCAGCTTGCGCGCCCCCCGGCATGCCGCAGCAGCCGCGCCTCTTCCGCCAGCACGCGCCGGACAGCTTCGGGCAGTTCAATGGCGAGAAACGCGCGCATGGCCTCTTATTCCCCCTTCGGGAAGGCGGACTTCAGCGCCGCCCACGCTCTGTCATCCGCGCAGGCCTCCGGGATGCCGATGTCCGCCAGCACCAGCCGCCCCGTGTATGGCCGCGCCTTCTCCGTGAGCAGTCCCGTCTTCGCAAAGGCAAAGGTGACCGTTGTGTCCGCGCGCACACACACGCCGCAGACATCCCCCGTGTCGGCGTTCAGCCCCGAAGGCAAATCCACCGCCACCGTGGGCACCCCGGAGGGCCATGCCTCTATCGCCGCGCGCACCGGGCCCGTCACCTCCCCGCGCGTGCCCGTGCCCAGCAGCGCGTCCACCAGCACGGCGCACCCGGACAGTCCCGCCACGGCCGCCGCCGCCGATGCGGCGTCCGGCGCGGCCGCAAGCCGCCCGCCCAGCCGCCGGTAAGCATCCAGAAACAGCCGCGCGTCCCCGGCTATGGCGGCGGGCTCCGCCACCAGCACCACTGTCACCTCCCATCCCGCCAGCAGGGCCAGCCGCGCCGTCACATACCCGTCCCCGCCGTTGTTGCCCTTGCCGCACACCACCCCCACCGGCCCGCCCGTAAGCTCCCGGAACACCGCCGTGCCCGCGTTGTTCATCAGCACCGCCCCCGGTATGCCCAGCTCCTCGATGCACCGCCGGTCCGCCTCCCGCATCTGCGCCGCGCTCACTGCGTTCATAATCCCGTCCTTTGCCGCTGTTCCCGCCCGGTCCCGCCCGGATGAAAATTATACTTGCCATTTGCGGTGGATTTCTCCACCATATTGTTGGGAATATGTTAGATTAAGGTTAATTGTCCTGATTCATCATCAATCGAAAGGCGTCATCCATGAAAAAGCTCCGCATTTTCCTGCCCCTTGTTCTTGTTGTGGCCCTGGTTGCGCCCGTGTTTGCCGACACGGCCCCCTACAAATTCATTGTCACCGGTGACAGCCGGGGTGATGATGGCGGCATCAACGGACCCATTGTCGCGGAAATGGTGCCCGCAATCATCGCCGAGGCGCCGGATCTCGTGGTGGTGTCCGGGGATTTGGTGGACAACGGCATACTGGGCGAGCTGCCCGTATGGGTGGACGCCTTCATGAAACCCCTCCAGGACGCCGGCATCGCCGTGCTGGCCTGCCGCGGCAACCATGACGGTCCGGTGGCCGGGTGGAACGCCGCCTTCACCGGCCCCTACGCCTTCCCCGGAAACGGGCCCATGGGCGAGGAGAACCTGACCTACTCTTTTGTCCACAAGACCTCCAAGTTCATCTCCCTGGACCAGTACGTTTCCTATGAGCGCGTCAACCAGGCATGGCTGGACGGCGAGTTGTCCGGCATGGACCTGCCGCCCCATGTCTTTGTCTTTGGCCACATGCCCGCCTTCAAGGTGGACCATGACAGTTGTCTGGCTGCATACCCGGTGGAGCGCGACACCTTCTGGAACTCACTGGGCGCGGCGGGCTGCGTGGCCTATTTCTGCGGCCATGACCATTTCTACAACCATTCCCGCGTCATGGACGCCGGGGGGCGCTGGGTGCACCAGTATGTCGTGGGCACTGCGGGAGCGCCCCTCTACAA
>JBHEKP010000351.1:0-24805 GCA_041859375.1 Candidatus Hydrogenedentales bacterium | reverse complement strand
ACGGCCGCCTTGCACTCCATGGCAAGAAAACATCCCGGCCCCCTTTCAACAAGCAAATCAACCTCATCCCCCTGGGCTGTGCGCCAAAACCAGCAGGGAGGGCGCATGCCTCTGTTCAGAAAGTGTTTTCTGACCTCCCCGACAACCATGTTTTCCCACACAGCCCCCCACGCCGCGCTTTTCGGCACGGCGGACCATTCAAAAAAACCCATCAGATAGGCAAGCATTCCGGGGTCGCAGAAATAAAGCTTGGGGGTCTTGACCAGACGTTTTCCCGCGCTTCCGTGGTAGGGCTCCAGCAGGAAAACCTGGTGGCTTGCCTCAAGAATCGACAACCAGCTTTTTGCCGTGTTGGTTGAAATCCCGACATCACGCGCCAGCTCCGACAGGGAAAGAAGCTGTCCGGTCCGCAGGGCCGCCGCCCTCAGGAAACGGTCGAAATCTCGCAGGCTGCCCACATTTACAATATTGCGCACATCCCGCTCAAGATAGGTGGCCAGATAGGACCCAAGCCATAGCTCGCGGTCCAGTTCGGGGCGTTGCCACAATTCGGGAAAACCGCCCCGCCAGCAAAAGCGGTCCAGTTTTTCCATTCCCCCCCCATTAGGCAGTTCAAAAAGTGACAAAGTGGGAAGGGACATGACCGCGCATCTTCCCGCAAGTGATTCTGTGACACCCGCCATAACGGAAAAATCCTGTGAGCCGGTCAATATAAACCGTCCCGGATGGCGTTTTCGGTCCACCTCGGCCTTCAGATGACGCATCACCTCCGGCACATACTGCACCTCGTCAATAATCAACGGGTCGGGATAATCGCGAAGAAACCCCGAAAAATCCAACCGTGCCGATTCCGCGTCCCGGGGAATGTCAAAAGTGACATATTTTGCCTTTGGGAAGAGCCGTCGGACCAGCGAGGTCTTTCCCGCCTGCCGGGCACCCGTGATTACCAAGACCGGAAACTGTTCAAAGGCCTTTTCAACCACAGCAGCTATGTTTCTTTGAATCCACATTGCATATATTATGCAATTCAACTGCAAAATTGTCAAGACAATGTGTGAACGGGATTACCGGTCCGCTTTGGGACTCCACAGAAAGACGCGCCGGTGCAGACCGCCTCGGGCGTTACGGTCAGGGGGCAGGGTGTCCACCAAAAACGCAATGGTGTTGGTTTCGCCGGGGCGGATAAAGGGGGTGATATCAATGTCAAAGGGGTTTCGGGTGTTTTGGCGAAACCGGTGATCCGTCAGTCGCCCGTTAACCCATACCCATAATTTGTCGCTGTACATGCCTCCAACACACATACTGACCGGTTTGCCCGCCACCGTTGACGGCACCTCCACATCCACACGGTACCAGGCCTTTCCCGTGTATCCGTAGCCCTGCCTGTCCTGCATTCCCTGGGCCTCCCAGTAGAGGGTGGAGTCCAGTTCATCCCACTTGCCGCCGTTGCCGGACAAATACCATTCCCCGAAGATTCCCTCCTCCTTGGAATCCTTGCGGAACTGCCATGCCTGCGGGGTCATTGCCACCAGCGCACCCCGCGTGCCGTCAACACGTTCCGCCAGCTCCAGGTAGGTTGCCCGGTGCCATTCGAGCGAGGCGTCGCCCTTGGCGCACCATTCAGGCGTGACGGGAATGAGCGAGGGGTTGATTTGCCCCAGTTCCGCCCGGAGGGCGAGCATTCTGTCGGCCCGCGCCAGCGCCTCCGTGAACTCCCCCGCCGCCGCCGCCGACTCCATGGCCATGTAGGCACGGAGATACTGGTGCGCCAAATGCAGGGCATGGACATGCCCCGCCTCAGGCGCGTCGGCGGCGCGAGCCACCGCCTTGTCCATGGCCCTGTCAAGGCGCGCCATCACCTTGGGGGGATAAACCACCCGCCACGGGGTGAGCCGTCCAAAGGTTTCATGGACAGGCGCTCGGTCCACTGCCCCTTCCATGGTCCAAATGTAGTCCGCCACCGCACCCGCCGCAGGACCGTAAAACTTATCACAGTAGTCCCGCACAAGTTCTTTCACATCGGCGTCCGCATCCCACATGAGCCGCGCGCGGATGTAGTAGTTCAGGTGGGTGACAAACCAGCAGTTCTGCCCCTCCGTCCAAAAGCCCCATACGCCCCTGTCCCTCAGCCAGGGGATGTCCTTTTCCAGATTGTGCAGCATGGGAAAGGGCAGCCCGTCCAGCCCCTTTCCGGGGTCATAGTCATAGACAAAGACACAGCGCAGATCGCGGGTCCAGCGTTCCAGCACGGACTGGTACATCTGCCGCTGCCAGCATTTCGAATCGCCGATGGGGTGAAAGTTGCAGGTGTCCAGCATGGCCGACTGGATGCCGAGGTTTGGGCTCAGCGGCCCCACCCCCTCCGGCGGGCGCACCCGGTTGGCATAGCCGTTGGTCAGGAGCCAGCGTTCGGGAAACTCCTTGTTAACCTCCTTTGCCACAGCGTTGGCGAAACCGAACCAAATGTCGCTGAGGCTGGGATCGCCGTAGCCCTTGCCGGAAAAACCGGGATTGGCCGCCTCGCAGCGGGGGCAATGGCACATGGGATGTCCGTCGGGCGGGGCAAAGCCATAGGTGACCATGGCCGGGTCGGCGCGGAAGGCCGCCTTGATGGTCTCCGCCGCAATGGCCACGGCCTCCGGCTCGGTCATGCAGAGCATGTCACGGGTGCGTTTTCCCTCCTTGTCCACGGCGTAAATATGGGGATGACTCTCAAAGTACTGTTCCGGCGGCGCCACCCGCGTGACCGTGCCGTCGCCGGGCAGGCTCAGGCCCGCCAGCGTGTTCATCTTGTTCCGGTCCATCCATACCCGGTAGTCGGCGGCGTCCTGCTCCGTCACCGGCATCCAGCCCGAATACCACACGTTGCGCAGGCGGAAATCCGGACGGGAAACAATGTCCGTCTCCCCCGCTTTGATGGTTTTCAGGTTTGGAACCACCTCGCCAAAGGCCCCGGGGAAAAACCAGCGGTACCCAAGCCGCTCAAGAAACTCGTCCACGGCATAGACCGTGCCCCGGTAAAAGGGGTGATCATTCCCCACCAGCACCAGCACATTCCCCACAGTTTTAACGATATAGAATTCCTCGTCCATCGCGCTGGTGAACCGGGGGGCTGCCTCCACCCCCAGAGCCTTGAGTGCGGGATGCGCCCCCACCACCACGCAGGGTGCGCCATCCCCCGGCATCTCCCCCGCCATCTCCAGCCGCGCCCCGCTCATGCGCCCCACATACTGGCGCAGGATTTCCGCCGCCTCGCGGGCTTGGGCGGCGGCATCCGGCGCCACCACAATAACCGCTCTGGCGCAGCCATCCTCGACAAGCGTCACATCCGCCGCCGCCGCGCCGCAAAGCACTCCGAAAATCACCGGCACATGCATCCATTTGGACATACCGCAGTCTCCCTGTCTGTTTGAGCCCATCCTAACACAGGGATCCCGGCGTCATTCATATAAAATCATGCCCCTTGTAAATTACACCCTTTGGTGATAATCTATTATCATTAATGGTGCTCATGATGAGAGTTTTTGGCTTCCATGTAACGGCAAAAAAACTCCTCCTCCTCGCGGTGCTGGCCGTGTGGGCGGGGATGTCCGTCTGGGCGGCGGGTTTTCATCACCATGACACCTGCTGTGAGGAAGAGCAGGGGCAGGATCATCGCTGCCCGGTTTGCGTGATTGCCCTCCAACAGCATCATTTCCTCCCCATCCTTGCCGCCGTTATTCTGGTGGTCTCAACCAGGGTTCAAATTGAGACGCTCCCCGCGCGGGTGACACAGGCGGTCTGCCCGCTCTCCCCCCTTGGCCGGGCCCCACCCGCCGCCGTCTGAGATCTCCAACTTTTCCCGCATCCGGCATGAAAGGATCATGCCCGCATGCCTGTATTGTGCTTCATTTGTTTTCATCCGCCGGAGAGCTTCATCCCGGCACAGGGGAGTCTCCCATTTATGAACAAGCACAAGGGGTTTACCCTTATCGAACTGCTGGTGGTCATCGCGATCATTGGCATTTTGGCGGCGATACTGCTGCCGGCGCTGGCGCGTGCCCGCGAATCAGCACGTCGCTCCTCCTGCCAGAACAACCTGAAACAACTCGGTCTCTCCTTCAAAATGTACGCCAACGAGGCCAAGGGTTCCTTTCCAAACGTCAAGGCGGCCAACTGCGACGGCACCCCCACGGTGGGCCTGGCGGCGACACCGGACATGGTTGCCGTGTATCCCGAGTATCTCTCCGACCATAACGTGCTGATTTGCCCCAGCGCCCCCAACGCGACGACACCCCTGGAGCTTTGGGACCAGGGCGGCACCATTTCCTCGGCGTGGCACCACGCTTTTGAGGACGGCCACCTGCCCACTGCGAACAACGGCACGGTGGAACCCTGCGAGGTGTACGAGCATCCCTACATTTATCTTGGCTGGGCGGTGAGTTCCTCCCAGATGAGCACCGTGGAGGCGATTGAGAATTTTGAGAGCAACCTGCTGGAGGAGCCGGACGGACTCATCCACCGGATTGAGGAAAACCCTGCAGCCGCCCACGAGGATTGGGAGCTGACGATCCCCCTGACAGCGGCCGATCCCGCCACCACCATATACCGGCTGCGCGAGGGTATCGAACGTTTTCTCATCACGGACATCAACAATTCCGCCGCCTCAAGCCAGGCCCAGTCGGACATCGCAGTGATGTGGGACACCCTCTCGGACGGGGAGGCAAGCCATTTTAACCACGTGCCGGGCGGATGCAACGTGCTCTTCATGGACGGGCATGTGGAGTTCCTGCGGTGGAACCCCACCCCGTCCCAGCCCAACACGGGCAACAGATTCCCCGTGAACGGCGGGGGCATTGTGGTGCACGAGGCCACCCACGGGGAGGAACACGAGCACTAGGGCCCAAGGTGACTTTGTAACAATGACCGGAGCGGCATCCGCCGCTCCGTTTTTTTTTGGGATTGAGCATACCGGGCTTAAAGGTGCGCGAATTGGGCTTTTCCAGCCGGCACCGGGTATACTTACCCCGAATATTCCAGAATCACAGGAGTCCGCCAAATGCCCCGCCGCACCGGATTCACCCTTATTGAACTGCTGGTGGTCATCGCCATCATCGCCATACTCGCGGCCATACTGCTGCCCGCGCTGGCGCGCGCCCGCGAGGCAGCGCGGCGTGCGTCCTGCCAGAGCAATCTCAAGCAGATGGGGTTGTCCTTCAAAATGTATTCCGGTGAAAGCAAGGGCATGTTTCCTCCGATGAAAGGGGCCAACTGCGACGGCTCCCATCCGGATGCCCTCGCGGCAGCCCCGGACATGACCTTTATGATGCCGGAATACGTGACCGATCCGGCGGTTCTGATATGCCAGAGTTCACCCTACGCGCACACGGCGCTGGAACTTTGGGATCAGGGCGACAACCCGTCCACCGCATGGAAATACGCCAAGGACGAGGGCAAAATGGCGTCGGCGGGCAACGGCAAAGTGGAACCATGCGAAATCTATGAGCATCCCTACCTGTACCTGGGCTGGGCGTTGAGTTCCCCGAAGATAAGCACGGCGGAGGTGATTAACAATCTGGAAACGAACCTGATTGACCCCGTGGACGGCCTCTTTCAGCAGATCGCATCCAACCCAAAAAAGGCGCATGAGGACTGGAAACTGCTGCTTCCCCTGTCCACGGCTCTACCCTCCCCCACAATCCACCGCATCCGCGAGGGCATTGAGCGCTTCTTCATCACCGACATCAACAACCCGGCGGCGGCCGCCCAGGCCCAGTCGGACCTGCCGGTGATGTGGGATGCCATCTCAGGCGAGGACCCCAGCCATTTCAACCATATTCCGGGCGGCGGCAACGTGCTGTTCATGGACGGGCATGTGGAGTTTCTGCGCTGGGTTTCCGGTGCCACCCCCAACACCGGCAACCGTTTCCCCATGAACGGGGGCGGCGTGGCCATCCACCGGTCGACACACACCGGCCACCACACCACCTATCCCTGAACGGGGGGCGGTTCTTTGATGGCCCCCGTTCCGCTTTGATAAACTCCGGAACCGCTTAATACAACAGGACGGACCAATGAACCGGGAATATGTTTCTCTGGGCGTGTTTATTTGCGCCTACCTCCTTTTCATCCTTCTGCCGACGCGCCGCAGCCTGGTTGCGGTGGGCGGCGTGCTGGCGCTGGGCCTGACGGGAACGCTGGCGCCGCTGGAAATCGTCCACGCCATCAACTGGAATGTGATGGGCATCTTCGTGGGCACCCTCATCGCCGCCGACGTGTTCATTGAAAGCAGGTTTCCCGCCTGGTTTGCCGAGGTGATCGTGAAGCGCGCCCCGAACACCACCTGGGCGATACTGTTCATCTGCATGCTGACCTCGTTCATCTCGGCCTTTGTGGAAAACGTGGCCACGGTGCTTATCGTCGCGCCCATAGCGCTTTCCCTGGCCAGGCGCATCAACATCAACCCCGTAAACATGATGATTGGCATCGCCATCGCCAGCAACCTGCAGGGCACGGCCACGCTCATCGGCGACCCGCCCAGCATGCTCCTCGGCGGCTACGCGAAAATGACCTTCATGGACTTCTTTTTTTACCAGGGAAAGCCCAGCATCTTCTTCGCGGTGGAATTCGGCGCTTTTTTCTCCTTCCTGGTGCTTTACTGGGTTTTCAGCAAACACCGCGAACGCGCCGAGATCACCGTGGACGAGTCGGTCAAATCGTGGATCCCGACCATCATGCTCGTGCTGCTGGTGGCGACGCTTGCCGCCTCCTCCTTCTTTGACAAGGGATTCTCCTACCTTGCGGGCATCATCTGCATGGTTTTCGGCGTGGCCATGCTGCTCTTTGACGTGGGCACCGACAAGGGGCGCGCCGTCAAATCGCTCTGGAAGCTGGACTGGGACACCACCTTCTTCCTGATGGGAGTTTTTGTGATCGTCGAAAGCCTGGCCATCACCGGGTGGATTGAGTCCCTCTCCGTGCTGCTGTCCGGGGTGGTGGGCGGCAATCCGCTCTGGGCCTACATCATCCTGATTGCCTGCTCCATCATCATCTCGGGTTTTGTGGACAATGTGCCCTATCTGGCGGCGATGCTGCCCGTGGCGGGCTCCATGGCGGCGCACATGGGCATCCCCCCGCAGGTGCTGCTCTTCGGCCTGCTCATCGGCGCGAGCCTGGGCGGCAACATCACGCCCATCGGCGCCTCCGCCAACGTGGTGGCCTGCGGCCTGCTCCGCAAGGAGGGGCATGTGGTCACCTTCCGCCAGTTTGGCGTCATTTCCATCCCCTTCACCCTGGCTGCGGTCATTCCCTCCGCCATACTGGTCTGGTTCATCTGGGGGCCCTGACCGCGCCGGGCGCTCCGGGGGATCAGGGCGGGGTGAATTCGCAAATCATCGGAAGATGATCGGAATGGCGCACCCGGGGCACGCGGAATCCGGTGACCTTGATTTCCGGGCTGTGGAGGATGAAATCCAACTGCCGCTTGGGGGCAATGCTTGGAAAAGTGGGCACCCCCTCAGTGTTCGCGTTTTTCAGGCCTGACGCGGCCATGAAAAGCGCCAACTCGTGATCCCCCCAGAATGCATTGAAATCCCCCGCCACAATGATGGGCTTCTCCACCCGCTGGAAAAGGGCGTGCAAATCCCCCAACTGATACTGCCTGTGGCGGTACTTCAGGGAAAGATGCACGAGAAAAACGGAAAACGTGTCAAATTCCAGCTCAATCACCAGCCGTTTCATGCCATGGCGGAAGAAATGAAACTGCCGTGCCACGATGTTCTGATTGGTGATAAAGGCATTGCCCTGGCGGCGAAGCACGGGAAGGCGGCGGACAATCGAGGTCTCCGCGTACTTGGACTCATAGACGTGGGAACAGTCCAATTGTTGGGCGATATATTCGGCCTGGTTGCGCTTTTGGGTGCGGTAGGAACCCTCGTCCACTTCGACCAGTCCAATGATGTCGGGGCTTTCCCGCTTTAAAAAAGTGATTATTTTGTCCAGGTTCTGCCGGCTGGGACGAAAATAGCCGGTGAAGGGTACGGGGAGATGGTAGGAAAGTCCCGTGCCGGTGGCGTAGCGGATGTTGTATACGGCAAGTTTCATTTTAGAAACAGTATTTTCAATCAAGCAGGGATTAACCCTGGCGTCCAAACGGGTAATCAACGGAAATTGTACCGCATCTCCGGGCGTTATGCACGAAAGACTGACTGGACAGGAACCGGAATCCCCCGACCAGGGCGTTCCACGGAGCGGCAAGGAATGAACACGCATCACCGGCGCAGGGACGGATTCACCCTGATTGAACTGCTTATCGTGATTGCCATCATAGGGATTCTGGCGGCCATCCTGCTTCCGGCGCTTGGCCGCGCACGGGAGGCGGCGCGGCGCGCCTCCTGCCAGAACAACCTGAAACAATTCGGGCTGGCCCTGAAAATGTACGCGGGTGAGGACAAATCGGGCAAATACCCCCCCATGCAGCACAACACCGTGTGCGGCAACTGCCGGGGAGCGATACCCGCGCCGCTAAGCGTGGCGGTTTATCCCGAATACATCAGTGACCCGGCGGTGTATGTGTGCCCCTCCAGCGCGCGCCACCGGGTGGAGGACATGTACTACCCCAACGGGGAGACCGTTCTAGCCTTCCAGGGCGCGGACGGGGACCAGACGGAAAACGCCTGGAGCAAAACCGCCCTGTCCTACCGGTATTTCGGGTACCTGTACGACCGCTGCGACGACCGTCCGGAATACCTGACCGATCCAAGCCCCTATGAAATCTTCCTGCAACTGGTGAATCCAGACCTGTTTTTTCCGGAGGGCATCCTTGCCCCAGCGCAGTACTTGATGCATGGAACGATTCTTTTCGCCCGGCACGACATGCTGATGATGGATGAAAACCGCCGCGGCGTGTATCCCCCGCTTGACGAGGACACGCCGGAGATGAACGGACTGGGCACGGGCGGGGGCGACACCATGCTCCGGCTGCGGGAGGGCATCGAGCGCTTTGTGATCACTGATGTGAACAACCCCGCCGCCGCGTCCCGGGCGCAAAGCGAGATTTTCCTCATGTTCGACTCGGCCAACCAGAGTCCGGACGCCTTCAACCACCTTCCCGGCGGGGGCAACGTGCTGTATCTTGACGGGCATGTGGAATTTATGGGCTATCCCAACGACAGGGCCCCCATGACAAAAGGGTTCAGCCTCGTCACCTCCACTTTTTAGGAAGCCGCCGCGCTGGTCAGCCGGATTTGCGCAGGTCGCGCAGCTCCACCGCGAAACCCTGGGAACGGTTGTGCCTGAGGGTGTTTTCCCCGGCTTCGGCGCCGATGCGGATCGCGGCGCGGTCCGCCGCGCCGCGGGTTTCCAGGATGTCATTGTCGGCAATGGTGTTGCCCGCCGTGACCCCCTGGATGTCTATGGCCGCGCCGTCCTCCGGGCCGTTGTCCATAAACTTGTTCTTTTCAACAAGATTGCCCCCTGCGGTGAAGCCCTCGCCCCGCTCGGGCCGGAACAAGAGGCCCGTTTTTCCGCTCCGCAGGATTTCATTGCCCCTCACCACATTCTCATCGTCCCGGTGGCCGATGGACACCCCCTGGTCGCTGTTGTCCGCAATAACATTCCCCTCGGCCAGGCCCGCCTTCACCCCCCAGCAAAAAAAGAGGCCGATGCTGTTGCGCTCCAGCCTGCATCCCCGGATGACGGGGCGCTGCGAACCTGAACCGGGGTGCAGGCCGAGGCCCGCGTTGCCGTGGCTGCGGCAATCCTCCACCAGCACGTCATGGCATATCTGCCAGCTTATGCCGTCACTGTTGTTGTTGCGCGTTTCCACCCCCCGGATGACGATGTCCGCGCAGTCCTGAAACCACAGGCCGCCCGCGTAGTTTCCGTCCAGGTTGCCGTTGTTTTCCCGGTTGCCGTCCACCACCAAATCCTCCACCACCAGCCCCGTGGCCTCCTCCGCCGTGAGCAGGGGGAACAGCGTGGAGACAACCGGCTTGCCCATCCTCCAGAAGTTGTCGCGCAGGGCCCGGTCCAGTTTGAAGCGCGCGCCGCTGCGCGCGACAAGGGTGCGCTTGGCCACCACGCGCGCGCCGGTGTCCGGATTTTGCGTGACGAGACAGATCCCGTCCCCCAATTGGAAACCGGAGGGATCGGACAGGGTGATTTCCTGATCAAACCAGTCCGAATCCTCGGCCAGCGTGGCTTCTTCCATTGGGGTCTTGAAAAGGATGGTGTCCCCACCCGCGCCGCACAGCCGCACCCCGGAACGAAGCCGAACCGCGTTGCGGAGTTGGAAGACGCCCGGCGTCAGCCTCACCGTGCCGCCGCCCCGCCCCGCCGCCAGATCCAGCGCGGCCTGGATGGCCTTTTCCGAAAAACCGCCGATGTCCGCGCCGTCACCACCCACCGTGACGGTCAGGCGCTCCTCCCAGCCGGGTTCCACCCGCATGTCACCCGAGGTGGCCCGGGGCCGGCTGAAACGCAGTTCCTCCCCGGCCATGCGCGGCATGACACATCCGGAGAGGAGCCCCAGTCCCGCCGCCCTCATCCAATCCCTGCGTGACCACCGGTTCATGCGCGCCTGTCTCCAGCCTGTTTCATCACACCGCCAGCAAGGAGCGAATCGCCGCCTTGAACACCGTTTCCGTTTCCGGCACGGCGTGGGCCGCGCCGGGTTCGTAGCCGCCCTCGGCGGTGAACTTTTCCGGGTTGATATAGGCGGGACCGCAGTCGCCGTATCCGGCCACGGCGACAAAGTGATCAGGCCGCTGTTCCTGCGCGTACAACTGGAACTCCACCGCCGGTTCCCCCGGCAGATGCAGCACATGCACGCCCCCAATCTGCATGGAGGTCAGATCGATGGGTTTTCCGGCCCTTTTCAACCAGGTCAGCACCATGGCGGCGCAGATGCGGTCATTGTGCGCGCCGTCCTTGTTGCGCATCCGGGCCTCAAGCCCCGCGGCTTCAAACCCCTCGCCACCGCGGGGCGTGAACAGCACCGGCACGGTGCGCCAGATGATTCCCGGGGCGGGCGTGTAAACCGTTGCATCCGCCGAGGCCTTCATTGCGGTGCGGAGCCGCTCATACAGGCCCTGCCGCGCCTCCGGCGTGCCGTTGTTGTACTTGCCCGCGGCGATGTTGCCGCCGCAGCCGTTGAAGTACACCTGGAACACGCCCTCCTCTTCCTGGAGCCATTCGCGGGCCATGCCCGCAAAGTCAATGCTGGATCTGGGATCCCAGTAATAACTCTGGGGATGGGTGGCGTAGTAATGAAGCCGGGCAAGAGGCTTGCCGCCGCGCGCAAAAGTGACGGTTTTCACATGGGGATCAATCAACCCCTCCGGCGCCTCCACCAGCTTCGGGTCGCGGCAGGAGCTGGCCCGAAAGCCCACCTTGCCGTCACCAATGGGCACGCGCCGGTTCGACGCCACCCTTTCCGCCTTTGCAGTGCCCGTGCCGATGCTGTCATACGCCTCCATCCTACCCAGCGATTCACGGACGGCGGCGCACATTCTCGCGAGCGGCTCAAGAATTTGCCCATCCGTCGGGCAGGGAGGCGGCGTATCAACGCCCATTTCCCGAAAGAGGTTGAATGCCTCCAGTTCGGCCATGGGCGCGGTGTGCTGGTGGACGGTCTGAATGGCCACCCGGTCCGGCGTGGTGCCCGCCGCTTTTGCCAGTTCGGCGCGGAACTTTAGGTGGGTTTCGTTGCAAAGTTCACACCAGTCGAGGGCGCACAGGACATAACGCCCCCCGCCGTCCTCAAGGACCACGCCCTTCGCCTGCAACGGCTGCTCTATGGTGTCCAGCGGCTTGTAGCTGGGATACCAGGGGGTGCCCAGCGCGGGGGTGGCGTCGCAGGAGAAGGTGGCAATGTGCCCCCCGCCCTTTTCGTCATTTTTTGCCGCCACACCCGTGCAACCGTTGGCCAGTCCCGCCGCGACACCCGCCGCCGAAAGACCGAGAAATCTTCTGCGGTTCATGATTATCTCCCAGTTGTGTCAGTCCACAGACACGGCTGTTTTCTCCACATCCGCCCCGGCGGAGTAGGGAGCCGTGTCCCTTTGAAACACATTTCCATGCAGCATGATGCCCCTGGACTCCGTTCCGGACACTTCCAGGAAGGTATAAGTTCCCGGCATGGGCATCGCGCCGGTAACCAGCGCGTCCCGAACATTTCTGAAATGCGCCACCGGCGCGCCCCCTGTGTCCGGACGGGCGTCGAAACCCTCCATCCTGAGGCGGGACACATCGTCGCAGACCAGGGCAACACCCGCACCCCCCAGCTCCGCCAGGGATGGAATGGTGCCATCACCCGGCCATTTGATGTCCTTGTACACGTCGGTTGTCAGCCGCCAGAACCCGTCGCGCCAACGCATGTTCACGTCCCTGACAGCCAGATCCTCGACATGGCGGCAATAGAGACCATAGGCGGGCAGGGGGCCGAACATGACCGATTCGGGATAGCCGTCCTCCCGCTCGGGCACTTCCGCGCCCGGCGGCAGGGCGGGGTTGGAACCGGTGAATTCCATGCGCAGGTTTTCCAGGGTGACACCGCGCACCGGATGGCCGGGAATGCCGGTAATACTGCACGCCAGCGAGGCGCGGTGGGCGGTGATGTTGCTGATGACCACGTCCCGCAGGGTTCCGGGCGCGGGGGTGTCCATGTCACGGCCCCGGTTGCCCAGCCGGATGAACACGGGGGCGCGCACGTCCACCATGGTGATATTGGACACCGCCACGCCCTCGATGCCGCCGCCGTCCACCGACTCCAGCGCGATGCCGGAGAGGGCGGGACGGTTGTCCGCGTAGCCGGTCATCACGCAGTTGGACACGGTGATGCGCCGGAAACCGCCGCCCGACTCCGTGCCCAGTTTGAAGGCGTTGCACACGGTGGAGAGGACGCAGTTGGTGACGGTGATGTTCTCGCAGGCGCGACGCTCGCCCAGCGAAAAGCTGGCCTTGGGAACAATGGCGTCGTCCACGGTGGAGATGCGGCAGTTGCTGATGCGCACATTGCGGCAGGAGTCGGGATCGATGCCGTCGGCGTAACCGTTAAGAATCGTCACGCCGTCAATGTTCACCTCGTCGGTGCCGAGCATGCTGACGGCGTAGTTGGGGATGTTTATGATGCGGATGCCGTGAATCTCGATGAAGCGGCACCGTTTCAGGGCGATTGCCTTGGGGCCGCCGCGCTTGGAAAAACCCACATCTATTGTTCCGAACCCGGCAATGCCCACCCGTTCCACCCCCTCACCCCAAAGCAGGGAACGGTGAAAATAGGAGGTTTCGATGTCGGCGTCGTTTTCGAAATTGAGTTTTTCCAGCGGATCATAGTCGTCTTTGCTTTTGCTGCCCAGGATGGTGGCGCCATGATCCAGCCAAAGCATCACATTGCTCCGCAGATGGACGCTGCCGCACCGGTAGGTGCCCGGCGGAAAAAGCACCGTTCCTCCGCCCGCCGCCGCGCAGGCGTCCAGCGCCACCTGCACCGCCGCCGTGTCCAGCGCCTGCCCGTCACCGACGGCCCCATGGTCGCGGACGCTTATCCCCATGGCGGGGGCTGTGGGGGGAACAGCCGCACCCGCGCCCAGGGCAAAAAAAAGCACAACCACCGGGCAGCAAAGCGTCCGCAATCCTGAAATTCGCCTCAGATTACCCATGTCCGTATCCTTGCACACCATCCCGGCGGGGTGCAATCCCCCGGACTGCCGGGACCGCAAATCGGTTATACTGCCGAAGGTCCAACCCACATGCGGGAACCAGTGGAGGAAAAGGCATGGGTGCGGCGGCAGGCGGATTGTGGTGGATTGTCACCTTCCTTGCGGGGGTGGTGGGCACGGGCATGGTGATTTACGGCATCCGGCAAAAGGAACCCGCACCCCTCGCCTTCGGGGTGGCCATCAGCCTGGTGCCGCTTGTGCTCGGGGCGGGCATTTTTTCCGCCGCACTCTCCATCGGGCTGGTCGTTGTCTTCATGGCGGGCCGGAAATATTTCTGACCCAGCCGAAACGGCTACCCGGCGGAACAGGACTCCTTCTCCGCCCCCCTCCAAAGGGACGGCCCGCCGAGGGTGAAGAATATCAGTGTGCCCACGGTGAACCCGAGCACACCGCCCATGAGGCAGCAGAAGGGGAAATGGGCGGCGGTGTACACGCGGGACACGCCCTGGAGCACCATCCAACCCAGCAGGCCCGCGCGGACGCTTTTCCTGCGGTTGTACCAGAAGAGGGGGGTGAGCAGGGCAAAGGTGCCGCTGGTGTGGCCGGACGGGAAGGAATTGCGGCCGCGCAGCACCTCGTCGGGAATGACGCGCACCTGCTCGTTCCAGGGTTTGTTGTCCTCGTTCAGCGGACGGGGGCGCGCCACCGATTCCTTTATCGGTTGTGTCGCGCCGAAATCCGCCACAACGCCGGACAGAAGCATGAGCCACACGACACAGGCCATCCGGCGCAGGGCGTCGCGGTCCAGCCGGAAGAACAGGAGCGCCGCGCCGCCAAAAAACACCAAAAATGCCGCCACCTCGATCGCATTCACGCCGATGTATGTTTTGTTGGGCCATATTTTTCCCATGGACGCGGCTATGACAATCACGGCGGCCTCAACCCCCAGCAATGCCGCGAAGAGGTTCTTGAATCGGGGTGCGAGCATGGCGAGGTCGTTGGCTATGATCCAGGAGACGCAGAAAATGAGGATGATTGGGTTGGTGTAGTCCGTGAGGGCGCGGAAAAACTCGTCCAGGCCCGGCACGTAACTGTCGGGGTTGATTGCCGCCAATATGGCCTTGTCCGCACCGTCGGTGAGGGGCACCAGAAATTTGCCCGCCGCGTACACCAGCAGGGTCACCGCCGCGAAACCGCCCAGAAGGATTCCCAGGCGCGAAAGGGTTTTCAGAACAATTCCGTCCTTCATTTCCGTCTCCTGTAAAAAGTCCAAAACACCGTTGGCACACGCCTAGTTTTTAAACGGGATGCCGGCCTTTTCAGCCGCTTCACGGACGGCCGCGCAGATCTCCGGCTCAATGGATTCGCTCCACTTTGCGGGCAGCCCGTAAATCATCTGGGAAGCGTCTCCCTCGTAGCCCCCCTCGCGCGCGATGACGGCGGTGGGAATGTAACCGACGAGGTCGTTGGAATACCCCATGACAAAGGCGTCCGTCCCGAGCATCTGCTTGGCAAGGACGGCATAGCCCGCCACCACCTCGCCCGCCAGCGCCACCAGCGGCTGGCCGCCAAGGTTCCACACCCGCACCGGATAAACACGGGACGTGGGCAGGGCGCGGCCCGCGTCCAGTTCGGCCAGCATTTCCCCGGCGGCGCGGCGCAGGTAACCGGCGTCACTCCCGGCAATTTTCTCCAGTTCCGCCCGGTCCTTGGGTGTTTCAAGCGGCAGATCCACCACAACCCCGGCTGTTTTCAAGGAGGGTGCGAGTCCGCGCATGGGTTCGGAAAGCACGGTTTCCACGGCGGAGGCGAGTTCCGTTCCGTACTGCCGCGCCAGGGAGACTGTGCGGCGGGGGATTGGATTTTGATCGGCGCCGCACCCGGCAAAGAACAGGGCTGTTGCACCCGGATGGGCGGCCTCCACCGCAAGCTGTGCAAAGCCCGCATAATCGCCGCACCATTGCTGTTCGCACAGGGTGGTGTTGTGGCAGGCGTAGCCAAAGAGCACCGCCAAGAGCGCGCCGTCCGCGCCGGTCACCCTGAGCACGGGAACGGCATGATCCACCGGCCCGTTCAGGTCGTGGGTGGAGGCGATTTCGGCCTCCTTGTTGTTGCGGCGGTTGACGGCGAAGCGGGTCACCCCGTTGCCCGCGTCCAGTGTCACGGGAACCATGGAGCGCAGCGCCTCCTCCCCCGCCTTTGCCACCTTGTCCTCCAGCACCGCCGTGTATTGCGCAATCTTTTCCCTGTCCGCGGCGGCAAGGGGATAAATGCACATGAGCGACCCGTCAATCACCGGGCCGGAATGGGTGTGGGAGCTGTTCAGGATAATGGCGGCACGGTCCAACCCGGTGGATTTTTCAAGCCTTTCAAAAATGCGGTCCGCCACCACCTTTGGGAACCCAAGAATGTCGGAGGTGATGATGAGGGCGCGGCGGCCCTCCGCATCCCCCAGGGCAAGCGCCTTCACCCACAGCGGGTGCAACGTCCCCTCCGCCGCGCGGTCCCGCGAGGCGTAACCCGCCATCCACACGGGCTCCGCCGGGGTGATGTCCGCTTTGGAAACACCCGCCGTCCAGCCGTCCGCCCCGGCGCCGCACAGGGCCGCGCCCGTAATCAAACATGCAATTAATGCCGTCATAGTCCGATTCCCATGGTTGCAACCCATGCAAGACTAGAAGAACGGGCCGCCGGTGTCAACCGCCGCGCAGCGCCCGGCCCAGTTCCGCCACGGAGGGGAACACATGGTCCGGCTTCCACTCCGCCCCGGCCACATCCTGCCCGGTACTCTCCCCGCTTAACACAAGTATGGAGGACATGCCGGCGCGCCGCGCCATTTCCATGTCTGTGTAAAGCCGGTCACCCACCATGGCGGATTCCTCCGCCGCAACCCCCAGCCGTTCGAGCCCCATGCGCGCGAACTCCGGGCTGGGCTTGCCGATGAACAGGGGAAGCCGCCCGGTGGCGGATTCAAGCAGCGCGGCCATGGAACCGCAGTCCGGAATATAGCCGTACTCGGTGGGGCAGAGCCTGTCCGGATTGGTGGCAAAGTAGGGCATCCCACTGCGCAGCAGCAGGCAGGCCTTCTCCAGTTTGGCGTAGGTGAGCGTCTTGTCGAAGGACAAGACCACCGCCGTCGGCTCCTCCTGAACCGGCTCAATCCCCGCACAGCGGAGTTCCTCCTCAAAGGAGGGGGTGCCCAGCACAAACACGCGCCGGTGGGGCGTGTGGCGGACCAGGTAATCCACCGTGGCCGCCCCGGCGGTGAGCACATCCTCCGGTTCGGCGTCAATGCCCATGCCCTTCAGCTTTCGCGCATAGGCGGCGGCATCGCTCACGGGATTGTTGGTCAGGAACAGGAAACGCCGCCCCGTTTCCCGGAGCGTTTGAATGAATTCAGCCGCACCGGCTATCGGGTTGGGGCCCAGGTAAATGGTGCCATCCATGTCAAGCAGAAAGGCGCGCAGGCAATCCGCATTTTTACTGTTCACCATCCCTCCTTCCCGGCAACAAGACCGCCACCATCCCCCCAAAAAATATCATCGAGATTTCCGCAATGCCGCGCACGGCAGTCCCCAACCGGAACCAACACGGCGTTTGTCATCCGAGTAAAACCCAAAACACCAGCTCCCATCTTTAAAAAACGTCATCCGGCAAAAGAGACGAAAGTATACCATGCCCACGGGAAGGGGTTGACAGCCCGCTTTTTACCGTTCCTTGCCACATGCGCTATACTCCCCGCACAGACGCACAGCCCCCCGGGACGGGAACAATGGCAGAACACCGAAGAGACGGGCATTTTTGGGTGCCCTTTTGCCTTTTGGCAATTGTTGCGGCAGCCCTGCTGCTGCGGGTTTGGGGGTTGGATGGGGAATCCGTTTATTCCGACGAATACGCCAGCACGCGCCATCTGGGGGATCCGTCACTTGCGCAGTTTCTGGGGAATGTCCGTGTGTCCGACCCCCCAATGACCCCGGCATTCTTCACCCTGGAGTATTACTGGGCGAAACTGGCGGGAACGGACACCCGTACCCTGCGGCTGCTTCCCCTGTTTTTCGGGATGCTCTGCGTGCCGCTGGTCTTTCTCCTCGGGTCACTGGTTCACAACCGGACGGGCGGTCTGGCCGCCGCCGCGTTTTTTTCGCTCTCCCTCGGGCAGATTTACTACGCCCAGGAACTCCGGCCCTATGCCCTGCTGCTGGCTCTGGCGCTCATCTCCAACATCGCATTGTGGAAGGCAACCAGACACAACGGCGGCAGACGATGGTGGTGGGTTAACTGCGCGGCCAACATGCTTCTGGCCTGGACCCATTTGTTCACTGTTTTCTTTTTCCTTTCGCAGGGGGTCTGGCTTCTCATGCGCGCGGCGCGGCTGCGCAGCGTCAAAGCCCCCCTGTTGTGGGGGCTGGCCCAGGCCCCCAACCTGATGCTCGTGACGGCATGGATAAGCACCATAGACCGGGCGAAACTGGACACCGCCGCGGAATGGCGGCTTGAGATTGTCCATTCCTACCTCCAGCCCCTGGGTGATCTGCTGCTTTTTTCCGGTGCGGGGGTTCCCCTGTTCCGGGATGTGGAAATCTTTGGCGGCATGCACATGGGCGGAATCATGTGGCGGTTCTTTGGCTGCCTGTTGCTGCTTTATCCCGTCCTGGCCCTTTGGCGCGTCATGTCCGCACCGAAGGAGCAACGGCAGCGCCTGCGCGAGTCCGTTGTGTTTGTGCTGACCCTGCTCGTGGTTCCGTCGCTGGCATTGTTTCTGACTTCCTCCCTTGTTTACGCCTGCCACTCCTCCAGATATGTGCTCTACGGGGCGGTTGCCTTTTCCCTCGCCATGGGCGGCGTGGTGGCCCTTGCGCCGGGAGGCATGACAAAATGCGCCCTTGCGGCCGTAATCCTTTTGGTGCAGGGGCTCAACCTCTTTGCCCATCCGCACCCCTGGCGCTCCGATTTCAATCACTGCGCCGCCCTGATTTCCAGCCATCCCGACAGCAAAGCGTCGGCAGTGGTGTATCATGCGGCGGACATCCCCCCCCTTCAGGCCGCCTTCAAGGGTGCCCTCCCCTTCACCACTGTCTCCGGAACGGTCAAACTTGAAGAGATTGCGGCAACCGTCGGGCAAACCTCCACAAACAACCCGGCTGGTTGCTGGCTGGTGGTCTGCGCCCACCAGAGCCAACCGGAAACCGTAACACCGGTGGAGACGGAACTTTCACAAATGGGGTGGCGCTTTGAAAAAACGCGGGTGGGATGGGTGAATCCAGTTTTTGTGTACCACCTCTCGCGTTAAGGGGCTGTTTTTTCTCTTTTTCCGCAGAATCGGCTATAATGCGGCAAACTGACTCCTGTCCCAACCCCGACAAGCATGTGTTTGGGGGTTGTTTCACACGGATATCCGTTCCCATGGAGGAATAATGACCGCTCTGGCAGTGCATTTTGGCGCGGGCAACATCGGCCGGGGATTTCTCGGCCAGCTCTATTTTGAGTCGGGATACCGCACCGTGTTCGTGGATGTGGTGGATGCGGTGGTGGACGGGCTCAAATCGCGCAAATCGTATCCCATAGAAATTGTCGAGGAAAGGGTGGAGCGGATACTGGTGGAGCGGGTGGATGCGGTGAACGGCCGGGACGTGGACGCGGTGGCGGAGGTGCTGGCGGGGGCTGAAATCGCCTCCACGGCGGTTGGGGTGAACGTGCTGCCCCACATCGCCCCGGCGCTGGCGGCGGGACTTGCGCTCCGTTTTGAGCGCGGCGCGCCCCCGCTGAACATTATTGTCTGCGAGAACCTGCTGCATGCGGGCCCCTTCCTCCGGGAAAAGGTGCGGCAGCATCTGGACCCGAAATGGCACACGGCGCTTGACGGACAGACGGGCTTTGTGGAGGCGTCCATCGGCCGGATGGTGCCGGTGATGACGGAGGAGCAGAAGGCGCGTGATCCGCTGCTGGTCTGCGTGGAGCCCTACTGTGAACTGCCCGTGGACGGCCCGGCCTTCAGGGGCGGTGTTCCAAAAATCGCGCACATGAAGGCGCTGGACAATTTCGGCGCGTATGTGGAGCGGAAACTTTTCGTGCACAACCTGAGCCACGCGGCCACGGCCTATCTGGGGCGGCTTCGCGGCCATGAATACATCTGGCAGGCCGTCCGCGATGAAAAGGTGCGCGGCCTGGTGGCGGCGGCCACGATTGAAAGCTGCGACGCGCTGGCCAAACGCCGCGGCCTGGACCGCGCCGGACTGGAGGAGCACCGGCTGGATCTGGTGCGGCGCTACCACAACAAGGCGCTGGCCGACCAGATCGGGCGCGTGGGACGGGATCCCGTGCGCAAGCTCGGCCCCGAGGACCGGATTGTCGGCGCGGCGCGGCAGTGCCTGGAGGCGGACGTCCCGCCGAAACACATTGCGGTGGTGGCGGCGGCGGCGATGCGCTATGACGACCCGGATGATCCGGGGGCGCGGCGCGTGCAGAATTTGAAAAAGGACGGCGGCATTCCCGCCGTGTTGAGCGAAATATGCGGCATCGGCCCGGAAAGCCCCCTTTATGAACTGGTGCTTGCGGGCGACCAACAACTCCGGCGCGACGGCTGGACTGCCTGAGGAAAGAGACATGCAAGAAATTCTGCTCCCGAAAATGGGAAACTCCGTGGAAGAGGCCGAAATCGTCAAATGGTTCAAACAGGAGGGCGATTCCGTGAAGGAGGGTGAGCCCCTCTTCTCCATCCAGACGGACAAGGCCGAGGTGGAATGCGAATCCACCGCCTCCGGCATCCTGCGCAAGATTCTCGTGCCCGAGGGCGTTGAGAAGCCGGTGCTGACCGTGGTTGCGCTGGTGGGCGGCGCGGACGAGCCCCTGCCCGATCTGCCGGGCGGCGGTGCCACCGCCCCCTCCCCCGCCGTTGCGGCCGCCGCGCCCGTTGAAGCCGCCCCTGCCGCGGCGGCCCCGGTCCAAGCCGCGGCCGCGCCCGGCTCCGGTGACGGTCTGGTGTCGCCCCGGGCCCGCAAGCTCGCGGCGGAAAAGGGCATTGACCCCTCCGTGATCGCCGGTTCCGGCGTGGGCGGAAGGGTGCTGTCCGAGGATGTGGAGGCATTTGCCGCCGGACAGGGCGCCGTGAAGGCCACACCAGTGGCGCGGCGCATGGCGGAAAACGCCGGGCTGGATCTGCGCTCGGTGGATGGCACCGGCATCGCCGGAAAGATCACCAAGGACGACGTGGCCCGCGCCGGTTCCGCGCCGGCCCCCGCGGCCGCGCCGCCCGCCGCCGCCGGACCCGCCGGGGAGAACAAGCGCATCCCGCTCACCCCGATGCGGCGCATCATCGCCCAGCGCATGTGCGAGAGCAAGTTTGCCGCGCCCCACTTCTACATCACCGTCGAGGTGGACATGGCGGGCGCGAAGGCCTTCCGCGCGAAGAACAAGGCCTTCAAGGCCTCCTTCAACGACATCGTGCTGTACGGCGCGGCGAAGGCGCTGCGCGAGTTCCCGCAGGTGAACGCGCGCTGGTGCGGCGACGCGGTGGAGCAGGTGGCGGACATCAACCTCGGCATGGCCACTGCGCTGCCCACGGGGCTCATCGTGCCCGTGATCCGCAAGGCCCAGACACTCTCCCTTGAGGGCCTTTGCGCGGCCACGAAGGAGCTCGCGGGCAAGGCCCAGGCGGGCAAGCTGATGCCGGACGAGTACCAGGGGAACACCTTCACCGTGTCCAACCTGGGCGCCTATGGCGTGGACCATTTCACCGCCATCATCAACCAGCCCGACAGCGCGATTCTGGCGGTGGGCCAGATCAAGGACCGGGTGGTCGTCATTGACGGCGGCATACACATCCGCCCGATCATGAAACTCACCCTGTCCAGCGACCACCGTGTCGTTGACGGCGCGGTGGCGGCGCAGTTCATGGGCAGGATGAAGCAGATCCTTGAGGAGGCCGCCTTCTAGGAGGGTTCATCCGCAGATTTCGCGGATGAACGCAGATTAAAACAGGGACAAGGCATGGACAGGGATCCTCAGACGCATGCAATCATTGGGGCCGCAATGGAGGTCCATCGGTTGCTCGGCCATGGATTTCTTGAACGCGTTTATCAGGATGCCCTTGCCGTTGAATTGCTTGGGCGAAATATTGCGTTCACCCGCGAAACAGACCTGCCCGTAACCTACAAGGGGCAGCTCCTTTCATGCGGCTACCGTGCCGATTTTGTCTGTTATGACAGTGTCATTGTTGAAACAAAGGCTTTGAATGATCTTTCGGGAACGGAAGAGGCGCAGGTGCTCAATTACCTGCGCGCAAGCGGTTTTAGCCGGGGACTCCTGATCAATTTTGGTCAGCCGTCCCTTCAGTTCAAACGAATGGTATGGCAGTATGCCGGATGAGCGCTTTCTGGTTTTGAATCTGCGTTCATCGGCGCAATCTGCGGACAAACAACGCATTTAACAGCGGAGGACGATTCCATGCGTCAGTATGATGTTGCGGTGCTCGGTGCCGGACCCGGCGGTTATGTGGCGGCGATTCGCGCGGCCCAGCGGGGCGCGAAGGTGGTGGTTGCGGAGCGGAAGAAACTGGGCGGCGTCTGCCTGAACGTGGGCTGCATCCCCACCAAGACCCTGATCAACACGGCCGAGCTGTACCGCAAAATACAGAACGCGGAAGAGTTCGGCCTGAAGGTGAAGCCCGCCGAAGTGGACATGAAAAAACTCATCGCCCGCAAGGACAAGGTGGTGGGCATCAACACCGGCGGCATCGAGGGCCTGTTCAAGGCCAACGGAATCGACACGGTGATCGGCGAGGCGTCCATACCCGCGCCGGGCCGCATCACCGTGAACGGCGAGGAAATCGGCGCGAAAAACATCATCATCGCCACGGGCGGACGCCCGGCGGTGCTCCCCGGTTTGGAGTTCAACGGCACCACAGTGATTGGAAGCACGGAGGCGCTTGCCATGACCGAGGTGCCCGGCAGGGTCGCAATCATCGGCGCGGGCGCGATTGGCGCGGAATTCGCCTGCATCTGGAACGCCTTCGGCGCGGAGGTCACCCTGATCGAGATGATGCCGACGGTGCTGCCCAGGTGCGACGCGGAGCTCACCAAACGCCTGCCCTCGCTGTGGAAACGGCGCGGCATGGACGTGCGCACAGGCACGAAGGTGGCAAAACTTGAGCACCTCAAAAAGGGCGTGCGCCTGCATCTTGAGGGCGAGACACCGGGCACGGTGGAGGCTGATCTGGTGCTGGTCGGCATCGGCCTCCAGTGCAACTCCGAGATTATCGCGGCTAACCCCGGCCTGGGCATCAAGCTCGGCAGGCGCGGCGGCATTATCGTCAATGACAGGATGGAAACGGGCGCGCCGGGCATCTACGCCATCGGCGACGTGATTGACCGCACCTGGCTGGCCCATGGCGCGTCGGCCGAGGGCATCACCGCCGCAACCAACGCCACCGGCGGCAACAGGAAGATGGACTACCGCGTGCTGCCCTCGTGCAATTTCACCTCGCCGGAGGTGGCCATGGTGGGGCTCACGGAGCAGGAGGCCCGCGACAAGGGCATCAACGTGAAGTGCGGCCGCTTCGCCTTCGCCGCCAACGGGCGCGCCCATGCCCTGGGCGAAACCGAGGGCATGGTCAAGATTGTGGGCGACACCGCCACCGACGAGATTGTGGGCGTCCACATCATGGGCCATGAGGCGGGTGAAATGATCGCCACCGCGGCGCTGGCCATGTCCATGGAGGCGACGGTGGAGGAAATTGTCCACACCATCCACACCCACCCGACCCTGTCCGAATGCCTTCTGGAGGCCGCCGAGGACTACTACGGTCTGGGCATCCATTCCAAGCCAAAAAAATGATGAAACACCTGGGATGCCGTCGCGGCTCTCTGTGGTAACCCGGCAAAAAAACGACGCCAAACAAGAAATGCCGTGATCCCGATCTCCCTTGACCCAAGGGGATTGCGCAACGTATTGGTTCCCGTGCGGGATGTTACGGAAGCAAATCGTGCGAGGAAAGACACCGCGCCGTCGCAGGCAGTCATTTTCGTGCGGGAAGAACGGGGCGTGCGCCAGCCGGCCCCGGCGCGCAAACGATTATGTTCTGAGCCCGGACGCTTCGCATGATTGACGCGCCCATCTCCAGTCTAGTTAACCGGCAAAACGCCGCTTGCCAGAACCCGGCATCATGAGTCGGAACCGTAACCCCGATTCGCCGGCCTATCTTGCCTGTCCGGGCTTTTCAATATTCTTTTCCCGCTCCTTTTCCAACTGTTCAAGGAAGTCACGCCTACGCTGGCTAATCTTCGCCCATTTATTTATGCCGGTGTCATCGAAACGAAACAGAACATTAAGCCCCTCCACGGTGAACTCTATTCCGGATCCACCGTAAAAACGCATCTCCCTTCTGGTTCCGTCCCGCATGTGCGCCTCACCCGGGTAAATGAATTTCAGAATCGCCCCGCCTAATGGGCCGAGTTTAACATTTTCCGGAAAGATGGCCTTTAATTCATCATGTGTCAAGGTAAACACAGAAAAACCTTCAGGCGCTTCGGACCAGATGTGGAAGTCAATCTGCTCGATCTCATTCAGAAATGTTCCGGCCTTAGGGTATTCCACAAGATGCAGATGGGCGCAGATTCCTACCAGGCACAGGATGATTAACGCCTGTAATGCGGCGACCAGGACAAGCACCTTTTTGGTGGATTGCCCTAAAAGGAGGGCCGCCACCGGCACCAAAAGGACTGTGGCAGACATCATGATAAAGACGGGCCAATTGTAATAGTGTATGAGCGGGGAGTAGAGAAGAAGGCACGAAAACACGCAGATCACCGCCATGATCACAGCAGCCCCGCGCGTCTTTGAAGATGCAAGCATTACGGCCAGCAGCAGGCAAGATGCAAGGATGATTGTTTGTCTGTGGAGTCCTCCGGACAAATACATGAAGCAAATCAGGATATCCATCAGTAAACAGAAGTAAATTTTTGAAACAATGGCCAAGGAGGCCCTGTCCATACCCGCCCATTTGCAAATAACCGCCAAAAGGCTGTCCATCGTTATCTCCATGTGAATGCAGCAATCAGCTTTTTCACGCCCGTGCCGCCGCGATTTTCCGGCTTTCATCCGGCGGATCCCATATCTCCCGCTTCTCTTTGCTTCCTGAGGCTAGTTTCCTCTCTTCCAATCCCGGCGAC
>JBHEKP010000110.1:0-14664 GCA_041859375.1 Candidatus Hydrogenedentales bacterium | reverse complement strand
TCGTCCACGATTTCCGGGGTCGGCTCCGTGGATCCGCAGATCATCTCCACGCACACCGGCGCCATGATGTTCTGCCAGCCCTCGCGCAGGATGCTGATCGTTCCGTCAAAATCGAACAGGATGTGGCGGATTTGGCCCAGCCGCACGCTGTCGTTGATGATTTCGATCTCGGTTCCGGGAAGAAAATTACGGTCCATTTCGCTTCAACTCCTCGCCGTTTCCGGCAGTTAAATTATGGCCTCACGCAAAGGCGCAAAGACGCAAAGAAAAAAACATCAGTCCGGCATGCCGTTTGCAACCCGTTTTATGCCGTCTCGGATGAGTGGTTCCCCAAAATTGATCAACAGCCCAAGCCGCTTGTCCGCCAGCCGCAGATAAGTCAGCAGTTGCTTGCCGTGGACGGGGGCGGTCTTCTCCACGGACTTCAGCTCCAGAATCACCTTGCCGCCAACAATCATGTCGGCGCGAAATCCCTCGTCAAAAACCAGCCCGTTCCAGACGACCGGAATCGCAGCCTGCCGCCTCACCTCCAGCCCGCGCAGGGACAATTCATGCGCAAGCACCGCCTCGTAAACAGATTCAAGCAATCCCGGCCCAAGACCAGCATGGACCCGAAAACAGGCGTCAACTACGATTTTGGCGATTTCATTTTCGGTCACTGCCAGATACCCATTTATTGGTTCTCACGCAAAGGCGCAAAGAAAACACATTTGCATATCCCTTAAAAAGACGCGGAACGGCAAGCTGGCGCATGCCGCATTTGCCCGTCTCTTTCTCTTTTCCTCCTTTGCGGCTTTGCGTGAGAACTCTTTGTCAGTCCACCATGAATTCAACCATGGAATACACCGGCACATTGACGGCGGCCAGGTGGTCGCGCCCCTTCAGGGGGGGCAGTTCCACCACAAAGGCGGCCTCGGCCACCCCGCCGCCCAGTTCGCGGATCATTTTCGCCACCGCCGCCACCGTGCCGCCAGTGGCCAGCAGGTCGTCAATGATCAGAACCTTCTGGCCCGGCCGCACCGCGTCCCGGTGGATTTCCAGGGTGGCCTCGCCGTATTCCAGTCCGTAGGTCTGGCAGATGGTGTCCCCGGGCAGCTTGCCCTTCTTCCGCGCCATCACAAAGGGGAGGCCCAGCTCGTGGGCCAGCGCGCCGCCAAAGACAAAGCCGCGCGCGTCAATGCCCACAATCGCGTCCACCCCGGCGTTTTCGTACCGTTCACGCAGCCTCCGGATCACCTCCCGGAACGCCTCCGGCACCAGCAGCAGGGTGGAAATGTCCTTGAACTGGATGCCCGGTTTCGGGAAATCCGGGATGTTCCGTATGTGCGCGGCAAGGTCCATGGCTGCGGTTCTCCGGGGGTTGGGGCTGAATGGGGCGCGGGGGCCAAAACGCCGAACCCGCAGGGGAAATCATACCAGTTTCCGGGGGGGATTCGCATGTCCGGCGCGGCGTTTTAACTTGGGGGCGTGTTGGGTTCATAATATGCGGGACAATCCGCCGCCCGGGAGGTCCCGCGCGCGCACCCTAGAAGGAACTGTTGCCCCATGCCCAAAAAAAGCAAGGAAAACACCGGGATTCCCCTGAAAAAGGACGCCGGCCTGTCCACCCGGTCGGTGCACGCGGGGGAGGACCGGCTCCGCTACGCGGACTCCATCACCACGCCCATCGTGCAGACCTCCACCTTCGCCTTCAAGGACTCGGGGGAAATCGAGGCCTACACAAAGCACGGCAAGCCCCGGTTTGAATACGGGCGCTACGGCAACCCCACGGAGCTGGTGGCGGAGCGCCGCCTCTGCGCGATGACCGGCGCGGAGGACTGCATCCTCTTCGGCTCGGGCATGAGCGCCATCATCACCACCATCCTCGCCTTCGTGCGCAGCAACGACCACATCGTCATCACCGACGACGTGTACAAGAAGACGCTGGAATTCTGCAACTCCTACCTCCAGCGCTTCGGCGTGGAGTGCACCATCGCGCCCTTCGGCGACTACGAGGCCCTGGAGCGGGCCATCCGCCCCAACACGCGCTTCATCTTCTCCGAGTCGCCCACCAACCCCTACCTCAACATTTTCGACCTGGAAAAGCTCCTGGAGATCGCGCGGCGCCACAAGGTCATGACCATGATTGACGCCACCTTCAGCACCCCCTACAACCAGCGGCCGCTGGAGTTCGGGGTGGACATCGAGATCCACAGCTGCACGAAGTACCTGGCGGGGCACAATGACATCCTGGCCGGGGCGGTGCTGGGCCGCCGGGGGCTGATCGAGGAAATCCGCGTGCTCCACAAGGCCACCGGCGGCGTCATAGACCCGCACTGCTGCTACCTGCTGCTGCGCGGCATGAAAACCTTCGCACTGCGGATGGCGGCGCACAACAGCACCGGCATGGCGGTGGCGCGCTTTCTGGAGGGCCACCCCGGCGTCAAGCGGGTGTACTATCCGGGGCTCGAAAGCCACCCCCACCACAAAATCGCGGCGGCGCAGATGTCCGGGTTCGGCGGCGTGGTCTCCTTTGACATCAAGGGGACGCTGTCCACGGCGAAGCGCTTTCTGGACAGCCTGAAACTCTGCTACATCGCGCCGAGCCTGGGCGGCGTGGAGACCCTCATCACCCACCCGGGCCTGGTGAGCTACTACAACTACACGCGCTCCGAGCGCTACGCCCTTGGCATCACGGACACGCTCATCCGCCTCGCCGTCGGCATCGAGGATCCCGCCGACATCATCGCCGACATTGACAGCGCCCTGCGCCAAAGCGCCGCCGCACGGTAGCGCCCCCCCGCCGTCAAACAAAAACCGGCCGCCGGGCAACCCGGCGGCCGGTTCTGATTAAACGGGGAATCAGGCGATCTTGGGAACCTCGAAGCCCTTGGCGTAGTCGCGGGAGAGCATCTTGTTCGCCTCGTCCGCGCCAAGGCCCGTGAAGACCTCCGCCTTCGGGTCGAACTTCAGCGAGGAGCCCAGGCGGTAGGAGGCGCTCGCCAGGTGGGCGTGGCCCGAGGAGAGGTGCGCGTCCTTCATGCTGCCGTACACCGCGCCCTTGTCGCCGGCCTTGGCGGCGGCGATGAAGTTCGCCCAGTTGCCCTTGCTCTCGGGCATGGGGTGTTTGGCATCGTCAACGGGGATGGGCTTGTTCTTCTTGTCGAAGAAGCCCTGATCCTCCACATAGTACCCCTCGCTGCCGTAGAAAAGGTTGCCCACGTTCACGCCCTCAAGGAACTTGCCGTCCACCATGACCCCGCCCTCGGAGTTCGTGAAGCGCCCGCGCACCTCGAAGACCATCATCGATCCGTCCTCGTAGGTGAAGGTGGCGCACACCGTGTTGGGCGTCTCGCAGGAGTCCTTGTAGGTGTAGCGGCCGCCGTCCATGTTGACCTTGACCGGGAAACCCTTGTTCAGCCCCCACACGCAGACGTCGAGCTGGTGGATGCCCTGGTTGCCGATTTCGCCGTTGCCGTAGTGCCAGAACCAGTGCCAGCTGTAGGGGTGGTAAAGCTCGTTGAAGGGCCTGCGCGAGGCCGGTCCCTGCCAGATCTCCCAGTCGAGGGTCTTGGGCGGGTCGCTGTCCTTCTTGATGCCCTGGTCGCCGCGGCCGCCGTTCTTGTAGCAGAGGCCGCGCGCCATGTAAACCGGCCCGATGATTTCGCCGCTTTGGATCAGGCCGATGTCGCGGATCCACCGGGCGCTGGAGCGGGCCTGGGTGCCGTGCTGCATCACCACGTTGTACTTTTCCGCGGCGGCGAGGAGCTGCTGCCCCTCGTAAATGTTGTGGGAGCCGGGCTTCTCCACGTAAACGTGCTTTCCGGCCTGGGCGGACCACACCGCCCCGAGGGTGTGCCAGTGGTTCGGCGTGGCGATGGAAACCGCCTCCACGTCCTTGTCGTTCAGCGCCTCCCGGATGTCCTTGTACAGTTTCGGGGCCTTGCCGCTCGCCTTCTCCACCAGTTTGGCCCGGCTGGCCAGGTTTTTCTCGTCGGGATCGCAAAGCGCCACCACCTCGGAATAGTCCTTGCCCGCAAACCCCTCGATGTGCGACTGGCCGCGGCCGCCGCAGCCCATCACGCAGACGCCCATCTTCTCGTTTGCGCCGAACACCCTGCCCCGCGTCATTGTCCCCGCGGCCACAACCGCCGCCGACGCGCTGATGAAATGCCGCCGTGTGATTTCCATTGTCTGCTGTCTCCTGTTTTGGAAAAGGCCTTTCCGGCCCCTGTTGAGGAATCCCGCCAATAGACCGGACCGCCGGGGCCGGGGTTTCGATTCTGTCCGAAGTCCGCCGGAAATTCAAGCGGATCAGGCGCCTGCGTCAGGGCCTCACCTCGTCCACCAGCGCCATAAGCCGCCGCCCGTATTCGGTGTAGGACTGGTAAAGCCGGTCCGCGTCGGATGTCGTCTCGCCGGTGTGGACAATGGCCGCCAGGTGCGGTTCTATCGAGAACCCGCCGTCGTAGCCCGTGCGCAGCAGGTCGCCCACGATTTCCCGCACATGCCCGTCGCCCTCGCCGCAGAAGGTGTAATGGTCCACACCGTCAATCTTGCGCGCGTCCTTGATGTGAACGTACACGATGTCCCCGCGCACGGCCTGGTAATATTCCCAGGCGTCCTGCCCGTAGGTGACGGGGTTGCCCGTGTCGAAGACCACCTTCAGCGCGGGGCTGCCCACCTCGCCCAGGAGAATGTTGGAATTCTCGGCGGAGAGCCCGCCCCAGCCGCTGCAATTCTCATGGACCAGCGTCACGCCGCCGTCCTCGGCGATGCGGGCCAGCTCGCGCATGCGGCGGATGGCCTCCTTCCGCCATTCCCGCTCCTCAAGGGGGTGGTCCTTGTCGTTGGGATAGCTCATCACGCGGATGAACGGCGTGCCGAAACGGTGCATCCGGGGTATGGCGCCGCGCAGGTCGTCAACGTCCACCTTGGGGTCAATGGTGATGGGCCGCGCCCAGTTCGCGATGGCGCTGGAAAAGCAGGACACGCCCATGCCCGCCTCCGTCACCGCGGCGTAAACCGCGTCAAACTGATCGTCCGGGAGCAGCGTCAGGTTCACGCCGTCCACGCAGCGCAGTTCCATGCGCCCCCAGCCCAGCTCCTGGTGGGCCCTGATTTGCGTGGCGATGGGCTGGCCGGACTCGTCCGAAATGCCGGAAAAAAACATGCCTTGTCTCTCCTGTCATGCGGGGTTGCGGGCCGGCCGGGGCGCGGCCCCTTTATTGTCGCGCCCGTCCTAGCGGACCAGGCCCTCTTCCACTTTGTTGCGTGTTTCCCTGCCCGCCAGCAGCTCCACCAGGCACAGGGCGAAATCCATGGCCGTGCCCGGCCCGCGCGAGGTCGCCACGCGCCCGTCCACCTCCACCGCCGCGCCCGTGCAGCGGCCGCCGCGCGTGTCCCCGTCCTCCAGCACGCCGGGGTAGACGGTAAACTTCTTGCCGTCGAGCAGGCCCGCCTTCGCCAGCACCATCGGCGCGGCGCAGATGGCGGCCACCCATTTCCCCTCCGCGGCGAGATGATGGAGCAGTTTCTCCACGCGCGGATCGTTCGCCAGCGCGTGGGTGCCGCCCATGCCCCCCGGCAGCGCCACCATGTCAAAATCCCCCGCCTCCAGCGCCTTGTCCAGCGTGGTGTCGGGCACGAGCACCACCCCCCGGCTGCCCTTCACCGGACCGTCCTCCAGGCCCGCCGCGACCACCTCAATGCCGCCCCGGCGGAGCACGTCCACCAGGGTGACGGCCTCAAGCTCCTCGCATCCGTGCGCCAGGGGCACAAGCACGTTCGGCATGGTTTGCTCTCCCTTGCCGGGGCGGCGCGCCCCGGATTTTCCGTAATCCGTCCATTGTAACCGAGGCGCGCGGTTCCGGCAAGTCGGGGCCGCCGGGGGGGCAAAAAAGGGTAACGCCGCCGTTCGGTTGAGAGGGGGAGGGGGTAGGCGAATTGAACGGCGGCGTTGGGGTAAAACGCTCTCCGCGGCTTTCGCCGCGGCTATTTTTGGGGGTTACTCCTCGTCGTTCCCGCCGAACAGGTTGGTGAAGAAACCGACGATGGAATCCCACATGCTCGTGAAGAACTCAACGATCTGGTCCCAAAAATTCTCCATTTTCAATCTCCTTTTCTTTTGGTGAAACCCTTGCTTTTCCCTTGCGGCGGCCGCTGCGGCCGCCTTCATCCAACAATACCGCCGCGCGCGGGGGATGTTACACGGAAATTGGGGGGGTGCGGACGTTGACTGGAAAACCCGGCGGCATTACAATCGATGGGGTGCAAAGTGTGTCCGGTCGGGCATGGGGCGCCTTTCCGGACGGCGGCGCGCGGGGGCGGCCATGGGCCGGGGCGTCTTGTGGATTGGTGCCGGTGCCTGGCGACGGGCGGAAGGAAGCATGTCCATGAAGGGTTTGAAGTTTGCGAACTTTGTGACCGACGCTAACAACGAGGCGGCGTTCATGCTTTGCGAGCGCATCGCCCGGCTGGACAAGGACGTGGCCGGGCCGGTCACGCTGGTGGGGGAAAAGGGCACCGGCAAAAGCCACCTCCTCTGGTCCATAGTGAACAGTTTCCGCGAGAGCCAGACGCGCGTGGCCATCGCGCTCATCAGCGCCGCGGACTTCCCCCAAAAGGTGCGCAACCTCGCGAAAGATTCCGCGCCCATACAGCGCCGCCGCCCGGCGGTGCTGCTGGTGGACGAGCTGGAACTGTTCAAGGAGGACGCCGGGGAGCTTGAGGCGGTGGCCCGGGCCTTCATGGAAAACGGGCATCTGGTGGTCGCCGCCACCCGTGTGCATCCCACCGCGCTGTCCCAGTACAGCGGCAAATTCAAGTCCATGCTATCGGCGGGCACCATCGTGGGTCTTCAGGCCACGGAGGCCGCGCGGGCCGGGGAGGACGCCGCCCAGGGCGGCGTTCCGCAGTTTGCGCTCGACCACATCGCCTCGCTCAAAAAGGCCCTCGCGGAGGCGGAAACCGCGCGCGACAGGCTGCGCGCCACGCTGGACGACGCCATGAAGAGCGGCGGCGATCAGATCACCCAAATGGAGTCGTTGCGCGAGGCGGCGGCAAAGGCCGAGGCGGAGCGCGACCGGGCGCGCGCGGCGCTGGAAAAGAGCGAGGGCGAGTTGCTGGAAATGCGCAGCCTGGCGGAGGCCGCCCGTGAGAACGAGGAGGCCATGAGGGCCGAGCTTGACGCCGCCGCGGAGCGCATCGGCGCCCTGGCGCAGCGGCTGACCGTGCAGCAGGAAGCCCAGCGGGCGCGGGTGCGCGCCCTCGGCGAGGCGCTGGCCGCCGCGATGCGCGACATGGAGGCCCTGGCCCAGGGCTCGCCCCTTGAGGGAAGCGCCGCCGTGGCCGCATATGACGCCCTGGCGGCGGAGAAACAGGCCGTCGAGGCGGAAATGGACGATCTGCGGCACGCACGGCGCGGCTTGGAATCCGCCCTGGAGGACACGCGCCGCAACCTTGCGGAACAGGCCGCCGCGCTTAGCCAGCTGCGCGGGGTGGAGGCGGCCCAGCTTGCCCGGGCCAGCGTGTGGGCGGGCGAACTCCAGTCCCTTCTCGACAAGGCTGCGGACGGCCTCAAGCCCGCCGTGGCGGGTAAAATCGCCGAGGTGCGCGACCGCCTTGCGTCGGTGGCGCAGGTGCTCTCCGGAGGCGGCGCGGGTTTTGACGGCGGCGGGGACGCGCCGGCGGCGCTTCCCGTGGACGACGATCTGGCCGCGCAGGTGCGCGAGGCCTTCGGCGATCCCAGCGACGAGGACGACGACGACATCACCTGGGCCGAGCCCATCCTTGACGACGACGAGGCGGGGGAGGAAGACGGCGGGCGGGGGAAGAAATGACCGGGTTCCCCGACCGGGTGATCGCCCTGCTGAAGGCGGCACATCCGCTGGACAGGGTGCCCAGGGCCGGATACCTGCTGCGCGGGGTGGCCGAACCGGAAAGCGTCGCCGCGCACAGCCATTTCACGGCACTGCTGGCGCTCCTTTTCACCGACCAGTATCCGGGCCGCTGGGACACGCGCAAAGTGCTCGCAACGGCCCTGCTGCATGATCTCTCCGAGGCCCGACTGATGGACATCCCCATGCCCGCGGCGGACGCCCACCTGCGCGGAGCCAAACAGTCCGCCGAGCAGGCGCTCTTCGAGGAGATGACGGAGGGGCTGGCGGGGGACTATGCCGCCCTGCACAGGGACTTTGCCGGGGCCTCCTCGCCGGAGGCGCGGTTGCTGCGCGGCCTGGACAAGGCGCAAATGATGATTAAGGTCCTCTGCTACGAGGCGGAGCACAGGGGATGCCTCGGGGAATTCTGGACCAATCCCGCCAACTTCAACGACTTCGGGGTGCCCGAAGTCTCAGACCTCTTTGATGCGATCTGCCGCCGTGCAAACCGGCCCAGGCCCGGCCGCTGATCCCCCCTACTTTTTCCCCGCCCCGTCCCCGTCCGGATCACGCCAGAAATGGGTGATGTAATTGAAGCGGCAGGGCACGCCGGAAGTGAACAGGCCCGGCTGGGACGCGGGCCAGCGCCCCGGAACGGTGGTCACTTCCAGCCCGTCCGCAAAGACAACCACGCCGTCGGCCCGCCGCACCACGCGGAGCGCGCAGCCGGTGTCGTTGACATTGCCGATGCGATGCTCCCTGACTTTCAGGGGCGCTTCGACGGGGGGTGTTTCCGCCCCCGCGCACATGCCCGTGACACGGACCTTCGTCAGCGCGGCGTCCAGCGCCACCCGGAGCCAGTTGGCGTTGTCCGCATAGACGGCGTAGCAGCCCGACTCCGCGCCGCCCCGGCCGCCCTCCGGCGTGACCAGCACGGAAAACTCATAGCCCTCCAGCGGATCCCCCTTGAAGGCGCGCGCCTCCCCTTCCGGAAATTCCGCCGCAAGCCCCTCTTTGGTGTCCCCCCATACCCCCGAAGCGGGGGTCCCGTCCGCAGCCGCCCCCCAACCCTGGATGCCCCCGTCCCACTCATCCCAGCCGATGGAGTACATGACCCCGTCAAACAGCGCCGCGCTGTTGCGCGTGACAATGCCGGGATGGCCCGGACGGTCATCCGCCAGGGTAATCACAGGCTTTCCGGGCGCGGGGATGCCGTCAAGGAGCACCTTCACCCGCGCGCCGTTTTTCTCCACACCCAGGCTGTGCCAGCCTTCCCAGTTGAACCCGTCCGGCAACGGAAAAACTTCGGTGTGAATCACGAACTCTTTCCGCGACACCCAGAACCAGTTTTTCTCCCTGCGGTCCAGGCCGACATACAGGGCGTGCTCGCGCCCGTTCTCCCAGGCAATAATGCCGATCTGACGGCCCTCCGGCCCCTCAAAGCGCAGTCCGCTGCTGAAGAGGTAATTGCGCGCCTCGGGCGCGTCCAGATTGGCCATGCACAAGCGCTGCCCCTCGCTCTGCCGCACCCCGCCGCCGCTCACGCACCAGGTGCCGCCGTTTGTGCGCCACGGCCCCGCCAGGGCGCCGTCCAGATCAAAATTGTCGCGGAACACTGGCATCGCCGGGGACGGGTGGTAACCGGGCGTTCGCGCGGTGGTCGGGCCGTCCACATAGAGCTCCGGCCCCAGAAAATGCACCCTGTCAACGCCCTGGGAGCGTTTTGGTTTGCCGTCATACACCGCGAAATAGGCCAGCCACCATTCAAACCCGTTCGGACCGCGCACGAGGTTGGGCTGGCCGCAGTTGGCCGCCAGGGTGGGGGGAACGCCGTCGTCCAGCACAGGGTGGGGATATTTTCCGGTGGCGTTGAACTCCAGCGGCCCCTCCGCGACGGCGCACCCAACGGCGTAGTTCCCGTATTCAAGGCTGGTGTGGTTTGCGTTGTAAAGCATGTAACAGAGGCCCCGGTAGCGCACCGCAAAGGGGCCCTCGTTCACGGGATAATCTTGCAGTTCCCACGTGCCGGGCACGGGAAAAAGGAGCGGCTGGGGCTCCCCGGACAGGGTGGCAGCGTCCTTCATCGCCTGGCCCCAGACAACGTTTCCGGGATCAAATTTCGTGGTGTAAAAATACAGGCGGCCATCCGTGTCGCGGAAAAGCTGCGGATCGATCCTGCCGTCGAAGGGGCGGCTGCGCACCGGTTCCCGATAGGGGCCAAGCACCGTGTCCGACACGGCCCGGCCTATCTGCCGCAGCTCCCCGTGGTTCACCGACCAGAAAAGGTTAAACTCCCCGTTGATGAGGGAAATGTCGCAGGCGTGTATTTCGGAATCGGCGCCCGCCGCGCCGGCCGCCCAGTCGTTGTCCATGGAAAAGGCGTGAACCGGCCCCTCCCAGCGGATTAAGTCGTCGGAGAAAAACATTCCCCCGCCGGTGCCCATGCCCATCAGGTAATAGCGGCCGTTGAACTGGAACACCCCGCAGTCCGCCGCGCCCTCCAGCACCGGATTCGGAACCGCCGCGGCGGCGGCGCAAAAGAACGCCGCAAAAACAAGCATGGCGGCCGTGATGAACCTCTCCGTCATATGAAAAACACCCTGTGACTGGACTGATGCGGCGCGCGGCCCGCGCCCCGCATCAGTGTACCCGGCAGGAGCCGGAACGTTTCATTCCGCCGCAAGCGTCCGCTGCGCGGACCCCCGCCTGCGGCGGCCAAACACACCTGTTGTCAACGATCGCATTGTAACGCACGGCTCCCCATGAATTCCCCTTTTCCCGCGGGGGCGTCGCCGCGCTATAATCCATCCGGTCCGCCGCGGCGGCGGAAACGTTTTTCACCGGGGTTTACCATGGCCGGAGCGCAAAAATCCGAGCGGCTGCTGCCCACGCTGCTGCTCGTGGACGAGAACCGGGAGAGCCTGAAGGCGCTCGCGGACAACCTGCATTCGGAAATGCCCGGCTGCCGCATCTTCTCCACCACGCTGCCCGCGGAGGCCGCGGTGTGGGCCGCGCGCCAGGCGGTGGACTGCGCCATCATCGCCGCCAACGCGGGCGGCGGCGGCATAGCGCTCTGCCGCAAGCTCAAGAACGATCCGCGCACGGACGGATTCCCCGTGCTGCTGGTCACAAGCGGCGACTCCGAGCCGCACGCCCATCTGCTGGGGCTGGAGGCGGGCGCGGACGACTTCCTGTACCGGGCCTCGGAGCCGGTGGAAATTCTGGCGAAGATTCGCGTCATGCTCCGGGTGAAACGCGCCGAAAACGAGCTGCGCGCCGTGAACCAGCGCCTGGCGGATCTCGCGGAGGAGCGCAGCCGCGCCCTTCATGAAACCGACCTGCGCTACCGCCTCCTCTTCGAGTCCTGCGGCGACGGCGTGTTCGTCTACGCCCTCGACGAGAGGGACGAGCCCGGCCGCATCATCGAGGCGAACGATCCCGCCTGCCGGTGGCTGGGCTGGACCCGCGAGGAAATAACCCGGCTTAGCCTGGGCGACCTCATCGCCCCGGACCGCGCCGCCAGCCTGCCCGCGCGCATCGAAAGCATCCTGCAGCACCGGCAGGTCTCCTTCGAGTCGGTGCTCATCGCGCGGGACGGGCGGCGCGTCTCCCTGTTCATCACGGCGGGCCTGGTGCTGCTCGACAATGTGCGGGCGATTGTCAACGTCGCGCGCCGCCATGACGACGCCCCGGCGCCGGGGGACGAGGGCGGCGACTACCGCTTCCTGGCCGGACAGACGGGCCTGCTGATTTACGACTGCAACGTGAAGACCGGAAAAATCGCCTGGGGCGGCGCCGCCATGCAGGTGGTGGGATACTCCCCGCAGGAAATGGCCGCCTTCGGGTGGCGCAGCTGGCAGCGGCGCATACACCCCGACGACCGGCCCCGCGTGCTGGCACGGCTGCGCGAGGCGCTGGACCAGGTGGGCAAGTACCAGATGGAGTACCGGCTCACGCACAAGTCCGGCGAGCACCGCTACGTGGAGGACATGGGCGTGGCGCTGACCGGCCCCGACGGGCGCGCGGTGCGCGTGCTGGGCACCATCAAGGACGTGACGGCGCGCGTCCGCGCGGACGAGGAGCGCCGCCGCGTCGAGTCGGAGCTCCAGCACTCGCAGCGGCTGGAGAGCCTGGGCGTCCTCGCCGGCGGCATCGCCCACGACTTCAACAACATCCTCGCGGGCATCATCGGGCTGACGGATCTGGCGCTGATGGACATCCCGCCGGGCTCGCGCACCCACGGCGACCTCCGCGAGGCGCTCCAGGGCGCGCACCGCGCGAAGGAGCTGGTGAAGCAGATTCTCGCCTTCAGCCGGCAGACCGGGCAGGAGCGCGCCCCCCTTTACCTGCACGTCATCGCCCGCGAGGCGCTGAAGCTGCTGCGCGCGTCGCTGCCGACCAACATCGAAATCATAGACTCCGTGGACGTGCACTCCGGCGCGGTGATGGCGAACGCCGCACAGATGCACCAGGTCATCATGAATTTCTGCACAAACGCCGCACAGGCCATGAGCCGCAAGGGGGGCACGCTTGAGCTGCGCCTCGCGGACGTGGAGGTGGACGAGCCGCAGGCCGCGGTGCTGCCCCGGCTGCACGTGGGCCCCTATGTGCGCCTGTCGGTCCATGACACGGGGCACGGCATGGCGCCGCAGGTGCTCGCCCGCGTCTTCGACCCCTTTTTCACCACCAAGGGGCCGGGCGAGGGGACTGGCATGGGGCTCGCCGTCGTGCACGGCATCATTTCGGATCACGGCGGCGCGGTCACGGCGGAAAGCAGGCCCGGCGCCGGCGCTTCCTTCCACGCCTACCTGCCGAGGGTCGCCGGGGTGGCCGTGGAGGAGTTTCAAAGCGCGTCGCCCGTACGGGGCGGCGGCGGCAGCATCCTTTTCGTTGACGACGACGCGGCGGTTCTGCGCTTTGCCGACCTGGCGCTGCCCCGCCTCGGCTACACCGTCACCCTCTGCGGCAACGGGGAGGAGGCCCTGTCCGTGTTTGAGGCCGGACCGGGCCGCTTTGACCTGGTCATCACCGATCTGGTCATGCCGGGCATGGCCGGGGACGAGGTGGCAAGGCGCATCCACGCCGTGCGGCCCGAACTGCCCATCATCCTTTTCACCGGCCACAGCCATCTCGCCCAGGCGGGCCGCTTCCGGGACGCCGGCATTTCGGCGGTCATGGCCAAGCCCGTCACGGTCAACGATCTGGTGATGGAAATACGCCGGCAGATTCAGGAAAACACGCAACCCTGAGCGTCCGCGCCGTCAAAACCGGAACAGGATGTTTTTCCGGTCGAGAAACACCGCCGCCGCGCAAAGCAGCGCCGCCGCCCCGAGAAGAAGCCCAAAGGCCGCCGCCGGGGACGGTTCGCCAAGAAAGCGGGTCATGCACCTTTCCAGCCCCACGAAGCCGCCCATAACCGCGTAGAGCAGCAGGGCGTTTCGGCCCAGGGGGGAAAGGAGGGGAAAGCGGAACCCCTGCCCGTCGCAGCGCACCAGGAAGAAGTCGTAGACAATCACGGCAATTCCCGTGGCGGCCACCGGCAGGGGCGCGGTCATGCCGTAGCGGGTGAAGGGCCAGGGCTCCTTCCACCCCCCCCAGCCCAGGGAAAGCAGCCAGCCCGCCCCAATCAGCAGCAGGCCGGAAAAAAGAAACACTTGGGGAGCCCGGTTTTTGGGCAGGACGGAAAGCATGTCCCACACGATGGTCCCCGCCATGATTATGGCCGCCCAGCTTAGCGCGCCGAGGGGGCCGCCGTTGAGGGGCCGGGCCATGACCCATTCACCGTAGCCGGTGGCCATGAACAGCGCCTGGTAAAGGGCGAGAAATCCCGCCGCCGCGAAAAGGCGGCCCCGCGCGCCGCGGTGCATGAAGGGCAGGCAGATCAGGCCGCCCATGCCGATGTGCGTGAGGGCGTCCCAAAAATGGTCAAGGTAGGCCACCAGACCCACGCCAAAGATCAGGAGATAACGGCGCAGCGCGTAACGCCTGGCCCCGCCGGCGCCGTCCACCGCCATGCGCCGCAGGAAAGCCCCCCGGTAGGACATGCCGACGAGAAAAAAGAACAGCGGGGCGATGGTTTCGTTGAGGGAAAAACCGTGCGGGTGGTGGGTGAGCGCCCAGGGCATGAAGGAGTATTTGCCCATGAAATTGCCGAAGAGCATCGCGAGGAGCGCGAAGCCCCGGCACTGGTCCACCGACGCCAGCCTGCCTTCCCGGTCCAGCGCCCCGGACCCGCCGCCCATGGCGCCTACCTGCCCGCCCGCAGGCGTTTCAGTGTTTCCGCCACGCCGGGCTGGTCGGGCCTGGCTGCCAGGGATTTCTCCAGCACCTGCGCCGCCTGCTCCGTCTGGTTCATCTGCATCAAAATGGACGCAAGGAAGTTCAGGGACTCCACGTCCCCCGGATTCAGGTCGGAGGCGCGCCGCGCCGCCAGCGCCGCGTCCGGGAGCCTTCCGGCGCGGTACAAAAGCCGCGAATAGGCCGCATGGGCCCCGGCCTCGTCCGGCACCACCCCGCGCCCCGCCTCGAAGTCGTGCAGCGCCCTGCGCAGCATCAGCCGCGTTTCCACATCATACGGCTGCGCCGCCTGTTTTAGTCCGTCCAGCGCGGCGGATGCTTCGGTGATCTTTCCGGCGCGTGCGTCCAGCGTAGCCGCGCCGATGACGGCGCGAACCTGCCCCGGCGCGAGTTCCAGCGCGCGGGCGTAGGCGTCGCGGGCGGCTTCGTGCAGTCCGCGCTGGTGCGTCATCCAGCCACGGATCGCCCAGGCCTCGGCTTTGTCCGGGCCGTCACCCAGCAGTTTGAC
>JBHEKP010000363.1:0-5819 GCA_041859375.1 Candidatus Hydrogenedentales bacterium | reverse complement strand
CATTCCAACCAGTCCGCCGCAGGGCCGCGCTTTTTTATTTTTTGCGCGGCCCGGCAATAAGGCCGGCGGCGGCCCGGAACGGCGCGCCCCTTCCCCCCTTTCCCCATGCGGATCCGCCGCCGTTCGGCGGTTCCGGCGACCAATACAACCCATAAACCAGAGGACAACAAGCCATATGGAACACGGCAACCCCATGCGCATGAACAGGAGCAGGGTGAAACTCAGACGAGGAAAGAAAACACGTTATGACGAGGAAAAAACAGGGGCCGACCCCTCCCGCGCGGAGTGACTCTCCGGCGAAGAACGGAACTGACGGGGCGAAACACGCCCCCTTCAAGACAGACGACGAGGTGATGGAGTCCGCGGTGTGCATGTTCGGCGTCCGCGGCGAACTGCTCAAGTGCTCCCGCTGCCCCCAGGACAGGGAAAAGGGGCGGGAGGTGGAGCTGAAAAAGGCGGAGCGCGCGGCGACCGCCGAATGGCACGGGCGGCTGCGGCTCACGCCGCCGTCGGTGGCGCTCGCGGAACTGTTCACGCGGCACCGGCTGAACCGGCTGGAGCGGGAGGCCATGACAGCGTTGCTGCTGGACCCGCTCGGCCTCTGGCCGGAACGGATCAGCGACGTGGCGGACGTTGTCCGGGTGCTCGCGCTGCCGCCGTCGCGGTCGCTGGCGGCGCTGCGCTGCCTCTCCGAGTCGGGCAGGCTGCTGCGGAAGGGCCTGGCCTACCATGAGGACCCGGACGAGGACCTGCGCGAGCGCGACATCCGCCCGGACCCGGCCATTATCGAGGGGATTCTGGAGGCGGGCGGGCGCAAGCCCCGCGCGGCGCGGCTCTCAAGCGAGAAGGACCTGGTTCAGGCCCTCGCCCAGCTCGCGCGCCTCGCCCAGAAAAAGCACGACGCCCTTTACCTGCTCCAGCGCGGCTGCGACTACGAGCGCTCCAGTTTCATGAAGTGGCGGCGCAGGGTCGAGCGGGCGGTGGGTGAGCTTGACGGCGCGCTGGCGGCGCGGCCCGCCTGGGCGCTGGCCAAAACGCGCGGCGGCATGCACTCCGACCGCGACTGGCTGATGTTCCTTGTCCTCGCGGCAAGGGCGCAGGGCCATGTCGCGGCCGAGAGCCCGCTGTGCACCGGCGCGGGGCTGGCCCGCGCGGCCACCTGGCAGCCGGACGACTTCGAGGACGCGGTCAGGCGGCTCTTTTCCCACGCGCCCCTGCTGCGCTCCGGGCTGGTGCAGCCCTGCGGCGGCACGGGCAGCCTCTTCTCGGAAAACGAGGACTCCGTCCGCAACGCCGAGTTTGAGCTGACCGACAGGGGGCTGGCCGCGGCGGGCCTCGAAAAGGCGCGCCGCCTGGCCAACACCGACGGCGAGGGCCTGCGCGAGCCGCGCATCGCCCTTTCGGACCTGGTGCTGCCGCCGGGAACGGCGGAGCTGCTCGGCCTCGCGGTGAGCCATGTGCGCGGCGCGTCCACGCTGATGGACAAGTGGGGCCTGGGCCGGGCCTTCGCCTACGGGCGCGGCGTCACCCTGCTCTTCCACGGGCCGCCCGGCACCGGAAAAACCGCCACCGCCGAGGCCGTCGCCCGCGAGCTGGGCAGGCTGCTCTTCGTCGCGGACTACTCGAAGATCCAGAACTGCTACGTGGGCCAGACGGAAAAGAACATCGTCTCCGCATTCGCCCGCGCGCGGCGCGAGGAGGCGGTGCTCTTCTGGGACGAGGCCGACGCCATGTTCTTCGACCGGGACGGCGCGAGCCGCGCCTGGGAGGTGCGCGACGTGAACGTGCTCCTCCAGGAGATCGAGCGCTTCGAGGGCGTGTGCATACTCGCCACCAACCGCAGGGCGGTGCTGGACAAGGCCCTTGAGCGGCGCATCATGGCCAAGGTGGAATTCCCCCGGCCGGACCGCGCCCTGCGCGCGTCCATGTGGCGGGTCATGCTGCCCGCCGCGGTGCCCCTGGCAACCGACGTGGACATTGCCGCGCTCAGCGCGAACGACCTCTCCGGCGGCGAGATCAAGAACGTGATCCTCAACGCCTGCCGCATGGCCCTTGGCCGCTCCGGGGAGGGGCCCGTCACCATGGCGGACTTCCAGAAGGCGGTCAGGATGGAAACCACCGGCGCGTGGTCCAGAACCGCAAAACCGGTGGTGGGCTTCAAGTCCTGACCCGCACACCCGCCGGGGATCGGGCGCGCCGCGCCCGGTCCCCGGTTTTCCTTGCCCGGCACCCCTCCCTCGCGCTCGCCCCCCCCTCCTTCCTTCCCCTTTTATTGTGTTCCTTGTGCCCTTCACGTGTTCCCTCTTCCCCTTCCTCTTTCTTTGTGTTCCTTGTGCCCTTTGTGGCCAATCTCTTCCTCCTCCTCTTCCCTCCATCGCTCTATCTTCATTCCGTGTCTTCCGTCCATTCCGTGGTAAAAATGTCTTCCCTCTTCCCCCCTTCATCTTTTCTTCTTTCTTCCCCTCCTATTGTTTTCTTTGTGTTCCTTGTGCCCCTTGTGGTTAATCTCTTCCTCCCCCTCCCCTTCCCTCCATCTTTACATCTTCATTCCGTGTCTTCCGTTTTTTCCGTGGTAAAAATGTCTTCCCCCTTTTCCGTGGTTAAATCCCCCCGCGCCCGGTGCTATACTGCCGACACCATGAAAATACTGCTGGTCGAGGACGAAAAACGCATCAGCGGCTTTGTCCGCAGGGGCCTGGAGGAGCAGGGCTTCGAGGTGGAGGTCTGCGCCGACGGCAACGAGGCCCACGAGCTGGCCGTGACCCGCCGCTACGACGCGCTGGTGCTCGACATCATGCTTCCGGGCCGCGACGGCCTGGACATCCTCAAGAGCCTCCGCGCGAAAAAGAACACCGTGCCCGTGATCCTCCTCACCGCACGCACCGGCCTCGACGACCGCATCGAGGGCCTCAACCTCGGCGCCGACGACTACCTCACCAAGCCCTTCTTCGTCGAGGAGCTCGCCGCACGGCTCCACGCCGTGGCCCGCCGCGCCTCCGGCGAAAAGCTGAGCGTCCTGCGCGCGGGCGATCTGGTCGTGAACCTGATCACCCGCGAGGCGGAGCGCGCCGGGACGCCCGTGAAACTCACCGCCCGCGAGTTCGCCCTCCTCGAATACCTCATGCGCGCGCCGGGCCGCGTCTTCACCCGCACCCAGATCCTTGAGCACGTCTGGGGCTACGACTTCGACCCCAGCACCAACCTCATCGACGTGCACATCCAGCGGCTCCGCAAAAAAATCTGCCCCGACGGCGCGGAACAGCTCATCGAAACCCTGCGCGGCGTGGGCTACAGGTTCAAAAAGGCATGATCCCACGGCCCGCCATACTCCGCTCCTTCCGACTGCGCATCGCCCTGCTCTCCACGGCCCTCGCGGGCGTGGTGCTCGCCGCCTTCTGCGCGGGCGCCTGGGCCTTGGTGTACCGGGCGAGCCTGGACCGGGTGGACGAGGACATCCGCCGCTCCGCCATGCGCCCCCTCTCCGCCCGCCAGGACCCCCGCGACTGGGCCGCCATCGACGACTCCCTCCGCTTTGTCCTCGGGGACGGGGGCGACGCGCCCCCCCTCATCATGCTGGTGAAACGGCCCGACGGCTCCGTGGAATACCAGTCCCCCGGATGGCCCGAAGAATTGTCCGCCGACGCCTTCCCCACGCCGGAACCCGCCCCCCCCGGACCGCCCCGGCGCATGCGCGGCGGCGGGCCCCAGGGCGGCGGGCCGCACTGGCGTCAAAACGCGGACTTCCCGCCCCCGCCCGATCAGGCCGGGCCGCGCCCGCCCCTCCCCCCCGGCCCGCCCAACCGGCCCGGCTTCCAGGAGCCCTTCGGCGGGCCGCCGCCCCCCGTGCAGCTCGAAACCCACCGCTTCCTCACCTTCACCGGCGGCGGCGGCGAATGGCGCGTCGGCGTCATGGGCGGCCCCGGCGTCACCCTCGCCCTCGGCCGCGACACCGGCCGCCTCAAAAACGAGATGCGCGCCCTGCGCAACGCCTTCCTCGCCGCGCTGCCCCTGGCCCTGCTCCTCATCGCCGCGGGCGGCTGGTGGGTGTCGGGGCGGGTGCTGCGGCCCGTGCGCGCCCTCACCAACGCCGCCGCGAACATCACCGCCCGCGGCCTCGGCCGGCGCATCGCCCCCTCCGGCGAGGACCCCGAATTCGACCGGCTCATCGCCGTATTCAACGAAATGCTCGACCGCCTCGAAAAGAGCTTCCAGCAGGCGCTCCGCTTCAGCGCCGACGCCGCCCACGAGCTGAAAACGCCCCTCACCATCCTCCAGGGCGAGCTGGAGCAGGCCCTCCAGGCCGAGGCCCCCGGCTCCCCCCGCCAGGCCTCCCTCGGCGCCCTCCTCGAGGAGACCCAGCGCCTCAAGGCCATCATCAAAAAACTCCTCCTCCTCTCCCTCGCCGACTCCGGCGGCCTCCGCCTCAACCCCGAACCCGTCAACCTCTCCGAACTGGCCGAAGCCGCCTGCGACGACGCCGAAATCCTCGCCCCCGCACTCGCCGTCCTGCGCGGCATAGAACCCGGCCTCAGCGTCGCCGCCGACGGCGATCTGCTCCGCCAGGTCGTGCAAAACCTCGCCTCCAACGCCATCAAATACAACCAGCCCGGCGGACACATCCGCGTCACCCTCCGCCGCGCCCCCGGCGGCGGCGCGCGCCTCACCGTCGAAAACACCGGCCCCGGCATCCCCCCGGAAGACCGCGAAAAAGTCTTCCAGCGCTTCTACCGCGCCGACAAGGCACGCAACCGAAACGTCGACGGCGCCGGACTCGGCCTCAGCCTCGCCCGTGAAATCATGCGCGCCCACGGCGGCACCCTCACCCTCGACGACTCCCCCCCCGGCCTCACCGCCTTCACCCTCACCCTCCCCGGCCCGCAGGAAACGGCATAATAAAGTCGTTCGATGACCTGTCGGCGGAGAATTTCAGCACAATCAGCACCATGAGTCACCGCCTTAAAATAATTGATTTTCGCATTGAAAATGATGCTGGCAACTACTATACTCAGATGGTTCGACTTGGATGTGGCTGATTCATTCAAAGGTTGCTGGGTAGGTTGCGGGTATCCTTTGTTCGATGCCAATCATGGTGCGAGGGGATGCTTGCCGGAATCAAGGCGAGGGATCTATGAGAAAGACCATTCGTGAGCAGCTGCGCGAGGAGAGCCCTGCGCTCTTTGACGCCCTTCAGCGCAGTGGTGACATCGCCGAACGGGAATGGTTTCCCGCAATCAAGGAAAAGCGCGGCTCTTACAATTCCCTCCCGCATATTCGCAATCTGGAGAGGCATCTGGACCAGATTTACTGGGATGTCGATCAATTGCCAGAAACCATCCGTTCAAAAGTCTTTCAGTTGAACACATTCGAAAAGTACATTATTCTCGCTTCAATACTCATGCATGATATTGGGCAGGCCTCCAAATCCGATGATAAGATGGCCCATGCCGAGATGTCCAAGAACACCATTGTTAAGCATTATGCGGAGTTGGGCCTGCCAAACCGGCAAATCGCTCAGTCAATCGGGCGCATATGCCACTGCCACGATCCTAAGAAAAAATTAAAAGTTGCTTGGGCTTCATTGCAGGAAACAACAATTTCACCTTTCGGCTTGATTCGGGAGGAACCACTGGCAACTTTGCTCTTTCTAGTGGACCATTTGGACAGCACATTTGCAAGGGTTATGCCCAGCTATCTTGATGGCCATAGTGCTGATTCCAGCCGTTTATTCCGTTGTCATATTAATGGAACGCGGGTAGATATTAATAATCAGATGGTAATTGTCTCATTAAATTATGATAACACCTTTGAAAACAAAAAAG